>NZ_CP053841.1:1261118-1576398 GCF_013201895.1 Campylobacter blaseri | reverse complement strand
AACCATAACCTAGATATAGTAACTACAAATAACTCTATATTTAACACTAGCCACAATACACTAATAAACAACAATAAAGAGTTTATTAATTTAGATAAGAGTAAAGGGGATGATAAAATATATATTTATAGAGATAAAGTTCTTGCTATGGATAAAATAAACGACAATAAAATAGTTGACCTTACTACTTGGGAGGCAATATCTAATGGATATCTAAACAAAGATATAATAAATTTAATCACTAAAGGACGCATTGCATTATTGCAGGATTATACGAAAATACTGAACACTCCAGACAATAAAAAATATAAATATCAGTATGATTTAAACAATCCTGTGGATTTTGAAAAACTTAGAAGTAAAACCCAATTAAATTATGATAATGTCGATTTAAATTCTAAAATAGTTTTTGTTAATGGAATGGGAAATAACCATGCAGAAGCTTTAGAAATATTGAAAGAATTTAAAAAGGATTATGGAGATAATGTAGGTTTGATTAATAATGTAAAAGGACCGCTTTTGTACATTGGAGATGCTATAGAATGGCTACCAAATTTTCTTACTAAAAAAGATGTTTTGACAGCTTATAAACTTAAACAATTATCTCCAGATACTATTATTGTAGCCCATAGTGCTGGAAATGAAGATATTTATAAAGCAAATAAAATAAATAAAATTCAAAATGTAAAAACACCTTATAAATTTATATCAGTAGGTTCACCTAAATCAGCAACAGGTTTAAAGAAAAGCATGCAAGCAGTTGATGCTAAATTCATAATTCAAATTAATCATCCACATGATCCAATTGCAAATGGTTGGTTAAATTCAGATGCAAATTATGAATATAAAAATTGGAATGACCTTATAAAATATCATCCTTTTTTGGAACAATATTATGATGCAATAGAACTGTTTATTGAGGATAAAAAATGACTAAACGAGCCAAAAAAGTTTTAATTTTATACTATTCTGTATATATTTATACATTTATGTTTTGCTATGGTTTGATGTTTAATGCATCAGACAAAGCATCAGATGTTATAAGTTCAGTAATGAACATCGCCATTGGCTCTATTGTATTTGTATTGATATTTTTGATTATACAAAAATCAATCAATTTTACAACATTTGTTTTATTGGCTATATTTTCAGTTGTTTTGTTTGTTTATAATTTTTTTGAAAGCTTATTGATAGCATCATCTTTGTATGATATTGATGGAAATGGTGGATTTATAAGAGAAAGTATTTTAAACGATACAAACTATGATTTTGCATGGTATGAGGTTCTTTTTTGGAATTTTATATTTTCTTTGCATTATCCAATGTATATAGAGTTTGTTTTTAAGCCTTTTGTAAATTTTTTGGATAAGATAATTTATAATGATAAACTATATAGCAAAGGTTTGAGATGACTAAAAGAGCCAAAAATATAATAATTTTGTATTTTTCTATATATCTTTACTTTAACTTTATATACAATATATGCACTTATAGTGGCTTTTTTATCAAAGCTAGTGAGGGGTTTAGTTTTTTTACCATAATAGTTTTTGTTGCTATTAACCCAATAATTTTAGTTTTATTGTTTTTGGAAAAATCTCTAAATTTAAAAATATTTATTTTGTTTGTCTCTTTTTCTTGGATTGTTATTAGCTATGGATACATTAGTTCTTTACCAAATCCTAATAATACTCCAGACTCTGTTTACGAGTATTTAGGGTTTAAATTTATATTTTCTTTACACTATATAATTTTTATAAAATTTATCATAGTGCCTTTTGTAAACTATCTAGATAAGATTTTTACAATTAAAAAAGAACAAAATATAAAGAATATAGAAGTTCAAATAACTAATGAGTATAAAAAACAATTAGATAAAGGTGAATGAGATGAAAAATTTACCAATAATAAAAAGTATTGATAATTTACAAGAAATACAAGATAAGTTTTGCGAGTTGATTAGCGATGATATTGATAAAATAGTTGAAAAGATGAGTGAAAATCATACAAGTAGACTTTTAACTATGTTTGAAAAAACTTTAATCAAAAATGATGATAGGCTTGAACTTTTAAATGATGATTATTTTAAAATGACTAAAGAGGATAGCTATCTTAAGTTTATTTTAGAGGTTTTTAGGCAAAATGATAAAAATTGCATAGTTAATACAAATTTGTTTAATGTAGGATATGAATACTTTTTAGACTATCTAAATATAGGCATTGATAGAAAGTTTCAGTATTTGTTGCTTCATCAATATATGAATTTTTATGGCAAAAATTGTTCATACTTTTGTGTAGAAGATGAAGAGATTTTAAAACTACTTTTTACCTTTATTTTAAGGGAGAATTTGGTTATAAATTATTTTTTGTTTCCAAAAGATGAGATTTGCTTGATTAGTAATTATGATTGCTCTTTTCCAATATATTTTAAGGATAAGAGCTTAGTTTTTAAATATAGCGACATAGCTAATGAAAATGAACTTTATTTAATATAGATGATTAAAAATGAAAAACAGCGAATATATTTTAAAAAATGAATCTTTGAAAAATAGCGAAGTTACATTTAGCGGTAATTCTATTTTAAAAGATGTCATAAAGGAGTATGCTTATAAACACTATAATGGTGATTGTTTAAAATTTGATTTTTTAGGAAAAATAGATGTGGATTTTAGAGCAGTTTTATGTATATATAAAACAAAAAATGATGAAGACAGCTTTTTGGATATAAATTTAGATGAGTATGATTTAAAATTTGGTTTTAGCATTTTTGATATAGTTAATGAATTTAGTAATTTAGAGCATTGCCTGTTTATTAAACTAAACCAAGATGAAATTTTGCACCAAGTTTTACTTTATATATCTTATGAAAGATTTGAAGGTGGGTATTTCGCTAAAGGTAAATTTATGGGTTCAAATTTTAAAAATCTCAAATTTATAGGTATTTGTGGAGATTTGAAAAATGAAAGATTAATTAAATCTATAAATTTGGATAAACTTTATAAAACAATGCCAACACTATCTAAAGAAAATGATTTTTACGTGACTAAAATTTTGGATTTAAAGCGAAATTACAAATTTAAGGATAATTAGTGAGAATTAAAGCATTAGAAGATAGGAAGATGGAAGTTATAGCAGGACTTAGTTTTAACTCAGTTGTAGAAAAAGGAGATGAATATGATGTATATGGAATATTGCTTTTACAAGATGAGTTATATTTTTTAGTATGTTCTAATGATGACTTTAGATCATATTGTTGGGCTTTGGCGTCATTGTTTGAAATACTTGATCCAGAGTTGCCAAATAATTGGATATTTGCAAAAACTTTTTTAAATGATAAAAATGGATATATTTGTTCATATGATGAGTTATCTAAAAATACATATGAACATTTTTTTAATATAGGATGGAACGAATTTCCCAAAGATATTAATATTTTACTAAATGCTATACAAGTTATGTATAAACACACAGATAAAATAAAAGAAGAGGGAATTTATGGAAATCATCTAAGAAAATTAATGTCTTGGAGTAAAGAGAACAAAGAGGCAAATTTTAAACTTGATATTGCAGAGTGTGTAAGTATAGAAATTTCAAATTTTACAGGAAAAACAAATTTAGATATTGTTGATGATAAAGATGAAAATTGGTTTAGTATAGAGGCTAATAAAGACAAATTTAGTGCATACTCAAGCCTAGATAATCTTGAAATAGTATTAAAATATGCAAATGAATGGGTAGGAGTTTGAATTGGTAATTAGCAGAAAGGGAAAGAGATGATAGTAAAAGCTATAAAAGAGTATGAATTTAAAGATAGCAGTAAAGAAAATCGTAAAAGCATTGTGAAATTTGGAAATGAATTTGAAGTTTATGGAGTGCTTTTTGTAAAAGACGATGTATTTTATCTTTTAGAAGATGGGTTATTTTATCTAGCTTCGCTATTTGAAATTTTAAACCCACAAATTCCAAAATACTGGGCATTTTCTAAATTTAGTAAAGATGAGTTTTATAATGTATTTAAATATGAGGATTATATAGTAAATGGTGAAAACTTTTCTGGTTTATTTGATTGGAATTTAGAAGCTTCAAAAGAGCTTAGAAATTTAAGAAAAAATAGATATTTTACCTTTAATGAAAGAAGAACAGATGATTTTTATGGTCATTATATGAAAAAACTACTCTCCTGGAAAAATAACCATAAAGATATAAATTTCAAATTTAGCATTCAAGATAAGGTTAGTTTAGAAATTTCAAATTTTACAGGAAAAACAAATTTAGACATTGCTAACAATAAAGACAAAAGCTGGTTTAGTATAGAGGCTAGTAAAGACAAATTTAGTGCATACTCAAGCCTAGATAATCTTGAAATAGTATTAAAATGTGCAAATGAATGGGTAGGGATTTAAAATTATTAAGTAGAAATAAAGCTAAACAATAAATAAAAAGAGAACCTAAATGCTAAAACATATACTATCACTTTTACTAACATTTAGTTTCTCTTATGCAAATTTATATCTGAATTTAGATGTAAATTTGCAGACAAACCAATATTTAAATTCAAAAAATATAATGGCAACTAAAGGAGATAGATAATTAAGGTAGCAATTATATAGTAAAATTAAGAAAGAAAGATAATTCAGTAATTATTGCCGGAAATAATAAAGATAAATTTTTAAAACTTTATGAAGAGTATGTTAAAAAACCAGTTAGAGAAAATCCTAGTTTAATGTATAAGGAGGGATGGAAATAATGAGGCAATTTTATAAACTATTACAAGAAGATGACAGAAAACTTTATGCAACTATAGAAAAGGGTCATGAGTTTGATTTTTGGGAAGAAGATATATATAAACTACCTTTAGAATATCCATATAAACTTAAAATGGTAAATGGGGAGTTAAAAGACTATACAGGTAGTAGAATTCGTCCCATATTTAGTAAAAAGTTAAGAGATATTATAAATGAATTTGTAGGAGAAGATGAGATAGAGTGGATACATTTAAAAGTAGAAAGCAAAGATGGCTCTTCTTTAGATGATGCTTATGTTCCAAGATTTAAACCTGTGCCACATATGTTTGATGTATTAAATGAAGAACTAACTATATTAACTAGTGATGGAGATATTATGGTTGATAGATTATCAGCAGAAAAAACAAAAGATAAACATTTTATAAGATTACTAGAAAATACTTTAAAAAATTATGTTTCACAAGATTTAAAAAAAGCTATGGTAAAAGCAAAAGTAACTGGTGTAACATATAAAAAAGAGAAGATGTATCCATAAAAGAATTAAGGAAGATGTTTGTATAGAAAAAGATATGGATATAAAAGCTTTATAGTAAATTAAAATATAAACAAAAAATTTAAAGAGAAATTAAATGCTAAAACAAATACTACTACTTTTAATAACATTTAGTTTCTCTTATGTAAATTTATATTTAAACTTAAATGAGAGTTTAAACTAATAATGCAATATAGATAAATTATAAATTCACAAAAAAGGGAAAAAATGAAAAATTTTTTAACGATTTTAATTTTATTAGTAGTGTCTTTGCTTTTGGGTGGTTGTGCTAGTCAAAAAAATAATATTATTGTATCTATTGTTACTGAATGTCAAACAGATAACGGAGTTATAGACTGGACTATTGTAGAGATTCCATCTTATGGATTTATTCCTGATACTATGGCAGGACCTGCAGCCTTAAAAGGAAATGATGGTGGTTTTTACGATAGTATAAACAGCTTAATAAGACAAGGAAATAAAAACATAGCAATAATTTCAAGAAGTAAGCAAAAACTTAAATACTACACTCAGCACATGCTTCAAGCAGCTGGAAATAACCAGTATCAAGATGTAAATTTTTGTATTTTAGATGTAAAGCCAGATGAAATCTTGCTAAATGAGCAAAACCGAACTAAGGCAAAAATTCAATGGAGTAGTTAGATAAAATTTTGGACTTATATTTAATTTCTAGGAGAACTTCTCCTAGAAATAGTTTAAATCAGAGTAAAAAATACCCAACTACAACAGCTATTAACATATAAATAATGCAAGGCAGAGTGTTGTAGGTAAGTAGTTTGTGTTCACCTTTCCCAAGTAAGCCAACTGTTGCAGATACTGCTACTATGTTGTTTACACAAATCATATTACCAATAGCACCACCAACATTTTGAAGAGCAATGATTACAGCAGGACTTGCCCCAACTAAATTTGCAGCATCAAATTGTAATCCCGAAAAAAGAATGTTAGAAACAGTATTGCTTCCAGAAAAAAATGCTCCTAAAATTCCAATATTTGGTGCAACGCCAACATAAGCTTCTCCTGAAATTTCAGCAAAAAACTTAGCCATCATTTTAAGCATTGTATCAAGTCCGTGTGGGTTTTGATCTGTATGTAGCATGATTTGCACCATTGCTACACCAGCTACAAGGGGAATAACCGCTTTTGATACTTGGGAGAATGTATTTTTCCAGCTCTCTTTTACTTCTTCTTTTGTCATTTTATGAAGATAAATTGTTACAAGTGCTATTAGTATAAATGGAATTGTTCCAGGCAAGTATGCATATTTGAAAGAATATACGGTTCCGCTAACTCCAAAAATTTCAGGTAAGTCTATAGCCATAGATGTCAAAAGACCTTTTATGCCTAGTGCAGGTATACGGGTTATTACAAGTATGATAGATATTAATATATATGGCAACCATGCTTTAAATAAAGATATGTTTTGACTGCCTTGTACCTCTTTTGTCTTTTTTAGTGCGGAACCAGTCCATTCATTTTTCCACTCTTCTTTAGGTGGAAAATCCCAATTTTCTTTAGGTGTTAAAAAATTATGCTTTGCAGCAAATACTAGCACCCCCAAAGATACAATCCCCCCTAAAAGAGATGGCAACTCAAAACCTAAGAAAAATGATGCAAATATATAAGGAATTAAAAATGAAACCGAAGCTAAGATAGCAAAAGGTATAGCAGGTATAACATCTTTAAAACTTCTATTTTTGCCAAAAAATTTAACCATTAAGGCAATTACAAGCATGGGAATAAAAAAACCACCAACTGAATGAATGATTGCTGTATATACACTTACATCTTGCATAAATACATTTAGGCTTAAGCCTGCATTTTCAATCTGGTTTCCTATAGCCCCTTGTATCCCAAAAATAGGAGTTCCAACAGCACCATATGATACAGATGTTGAATCTAAAATCAAAGTAGTCATAGCAGCTGCTAAAGCAGGAAAACCAAGCCCAACTAAAAGTGGTGCAGCTAAAGCAGCAGGTGTTCCAAAACCAGCAGCACCTTCTATAAATGCACCAAAAGCCCAACCAAGTATGATTACTTGAACTCTTCTATCTGTTGAGATATTACTAAAGCCTTTATTTATGATGCTCATACCGCCTGATGATTTTAGTGTGTTTAGGATTAAAATAGCTCCAAAAACAATTACTAAAATATCAAAAGCTTTTAAAAAACCGTAAATTGCATAAGCACTTAAGTCGGTTATATTCATATCCCAGACAAAAAGAGCAATACAAGAGGTTAAAACTAGGGCAATAAAAAGAGAGTATTTTGATGATATTTTAAATCCAATCATCATAACTAAGATTACCACGATGGGCAAAAACGCAAGTATGGTATACATATCGTTGCCTTTCAAATAAATTAAATATACAAATATATTATTTAAAACTATTAAAAAGCTATCTTAAAATTTATAATTAGAAATATGAATTAAGACACGCAAATTAAGAGATATAAAAATAAAGGAGCTAGGGGCATTTTATGGACTTCTATTTATTTAAGATAGTGAGAATATATATAAAATTTTATGCAGAAAAGTACTATATTTTTTAAAATTAATGGTTTTAAAAAAGAAAATATATAAAAAAAATATTTATAGGTGTTACAAAAATACACATGTAATGAATTTAAAATAATGTTAATTCAAAAAATATTTTAAAGTTAGCTTGGCTAAAATGTAGTGGACTTAGAATTTACTTTATTTAATGTTGAAAGTATTTAGGCGATTTTGCATAATACCCATTTAAAAAATGGGGTTTATATGCAGCTATTAATAGCTTCTTTTAGATTTTGAACATAGCCATTATTGTCAGTTTCTAAGGCTCTTTCGCAACACTGAGTTTCTGGAACTGTTTCACATCCATTTGAGTCACATCTATCTATATATACACCTGTTGGTTTACAGTTTTCCCAAATATAGACTTTTTTGCCTTGTGGGTTTGTTCTTTCATAGGTTGGTTGTCCCCATGTGTTTATTATGGTATCTATATGAAAATTTGAGTTTTCTGCTTTTTTTGTTTCAGATTCTTCTTTAAGGCCTCCTTGAGGTTTGTTTTCTGTTTGAGGCATCTCTTTTGTAGTTGTTTTTCCAAGATTCCAGTTTGACACACTACATCCGCTTAGAAAAAGGGTAAAAACTATGACAAACGATGTATAAATTGTTTTCAAAATTTAGCTCCTGTGGTTTTAAAATATTTGCAACTATTATATTTTTTATTGGTAAATTTAAGATTAAAAAATATAAATAGTTATAAAAATTTAATACTTTCTTTGCCTCTTTATAGTATAAAATAATTAATTTCTATAAATAATTATAGAAAATTTTAAAGGAGCTGTCATGAAAAAAGATTTTGTTGGTTTTACTAAAAATGTAAGAAATTTTATGAAAGATAGAGTTTTTGATGATTATTTAAGGTGTTTTGCTTATGGGACTGAAGCATCTTGTTATCATTATATTCCTAAAGTTGTAGTCTTTCCACAAAATGAGGATGAAGTAGTAAAAATAATAAAGCTTGCTAACAAACACGAAACACCACTATCTTTTAGAGCAGCAGGAAGCTCCCTTTCAGGTCAAGCAAGCTGTGAAGATGTGTTAGTTGTAGCAAATGATAATTGGAAAAAAATACAAACAAACGAAGATGGTAGTGTTATAAGGCTTGGTTGTGGTGTTATAGGACAAGAGGCAAATAATGTTCTTAAAGACTATAGTAGAAAAATAGGACCAGATCCAGCTACAATAGCAACAGCTCTAATAGGTGGCATTGTAAACAATAATGCCAGCGGAATGTGCTGTGGCGTAGATGAGAATAGCTATAAAACTATAAAGTCAATTAGAATTATTTTAAGTGATGGAACTATTTTAGATACCTCTGATGAGCTTTCAGTGGCAAATTTTATAAAAGAAAAACCAAACATGATTAAAGATATTCTTGATATAAAAGATGAAATTTTAAAAGACGCAGAATTAACAGAGCTTATAAAAAGAAAATATAAGATTAAAAATACAACAGGCTATGGACTAAATTCATTTGTGGATTTTAGTGAATTAAAAGATATTATTAATCACATTTTTGTTGGAAGTGAAGGAACATTGGGTTTTGTTAGCGAAGTAGTTTATAATAGTGTTATTGATGAGAAATACAAAGCCTGTGGTTTGTTGTTTTATAAAAGCCTAACAGATGCCTCAAAGGCAATTATAGCCCTTACAGAGCTTAAAGATATAGTTGGGGCTGCTGAGATGATGGACTATGCTTGTTTAAAAAGCGTAAGAGGAATTGATGGTGTTCCTAAAGAGGTTTATGAGGTAGAGGAGGGCACTACAGCTATTTTACTACAAACACAAAGCGATTTTGAAGATGAGCTTAATACTAATGTTAAAACTATAAAAGATGCCTTAGGCAGCTATGAAATGGCTTTTGAGCCACTTTATTCTAGCGATCCAAAAGTTTATGATGGTTGGTGGAAAATCAGAAAAGGAATTCTTCCTATTGTTGCAGGCAGAAGAAAAAGCAAGACTAGCGTTATAACTGAAGACTTATGCTTTGAGATAGATAAGTTTTGTGATGGGGTTGAGTTAATTACTAATCTATTTAAAAAATATGGATTTAGTAAAAATGGTGTTATTTTTGGGCATGCATTAGTTGGGAATTTACATTTTGTGATAACACCAGATTTGAGCAACGAAAAAGAGTTCAATAATTTTAAAAACTTAATGGAAGATATGGCTAATGAAGTTACTAAAATGAATGGTAGCATAAAAGCCGAACACGGAACAGGTAGAATGGTAGCACCATTTGTAGAACTTGAATGGGGCAAAAAAGCCTATTTGATAAATAAAAAAATTAAAAATGCTTTTGATCCAAAAGCTCTTTTAAATCCAAATGTTATTATAAGCTACGATAAAGAAATTCACATTAAAAATATAAAAAATATGAATGAAACAGAAGATTATATTAACTTTTGTATGGAGTGTGGTTTTTGTGAAAAAGCTTGTCCTAGTAAATTTTTAACTCTGACACCTAGGCAAAGGATAGCAGTAACCAGGGAGATAGATAGGCTAAAAAGTATAGGTGAAACCACAAAAGCAGATAAGCTTCAAAAAGAGTATGAGTATTTAGGTGATGAAACCTGTGCAGCTTGTTCTATGTGTAAAATTTATTGCCCATTGAGCATAGATACAGCACAAATTGCAATAAATTTAAGGCGTAAAAATTCTAGTAAAAGTTTTAAAATCGCAAATGCAATTTATGAAAATATGGATAAAGTTATAAACTTAGCTAAATTTGGACTAAGCACAGCAAATTTAAGCTATAGTTTAGTTGGTGCAAAAAACATAAGTGCTATAACTAAAAAAATAAACTCATTTATGCCTTTCCCTTATGCAAATGAGTATCTTCCGCTTAAAAATAGCTATAAACGAGAAAATAGAAATTTCGGAGAGAAAAAAGTTATATATTTTACAACATGTATGAACCGCGGATTTGCACCATCTAAGTTAGTATTTGATAAAAGAAGCATTCAAGAGGTTTTTGAATCTGTATGTAAAAAAGCAGGAGTTAGTGTAGTTTACCCAGAAGGGATTGATAAACTCTGCTGTGGAAAGTCTTTTATGGATTATGAAGAAATTCGTGCAAAAAATAAAGATTTATTAAAAAATATACTTCTTGAAGCAAGTGAGGGTGGAAAGCATGAGATTATACTTGATCATGGAGCTTGTTCAACATATTTGATAAATGAGTTAAAAGATGAAAATCAGCTAAAGATAGTTGATATGTGCGAGTTTTTAGAGGAAATTATGCCTAAATTAAAGATTAAAAAAATTGATGAAAATTTGATAGTTCATAAAATGTGCGCTATGAAAAAAAGAGGAAAAGGAGATTTGGTTGAAAATTTAGCCAAAATTTGCACAACTAAAAATGTGTATAATACAGCTATTGATTGTTGTGGTTTTGCAGGAAATAAAGGCTTTTTTACACCTGAACTTACTTTGAGTGCAACAAAAACACTTAAGTTCATACCGGCTAATTTAAAGCGTGGTTTTAGTAATTCTAGCACCTGTGAGATCGGCGTTAGTCACTCTTGTGGAATTCCTTTTATGCATATAGTTTATTTGATTGATGAATGTAGTAAAGAGCTATATGTTAGTTAAATTAAATTTAAAGTTTTGCTAAAATATGAATCTTTATAAAGGGCTATTTTATTCTTAAAATTTTTGTATGAAATTGCTTTAAAGTGGTTTTACTAAACACATAGCACTTTAAAGCAATGCTGTTTATAAAATATGTTTAAATTAAATACTTAGAAGTAAGTTGCATTTAATTTTATTATGGTATAATCCCTTTTCTGGACTATTTAAGCTTTTAAATCTCTTAGGAGTGCTTAGTAGTTACTACCAAAAAAAGGAAAGCTTTATGTACGCAATTATAAAGCACAGCGGAAAACAATATAAAATTAGTGAAGGTGACTTCCTAAATTTAGATAGATTTGAAGCTAATGTTAAAGATATCGTTGAAGTTACTGATGTTTTAGCAGTAAATGACGGCGAGTTAAAGGTAGGAGCGCCATTTGTAGAAGGTGCTAAGGTTGTCTTAGAAGTTGTAAATTTAGGTAAAGACAAAAAAGTTGTTATCTATAAAAAACGCAGAAGAAAAGACTCAAAGTTAAAACGCGGTTTTAGAAGACAATATACTCGCGTTAAAGTTACAAATATACAAGCCTAAGGAGTAAATAATGGCACACAAAAAAGGTCAGGGTTCAACTCAAAACAATCGTGATTCCATAGGTCGCCGCTTAGGTGTTAAAAAGTTTGGTGGCGAATTTGTTAGAGCTGGAAATATTATCATCCGCCAAAGAGGAACTGCAACTCATGCAGGCAATAATGTTGGCATAGGAAGAGATCATACAATCTTTGCTTTAACTGATGGTTTTGTTAAATTTGAAAGATTTGATAAGACTAGAAAACAAGTTTCTGTTTATCCAGAAGAATAATTCTTAGACCACTTCTTAGTGGTCACCCATTTTATATACAACTTCTCACAATTTAAGTATATTTAGATATAATCTAGTTAAAAATTTTAAGGTAATTTATGTTTGTTGATAGTGTCAAATTTAGTGTTAAATCAGGTAAAGGCGGAGCAGGTTGTGTTAGCTTTAGAAGAGAAAAACATGTCATTTTAGGCGGTCCTGATGGTGGAGATGGCGGAAAAGGTGGCGATGTTTACTTTTTTGTTGATAATAACACCCATACGCTTGCTTTTTATAAAGGTAAAAGAGTTTTAAAAGCACAAAATGGAGTAGGTGGCAAAGGCCGAAATATGTGTGGTAAAAAAGGCGAAGATTTAATTCTTACAGTGCCACCTGGAACTGTTGTTTATGATGAAGAAACTAGCGAAGTTTTATTTGATTTAACAAAAGAGGGTGAAAAAGTTCTTTTTTTACAAGGTGGAAAAGGTGGGCTTGGAAACACCCATTTTAAAAACTCAGTAAATCAAAGACCAGACTATGCTCAGCCAGGACTTCCTGGTGAGGAAAAGCCTATAAGGCTTGAACTAAAACTAATTGCAGATGTTGGGCTTGTTGGATTTCCAAATGTTGGAAAATCAACTTTAATATCTACAATCTCAAATGCAAAACCTCAAATTGCAAATTATGAGTTTACAACACTAACTCCAAAACTTGGAATGGTTGAAGTTGATGAGTTTAGCTCTTTTGTAATGGCTGATATCCCAGGTATTATTGAGGGAGCTAGTGGTGGAAGAGGACTTGGAATAGAGTTTTTAAAGCACATAGAAAGAACTAAAATTTTACTATTTATGCTTGATGCAACAAATTATAGGGATTTAAAAGAACAATACAGCTCTTTAAAGCAAGAGATTGAGAATTTCTCATCAAATTTAGCAAAATCAAAATTTGCTATAGCTATTACAAAAATTGATGCTTGTGAAAATTTAGATGAAATTTATAATAAATTTTTAGAAGAATTTAAATTTGCTAAAAAGCAAGACATATACGAATACGATATTAATAAACCATATTTTGTTATGCCTATATCTAGTGCTACAAATGAAGGGATTAAAGAGCTTAAATTTTCTATTTTAGAGCTATTAAATGAGGTAAAATGAAAAGAGTAGTTATAAAAGTTGGCTCTCATGTTTTGAGTGATAAAGATAAAATTAGTGAAGAAAGAGTTGGAAACTTATGCTCTTTTTTAGCAAAACTTATGCAAAAATATGAAGTAATTTTGGTAAGTTCGGGTGCCATAAGTGCAGGGGGACATAAAGTCAATATTAAAAAAGATAGCGTTGTAAATAGACAGATTTTAGCTTCTGTTGGGCAGGCTTATTTGATGGAAATTTATAGCGATATAATGGTTAAATATGATATAAGTGTTGCACAAATTCTTTTAACAGCAAGGGATTTTGACTCAAGAAAAGCTACAGCCCATGCTAAAAATTTAGTTGATGGACTTTGCAAAAATAAAATTCTTCCAATCATAAATGAAAACGATGCAACGGCTATTGAAGAGATAGTTTTTGGGGATAATGATAGTCTTAGCGCAAATGTTGCTTATTATTTTAATGGCGATATGTTGGTTATTTTAAGCGATATCGATGGATATTATGATGATAATCCAAATACAAATAAAAATGCAAAAATTAGACCACTTGTACCAAGTCTTAAAAAAGAAGAGCTTGAGTTAAAAGCTGATGCTGGAAGTGAGTTTGGAACAGGCGGTATAGTAACAAAACTAAAAGCTGCAAATTTTCTACTCAACAATAATAAATCTATGTTTTTAACAAGTGGCTTTGATTTAAAAGATGCCTATTCTTTTTTACTAGATGGTAAAAAAATAGGTGGTACTTTATTTAAAAGGTAGTTTATGCGTATAGTTTTTATGGGAACACCTAGTTATGCAAAGGTGATTTTAGAAGAAATTTTAAAAAATAATTTTGAAGTTGTTGGCGTTTTTACGCAGCCTGATAAGCCAGTTAGTAGAAAAAAGATATTAACGCCACCAGACGTAAAAAAATTTATTTTAGAAAAAGAGTTAGAAATACCTATTTTTCAACCAAAGACACTAAGAGATGAAAAAGCCTATCAAGATATTTTAAATTTAAAACCCGATTTTATAATAGTTGCAGCATATGGGCAAATACTGCCTAAAAATATTTTAGACATAGCACCTTGCATAAATTTACACGCCTCAATACTTCCAAGGTACCGAGGCGCAAGCCCTATTCAAAGTGCCATTTTAGCAGGCGAAAAAGAGACAGGTATAACGGCTATGCTTATGGATGTGGGGCTTGATGATGGTGATATGCTCGCATTTTCTTATTTAAATATTAAAGGGCTTAATGCTGATGAGGTTTTTGATAAGTTATCTGTTTTAGCAGCAAAGCTAACTATAAAAGTTTTAAATGAATTTGAAAGTTTAAAGCCTATTAAACAAGATGAATCACTTGTTACAAAATGCACAAAGATAAAAAAAGAAGATGGGTTAGTTAAATTTAACGATAATGCAAAGCAAGTAATGAGGAAATTTAGAGCATTTAAGCCTTGGCCTGGAATTTTTTTAGAAAATGGAACTAAGCTTTTAGATATAAAGTTAAAAGAGGGTAAAAAAACAGAAAATTTAGGGGAAATAACAGCGATAGACAAAGTTAGTTTTTCTGTGCAGTTTAAAGATGGCGAAGTAGAGATTTTTGAGCTTCAAGAGCCATCAAAAAAACCTATTTTAGCTAGAGATTTTATTAATGGTAAAAGGCTAAAAGTTGGCGATAGAATTTATTGATAGTTGTGAGTCAACACAGCTATTATTAATTGAAAAATTTAAAAATAATCTTATTAGCCCGCCATATTTTTTAGTAGCTTTTGAGCAAATTTCTGGTATTGGAAGTAGGGGAAATTCATGGGAAGGAAGCTTTGGGAATTTGCATTTTTCATTTTGTATAGATGAAAAAGATATTTCTAAAGATATACCACCACAATCAATTAGTATATATTTTGCAATGTTGATGAGAGGAATTTTAACCTCCAAGGGTTCAAAATTATGGGTTAAATGGCCAAATGATTTTTACATAAATAATAAGAAAATAGGCGGATTAATTACAAATAAAATAAAAAGCACATATATATGTGGAATTGGCATTAATTTAAAAAATAGTCCAGAATTTGGAGATATTTTGGATATCGATGTTGAGATAAATTCTTTGGTTTTTGAATTTTTTGAAATACTAAAGAAACAAATTTCATGGAAGCAAATTTTTAGTAAGTTTATGCTAGAATTCGAAAAATCAAGAAAATTCTTCTCACATATCGGCAATAGAAAGATAAGTTTAGAGTTTGCAAAACTCTGTGAGGATGGCGCTATTTTGATAAATAATAAAAAGGTGTATAGTTTAAGATGAGTGAAGTAATAACCATTGCTAATCAAAAAGGCGGAGTTGGTAAAACTACAACTGCCATTAATTTGTCGGCCTCTTTGGCTATGCTTGGTAAAAAAGTTCTTTTAATTGATGTTGATCCACAAGCCAACGCTACTACTGGTTTTGGTTTTAATAGAAATGATTATGAGTTTAACATCTACCACGTTTTAACAGATAGAAAAAAACTTTCAGAGGTTATTTTAGAAACAGAGGTTCCAAATCTTTTTCTAGCACCATCAAATATAGGGCTAGTAGGAATTGAGCAAGAATTTACAGATCAAGATAGTGATTACAAGCTTATTTTGAAAAATAAGATTAAAGAAGTGCTAAATAGGTATGATTATATTATTATTGACTCACCTCCAACACTAGGAAGCATTACTGTAAATGCTTTAGGTGCAAGCGATAGTGTTATCATACCAATTCAATGTGAGTTTTATGCACTTGAAGGGCTAGCACTTATTTTAAATACTGTAAAAATTATAAAAAAGACTATTAATTCAAAGCTATCTATAAAAGGGTTTTTGCCTACAATGTATAGTTCTCAAAATAATCTTTCAAAAGAGACAGTGGCAAATTTAAAACAGCACTTTGAGAATAAGCTTTTTAAATATAAAGATAGTGATGATTTTGTAGTTGTTCCAAGAAATGTAAAGTTAGCAGAAGCACCAAGTTTTGGTAAGCCGGCTATTTTGTATGATTCAAAATCTATTGGTAGTATTGCTTATCAAGATTTGGCAAATTGTATTTTAGGGTGATTTATGGCAAAAATTAAAAAAAGTGGTTTAGGTAGAGGTCTTGATGCCATATTGGGTGATGTTGAGTTAGCATATAGCAAAGAGTTGGAAAAAGGGAAGAAGGAGTTAATCTTAGAAATAGATGTTTCTAGGATAAAGCCAAATCCATATCAGCCAAGAACTACTTTTGATGAAAAAGCCATTAAAGAACTTAGTGAATCTATTAAAAGACATGGGTTAATTCAGCCAATCATAGTTTTTCAAAAAGATGATGATTATATTCTAATTGCAGGAGAAAGAAGACTAAGAGCTGTTAAGCTTTTGGGACTTAAAAACATAAAAGCAATTGTTGCCGACATTGAATCTAAAAATTTAAGAGAATTAGCTTTGATAGAAAATATTCAAAGACAAGATTTAACTCCTTTAGAGTTAGCTACTTCATATAAAGAACTTATAGATGAGTATAAAATAACTCAAGATGATTTGGCTGAAATTATTAAAAAATCTAGATCACAAATCACAAATACCCTTAGATTACTAAGCTTAAGCCAAGATACTAAAAAAGCTTTAGAAGAGGGTAAGATAACACAGGGTCATGCCAAGGTTTTAATTGGATTAAGCAGTAAAGATGAAACCGAAGTTTTAAATACAATAATAGGTCAAAAATTAAATGTTAGACAGACAGAGAGTTTAGTTAAAAAGATAAAAAACCAAGATTTAGACAAAAAAGACAAAACAGAAGAAAAATACAAAGATTTTCACCATGAAATGGATGAATTAAAAACTAAATTTAAAAATTTTGGATTTAATAGAATAAAAATTAAAAATAACAAAATTTCTATTGAATTTGAGGAAATTGCTGAAATAAAAAAACTAATATCCAAATTCAACTAAAATAAATTTAAATTTAGCTAAATTTTTGCTTAGTTTTTGTAGAATGAGTTAGAAATTTTTAATAGGTATAAAAAAAGGAGTGTGAATGATTGAAATAAACTTTTTTGCATTATTTCTCACCATTGTAGTTTTTTTAGTACTGGTTTGGTACTTAAACAATAGACTTTACAAACCTTTGCTTAGCTTTATGGATGCAAGAGATGAAGCTATAGCAAGAGATCAAGCTTTAATTGAAAAAAATTTAAAAGATGCAACTTCTGAAGAGCAAGAAGTTAGAGAAATTCATTCTAAAGCAAGAGAAGAGGCAAACGCTATAAAAAACGAAGCTATCAATGAATTCAAAGAAGAGGCAGCACAAAAAATAAAAGCCAAAAGAGATGAGCTAGAGCTTGAGTTTGTGCAGTACGAAAAAGAGCTAGAAGAAGAAAAAGAGATATTAAAAAACAATCTTCAGAAAAAATTACCAGAATTTAGAAGCTCTATAAAAGCTAATTTGGCAAGGATTTAATATGAATAAGAATAAGAATATAATTATATGTTTAATTACTTTGCCTGCTATTTTGTTTGCAAGCGGTGGTGAGGTAAAAGATTATGATTTTTTTCACAGGCTGTTTAACTTTGTTATATTTTTTGGAATTTTATTTTATTTATTAAAAAACTTTGTCAAAAACGCTTATAATAATAGAATAAATAACATTGCATTAAAACTAGAAGCTATACAGGTTAGCCTTAGAGAGTCTAAGGAAAAAAAAGTTAACTCTTATAAAAGGCTAGAGGAGGCTAAGGCTGAAGCTATTTCTATTATAGAAAGAGCAAAAAAAGAGATAGATATAGAAAAAGTTAAAATAGAAGAGTCAACTAAAGAAGAGATTAAAAATCTATTAAGCTCTCATGAAAACAAAAAAGAATTTGAGAAGAAAAAAGCAGTAAGATTAGTAGTTGACAATATTATAAATGAGGCTTTTGATGATGATAGTGTTAAGCTAAGCCAAAAAGATCTCATTGAAGTTATAAATAAAAAGGTTAGCTAAATGAGTAAAATAGTTGCAGAAAGATATGCAAAAGCATTAATAGAAAAATTTGATAATAAAGAGCTAGAGAGCATAATAAAAAATTTAAAAGTAATTGTAATGGCTTTTGCAAGTAATAAATTTAAAATTATTATAGATTATCCTATTGTTTCTAGTAAGAAAAAAGAAGAGCTAGTTCTGTCTTTGTTCGATAAGGAAAAACTATCAAAAGAGTTTATTAATTTTTTAAAGATACTATCAGAAAATAAAAGATTTGATTTGGTTCCAGATATTTTAGAAAGATTAGAAACTAAAATAAGATCTTTAAAAAATAGCTATACTGGAAAAGTATACTCTTCAAATACTATTTCTGATAAAGAAATTTTAGATATGGAAAAGCTTTTTTCAGAAAAATTTAAGTCTGAAATAAAACTTGAAAAGGTTCAAAAGGATTTTAATGGAATTAAAGTTACCTTTGATGAACTTGGTGTTGAGATTAATTTCTCAATGGATAGATTAAAACATGATTTAAGTAATTATATATTAAAAGCAATATAAAAGAAGGAGTAATAGAGTGAGTTCTAAAATAAAAGCTGATGAAATCAGCAGCATTATAAAAGAGCGAATTGAAAATTTCGACATTAGTGTAGATATAGAAGAGACTGGTAAAGTTGTAACTATCGGCGATGGGGTTGCTAGTGTTTACGGTCTTAAAAATGTTATGGCTAACGAAATGGTCGAATTTGAAAATGGCGTTCAGGGTATAGCACTTAACTTAGAGGAGAGCACAGTTGGTGTTGTTGTTCTTGGAGACATATCCGGAATAACAGAGGGAAGTACTGTAAAAAGACTTGGAAAACTTCTTCGCGTTCCTGTTGGTGATGCTATGATAGGAAGAGTTGTTAATGCTCTTGGTGAACCTATAGATGGAAAAGGACCAATTGAAGCAAAAGAAAGTAGATTTATTGAGGAAAAAGCTAAAGGAATTATGGCTAGAAAATCTGTTCATGAACCACTTCAAACTGGACTTAAGTCTATAGATGCTCTTGTTCCAATTGGTAGAGGTCAAAGAGAGCTTATAATTGGCGACAGGCAAACAGGTAAAACTACCGTTGCAATTGACACTATAATCAATCAAAAAGGTCAAGATGTTGTATGTGTGTATGTTGCTATTGGACAAAAACAATCAACCGTTGCGCAAATAGTTAAAAAATTAGAAGAGTATGGTGCTATGGAGTATACTATAGTTGTATCTGCAGGAGCTAGTGAGCCAGCATCACTTCAATATCTTGCTCCATATGCTGGTTGTGCAATGGGCGAGTATTTTAGAGATAATTCAAGGCATGCTCTTATTGTTTATGATGATTTAAGTAAACACGCTGTGGCTTACCGTGAAATATCACTTATCCTTAGAAGACCACCAGGACGTGAAGCATATCCAGGTGATGTTTTTTATCTTCACTCAAGACTTCTTGAAAGAGCTAGTAAGTTAAATGATGAACTAGGTGCTGGTAGTTTAACTGCTTTACCTATCATTGAAACACAAGCTGGAGATGTATCTGCTTATATTCCAACAAATGTTATATCTATTACAGATGGTCAAATTTTCCTTGAAACAAGTCTGTTTAACTCAGGTATTAGACCTGCTATTAATGTTGGTTTATCTGTTTCTAGAGTTGGAGGATCGGCACAAATTAAAGCTATTAAAAAAGTTTCAGGTACTCTAAGACTAGATCTTGCACAATATAGAGAGCTACAGGCGTTTGCTCAATTTGCAAGCGATTTGGATGAGAGCAGTAGAAGACAACTTGAAAGAGGTGAAAAAATGGTTGAAATATTAAAACAACCTCCTTATTCTCCACTTCCAGTAGAAAAACAAGTTGTTATTATATTTACTGGATCTAATGGTTATCTAGATGATATTCCAACTAGTTCAATAAATAAATTTGAAAATGAGCTATACCCTTACATAGAAGCTAGATATCCAGAGATATTTGATAATATAAGAAACAAAAAAGCTTTAGATAAAGATATTGAAGAGACACTAGTTAAAGCAATAAAAGAATTTAAATCAACTTTTTTGATCGAGTAAGGCAGGTTTTAGCATGGCAAATTTAAAAGATATTAAAAGACAAATTCAAAGTGTTAAAAACACTGAAAAAACAACAAAAGCCATGAAATTGGTTTCTAATGTTAAACTTAGAAAAGCAAAAATGGTTGCTGAACAGTCAAGTGCGTATGCTGTTAAGATTAACGAAATGTTAAGCGAAGTTGCATTATATATGAAAAATATGTCAGAAGAGTCTGGGATAAATCGCTATTTTTATAAAGGTGAAGAGATAAAAGTAGTTGATATTATATTTATCACTTCTGATAAAGGTTTATGTGGTGGATTTAATGTCCAAACTATAAAAACTATTAGAGATTTAATTAAAGAGTATCAAGATAAAAAAGTGAAGATTAGACTTCGCGCTATTGGGAAAAAAGGTATTGAATACTTTACTTTTCAAGAGATTGAGCTATATGAAAAATATATAGGAGTAAGTTCAGCCCCTACATATGAAAAAGGCCAAGAGATAATCAAAGATGCGATTGCTGATTATTTAAAAGGTGAAACAGACAAGGTTGTTTTGGTGCATAATGGGTATAAAAATATGATATCGCAAGAAATTAGAATTAACGATATTGCCCCTATTGAGCCACCAGAAACTAAGAGTGCTGAAGATAATTCTTTAATGGAGTTTGAGCCAGCACATAATGCTGAGAAAATTCTTGAAGAACTTATTGAAAAGTATTTAGAGTATAGTATGTATTATGCCTTGGTTGATAGTTTGGCAGCAGAACATAGCGCTAGAATGAATGCTATGGAAAATGCTACAAATAATGCACAAGAGCGAGTATATGATTTAAATCTTGCATATAACAAAGCAAGGCAAAGTTCTATTACCACTGAATTGATTGAAATTATCAGTGGTGTTGAATCAATGAAATAAATTAAGGAGAGTTGATGAAAGGTGTTATTAGTCAGATTTTAGGACCTGTTGTTGACGTTGATTTTGGTGAATATTTACCAGAAATCAACGAAGCAATAGAGGTCTTATTTGATGTAGAGGGCGAGAAAAGAAGACTTGTTTTAGAAGTTGCTGCTCATTTAGGTGATGGCAAGGTTAGAACAATTGCTATGGATATGAGTGATGGTCTAAGAAGAGGGCTAGAGGTTACTGCTCTTGGAGGTCCTATTTCAGTTCCTGTTGGTGAAAAAGTTCTTGGAAGAATTTTTAATGTTGTTGGCGATGTTATAGATGAGCAAGAAGAAGGTGAGTTTGATACAAAATGGTCAATTCATAGAGATCCACCAACATTTGAAGACCAAAGTACAAAAAGTGAAATTTTTGAGACCGGTATTAAAGTAGTTGACCTTTTAGCGCCATATTCAAAAGGTGGTAAGGTAGGCTTGTTTGGTGGTGCTGGTGTTGGTAAAACAGTTATCATTATGGAGCTTATTCATAACGTTGCTTTTAAACATAGTGGATATTCTATATTCGCTGGTGTTGGTGAAAGAACAAGAGAGGGTAATGACCTTTATAATGAGATGAAAGATTCTGGGGTTTTAGATAAAGTTGCCTTGTGCTATGGGCAAATGAATGAACCGCCAGGGGCAAGAAATAGAATTGCATTTACAGGACTTACAATGGCTGAGTATTTTAGAGATGAAATGGGTCTTGATGTGCTTATGTTTATTGATAATATCTTTAGATTCTCACAAGCAGGTTCTGAGATGTCAGCACTTTTAGGAAGAATTCCTTCAGCCGTTGGATATCAGCCAACCCTAGCTAGCGAAATGGGTAAGCTTCAAGAGAGAATTACATCAACGAAAAAAGGTTCAATCACATCAGTTCAAGCTGTATATGTTCCAGCAGACGACTTAACTGACCCTGCACCAGCAGCTGTATTTGCTCACCTTGATGCGACAACTGTTTTAAATAGATCTATCGCTGAAAAAGGTATTTATCCTGCTGTTGATCCGCTTGATTCAACTTCAAGAATGCTTGATCCTCAAATTGTTGGCGAGGAGCATTATAAAGTAGCAAGAGGTGTTCAGTCTGTTCTTCAAAAATATAGAGATTTGCAAGATATTATTGCAATCTTAGGTATGGATGAGCTTAGCGAAGAAGACAAAGTAATAGTTGATAGAGCTAGAAAAATTGAAAGATACCTATCACAACCATTCTTTGTTGCTGAAATTTTTACAGGAAGTCCAGGAAAATATATAACGCTAGAAGAAACCATTGAAGGCTTTAAAGGAATTATTGAAGGTAAGTATGATGATTTACCAGAAGCGGCTTTTTATATGGTTGGTAATATTGAAGAAGCTGTGCAAAAAGCACAAACGTTAAAAGCTTAACTAGGAAGGAATAGCTATGAATGATAAATTTCATTTAGAGATTGTTACTCCAACCGGAATAGTTTTCTCTGATAGTGTAAAATCTGTTCAGCTTCCTGGTAGTGAAGGTGAATTTGGTGTTTTGCCAGGACATGCTGCTATAACTACTCTTCTTAGTTCAGGACTAATTGAGATAGTTGATTTAAATGATGAAAAAGATATTGTAGCTATTAGTTGGGGTTATGTAAAAGTTGATGAATCTAAAGTGACAGTTTTAGCAGATGGAGCTGTTTACATAGGTGGAAAAGATAATAGTTCAATTGCCGAATCTATGGAGAAGGCAAAAGAACTTATTGAATCTATGGGTGCCGATAATGTAAACTATGCTAATACAATATCTAGAATGGAAACTCATATAAGGGTAAAATAGGTGGAAATATTTGATATCCTTTTGAGCTATATTTCAAGAAGCACATTTATAACAATATTTGTGCTTTCTTGGCTCTCTATTTATTTTATACTAACTTTTTCTATTTTGATTTCAAAAATGATATATCTAAGCTCTTGGATATATAGAGAAAACAAAGCTTTGGAGTCGCTTTTGCTTGGCTCTAAAAACATAAACATACCATCTATTTTGCGAAAATGTATTAAAGGCAATATAACAAAAGAAAAACTAGATGTTTGTATATCTATGTCAGAAAAAAATGCTACAAGCGGACTTACATGGTTATCTATTATAGCTTCAACATCTCCATTTATAGGACTTTTTGGCACAGTTGTATCAATACTGGATACATTTGCAAATATGGGTAGTGGAAATGCTGGGCTTTCTGTGATTGCTCCTGCAATTAGCGAAGCTTTAGTTGCTACTGGTGCTGGTATATTTGTGGCAATCCCTGCTTATACTTTTCATCTATTGATTAAAAGAAAGGCTTATGAGGTTATTAATATTATAAAAAGATCAGCAGATGTGATTTTATTTAATAATAAAGATCAAATTTAGTGAGTTTTTATGTACAATATAAATAACGATACTCCAGAACTAAACATAACTCCCTTGGTTGATATAATGCTAGTATTACTTGCCATTTTAATAGTAACAACCCCGGCAATTATATATGAAGAGCAAATAGCACTCCCTGATGGCTCCAAAAAAAATATTTCTGAAAACAAAAAAACGGATATGGTTGTTAGAATTGATTCTAATAAAAAGGTATTTTTAGATAATACTCCTATGGCATTAAACGAGTTTCCAGATAATTTAGCACTTTCAATTTCTAGATACGATTTAAACGCTCCTGTTTTTATACAAGCAGATAAAAACTTAATATATAATGATGTTATGTTTGTGTTAAAAATCTTAAAAGAAGCAGGTTTTACTAAAGTAGCATTACAAACAGCTGGATAAACTCTATGAACGGTAGCAAATACAGCTTTTTAAATTTAATCTCACTTATTACTAGTATTGGAATATATCTAGGGGCTGTTTCTTTGATACTATTTTTTTCATATTCAAGTAAAATTTTAGAAAACTCTATTAAATACACAAAAGACAAAGACGCATATATGGACATATATGTAATGGATATAGATGATTCTTTAAATGCTCTTGCTACTGCAAATGAGGCTAGTAAAACAGAGGAAAAGTTGCAAAAATCTAACGATAGTATAGAAGAGGAAAGTATTAAAACAACACATAAAAAAGTAAGTGAAGTTATTGAAAAATCAGAAAATAAAAAACAAGAGACTATAGAAGCGCCAAAAAAAATAGAAGAAAAACCAAAAGAAAATTTACTGGATTTATTTAATAGCGCAGATAAGAAAAAACTAGAAGAGGCAAGAAAAAAGGAAGAGGAAAAAATCCAAAGCCGTAAAAAAAGCGATAAAAAGACAAATTTAAAAGATAGAAATATAAGCAGTAAGCAAGTAGCCAAGACAAAAGGTGACAAGGCTAGCGGTAGGTCACAAAGAACAGGTGTATATAATAAATTTATTGGCGAAGTTGATGGAATGTTAACAGGCATTTGGAGCACTTACCGTGCTATGCCAAATCAAGATGCATTGGTTGAAATTACTATTAATCCTAATGGCAGGGCGACATATAGAATTTTAGAACTTTCATACAGCACCGAGTTTAATCAAAAGTTAAGAGATTTTTTATCTAGAGTAGAAGCAATTACCTTTTCTAAACCACCAGATGGAAAAGCTTATACCCATAAGTATAAAATGAAAGATTTAATACCTTAAATTTAAGATTTTATAATACAATTCAAATCAAGATAATAAATAAGGAGACAATGTGAGAAAAATAATAATAATTTTTTCTTTTTGTGTAGCGCTTTTTGCAAACGATGCTACTACAACGATAGTAAACCAAGGGGTTTCTTTGCCAAAAGTCATAGTGCAAGACTCATCTACTTTAGAAAATGCAAATTTAAAAGATAAATTTTTTAAAATAATAATAGGTGATTTAAAAGTTGGAGCGACTTTTGATGTTAGCGATGCTTATTCTGTAAGCTCTTTTGATGGAGACCATACTACTAATATAGTAGATAATGCAACTTTTATAGTTAGATATAGCCTTAGTGGCAATGAGTTATCATCAATAAACTTGGATTTAAAAGTTTTATCTGCTCAAAATGGAAAAATAGTCTATGAGTCAAACAATAATATTAAAGATGGTAGAAAATATCCATTTTTAGCACATAAAGCAATATCTGAAGTTATTAGTAAGATTGGCTATGCTAATGTTGACTGGATGAACAAGATGGTTTTGATATCTAAATATACTTCGGCAAAAACAAGTGATATAATAGTTGCAGACTATACTTTAACATATCAGCAAGTAGTTTTAAGTGGAGGGTTTAATATATTTCCAAAATGGGCTTCAGCTGAACAAAGAGAGTTTTATTACACAGCATATATAAATGGCAATATCCCAACTATATTTAAATATAATATTTCAAACAATAGAAAAAGTAGAATAATAGAAGGGCAAGGAATGCTTGCTGTTTCTGATGTTAGTAGTGACGGTACAAAGCTTGCAATTACAGATGCACCAAATGATCAACCAGATATATTTGTATATGATTTGCGAAGTGGTAAAAAAGATAGAATAACCACATATCCGGGAATTGATGTAAGTGGAAATTTTGTGGATAATGATGAAAAAATTGTATTTGTTAGTGATAGGCTAGGATACCCAAATGTCTTTATGAAAAACATAAATGGTGGAAATGTTGAACAAATGGTATATCATGGAAGAAATAATAATTCAATTAGCACCAATGGAAACTATATAGCTTACTCAAGTCGTGAAGAGGGTGGAGTTTTTAATCTATATTTGATATCTACTCAGACAGATTACATTAGGCAACTAACCGCTGGTGGAAAAAATTTGTTTCCAAGATTTTCACAAGATGGCGGAACTATAATGTATATAAAAGACTCTAATTACCAAAGTGCAGTTGGATTAATAAGAGTAAATGAGAATAAAGGGTTTATTTTTCCACTAAAACTTGGTAAAATTCAATCTTTAGATTGGTAATTTTTAATTTTTGTGTTATAATTCTATAAATCTTAAATAAGAAAGGTGTTAAATATGAAAAAAATTGTTTTAACCACACTAGCAGTAGCTGCTCTAATGATTTCAGGATGTAGTAAAAAAACTCCAGAAATAGATATGAGTCAACAAACTATGACAGATGCACAAAGAATGGCAAAAGTTGCATCTCAAATACAAAACCAAGTTCAAAATGTATATTTTGACTTTGATAAGTATAGTATCAAGCCAGAAATGAAATCAGTAGTAAACAGCAATGCTGCTTTATTCAACCAAACAGGTGCAGAATTTATCAACGTTAAAGTTGAAGGAAACTGCGATGAGTGGGGTACTGATGAGTATAACTATGCGCTAGGTCTTAAAAGAGCAAAAGCTGCTAAAGATGCATTGGTTGCTGAAGGTGTAAACCCTAATAGAATTTCTGTAGTAAGCTATGGTGAAAGTAACCCAGTGTGTACAGATAAAACTAAGTCTTGCGACGCTCAAAACAGACGTGATGAGTTTAAAGTTAGTTTTTAATTTATAGATGAAAAAAATATTACTAATAACGGCTCTTTTTGGAGCCGTTCAAGCTATTTCTGCAGAAGAAGTTTCTGTTTTTGGTGCTGGTGATTTAACATCATCTAATGCATATGGATTAACAGAGAATGAACAAGTTCTTTTAGAAAATAGAAAAAAAGTAAATACTCTTCAAAGAGAAATTGAAGTACAAAAACAAGATATTATAGGCTTGAGAAGTGTTGTTGAAGGATTAAATTCTCAAATTTCTAAATTAGAAGCTAGAATAGCAGATTTAGAGATAAAAACAACCGGAAGAGTAAACAAACAAGCAAATAATACCGCAAACACTCAAAAAAAAAATGAAAAATTAGCAGTAATTAATAATAAAAAAACTACTAAGTTAACAAATACTTCTAAAAAAACAGAAAAAGTTACTAAAAATAAACCTGAAAAAATTATAGCATTTGATGATATGAAAAAAGAAGATATATTTATCAGTGCACAAGAATTATTTGACAATAAAAAATATACAGAGGCTAAGATACGCTACGATTATCTAAATTCTAAAGACTATAAAAAAGCAGAGGTGAATTTTATGTTGGGTGAAATTTTATATAATCAAAAATTATACTCTGGTGCGATAGAAAAATATAGAAACAGCATTCAGATAAAAGATAATGCTGAATATATGCCAACTCTTTTATATCATAGTGGTTTAAGCTTGGAAAAGATTGGTGATACAACAAGTGCTAATAAGTTTTTTACTGTCTTAAAATCACAATATCCAAATAGCGAACAAGCTAAATCTTTAAAATAGATCTTATTTATTATTTTATGTTAAAATCAAAAATCAAAAATTAAAATTAGGAGTTCAGTAATGACTGAAAATAAAGTAATAACTATGATTTATGAGTTAAAAGATGCAAATGAAGGTACTCTTTTAGAAACAAATTGGAACAAAGAGCCGATTTCATTTATAACAGGATTTGATCAGATTATACCAAAGCTGGAAGAAGGTCTGCTTGAGTTAAATCAAAATGAAGAAAAAACTATAAGAATTGATGTAAAAGATGGCATTGGCGAGTATAATGACAAAGCAATTCAAAGTGTTCCAAAAGAGCAGTTTGCTGGTATTGATTTGGTTGAGGGAATGGAGCTTTTTGGACAAGGCGAGGATAATACAACAGCAAGAGTTATAGTAAAAGCTATTGGCGAAGAAGAGGTAATTGTTGATTTTAATCACCCATATGCTGGAAAAGACTTAGAATTTAAAGTAAAAATTTTAGAAACAAGAGCTGCTACTGAAGACGAGATAAAAAGTGGTGTTATAGGCGGAAAAGGTTCATCTTGTGGTTGTGGTAGTAAAACTAAAAAAGAGCATGAATGTTGTGGTGGCGGTCATCATAAGCATGATAAAGGGCATGAATGCTGCGGCGATGGAAATCATGGAGAAAAAGATGATCATCAATGTTGTGGTGGCGGACATCACAAACATGATAAAGAACATGAGTGTTGTAAAAATAAAGAAAGTTAAGACTAGATATGAGATATGCTTTTATATTTCCAGGGCAGGGATCACAAGCTACTGGAATGGGAAAAGAAATTTATGAAAATTTTACCCAACCTAGAGAGATATTGAACGAAGCAAGCAAACAGTGCAATATAGATTTTAAAGATTTGCTTTTTGAAAAAAATGAAAAACTATCAATTTCTGAATTTACACAACCTGCTATTGTTTTAAATTCATTTATGTGTTTTTTAGCCCTAGAAGAAAACCTTAGTGTAAAGCCTAGCTTTACTTTAGGGCACTCTTTAGGTGAGTTTAGTGCACTTGGAGTAAGCGGTGCTTTTGATTTGATAGATACTGTTTGTTTAGTCAATAAAAGAGGTAAATTCATGCAAGAAGCCTGCATAGATAAAAATGCATCTATGATGGTTATTTTAGGTCTTGCTGATGATAAAGTAGAAGAGATATGCTCTACTGCTAGAGAATATAAAAATGCAGAGGTTTGGCCTGCAAACTATAATAGTGATGGCCAAATTGTTTTAGCTGGCAATAGGGATGATTTAGAGAATTTAGAAAATACTTTTAAAGAAGAAGGCGCTAAAAGAGTAATGCTACTAAATATGAGTGTGGCAAGCCATTGTCCTATGCTTGAGAGCGCTAGCAGACTTTTATCTAATGAATTAGAGCCTCTTTTAAAAGATAGTTTTAATCCGGTTATTTCTAATGTAATAGCTCAGTCTTATAATACAAAGCAAGAAGCAATGCAGCTTTTAAGGTCACAATTAGTAAAGCCTGTATTGTATAAGCAAAGTATTCAAAATATTGATGATGAAGTTGATTGTTATATAGAGTTTGGTTCTAGTATTTTAAAAGGCATAAATAGAAAAATAACTAAAAAACCTACATATTCTATAACGGATTTAAAAAGCCTTGATGAATTTATGGAATTTGCAAAGGATAATAATTGAAAATAGCAGTACTAGGAGCTATGCCAGAAGAAATTAAGCCTCTTTTAGAAAAATTACAAACTAAAAAGATAAAGTATGCTAATAATACATTTTATCTAACAAATTATAAAAATCATGAAATTATAATTGCCTATTCAAAAATAGGAAAAGTAAACTCATCTCTTAGTGCAACTATCATGATAGAAAAATTTAAGGCTGAAATTTTACTTTTTACAGGAGTTGCTGGGGCTTTAGATGAAAACTTAAAGATTGGTGATATGTTT
Organism: Campylobacter blaseri; assembly: GCF_013201895.1. Classification (NCBI taxonomy): domain Bacteria; kingdom Pseudomonadati; phylum Campylobacterota; class Epsilonproteobacteria; order Campylobacterales; family Campylobacteraceae; genus Campylobacter; species Campylobacter blaseri. The sequence continues at coordinate 1,546,850 of NZ_CP053841.1, read as the reverse complement.
TATGCAAAATCTTTAGTTCAACACGATGTTGACCTAACAGCTTTTGGGCACCCTTTTGGATATATTTCAGAAAGTGAACATTTTTATTTTGCAGATAAAAATTTAATTAAAATAGCAGAAAACACTGCAAAAAAATTAGATATAAAACTGCATTCTGGAATCATTGCAAGTGGAGATCAATTTATCAGTGATGAAGATAAGAAAAATTGGATAAAAAAAGAGTTTAATGCCGATGTCGTAGAGATGGAAGGTGCTAGCGTTGCTTGTGTTTGCTCATCTTTGAATATTCCCTTTTTCATACTTAGGGCTATTAGCGATGAGGCTGGAAAAAAAGCTGAGTTTGATTTTGAAAAGTTTGTTATAGAAAGTGCAGAAAAAAGTGCAATTTTTGTTCTAAAAATGATAGAAAATATATGATAAATTTGAGTAAAAAACTAATGCGCATTGTTGGGCAAACTAATGCCAAGTATTCAATGTTTGAAGAGGGTGATAAAATTTTACTTGGGCTAAGTGGTGGAAAAGATAGTCTAGTTTTAGCCCATTTGTTAAATCATTTTCAAAAAGTTAGCCCAAACAATTGGACATTTAAAGCAGTTACTTTGGGATATGGTGTAGGAGAAGATTTTAGCTTTTTAATAAATCATTGCAAAGAGCATAATATTCCTCACGACATAATAAATAGCAATATTTTTGAAATTTCTAAAGAAAAAATGCGTAAAAATACCTCTATATGTAGTTTTTGCTCTCGAATGAGAAGAGGGTATTTGTATACATATGCTTTAGAAAATGGATTTAATAAATTAGCATTAGGGCACCATTTTGATGATGCTGCTGAGAGTTTTTTTATGAATTTTACCCACAATGGATCACTAAGAACACTTCCTCCAAAATATACAGCGGAAAATGGATTAAAAGTTATTAGGCCACTTATACTAGTTAGAGAAAGACAGTTAATAGATTGTGCAAAAAATAATGAACTCACAGTTAGTACTGATGAAGATTTTTGTCCAGCAACTAAGGGTGTGGATATTAAAATGCCTACAGCAAGAGCACAAACAAAAAAACTATTACACTCTTTAGAAGAGCAAAATCCAAAACTTTTTATAAGTTTAAAATCATCTTTTGAAAATATCCATAAAGATACATTTTTTAATATAGAGTAGAAAATATCTCTTATTTTTAAGTAATTAGTAAAATTTTCATAAAAAGCAATCAATATATTTTATTAAAATCCTTCAAGGACAATTTGATAAAGCCTATAGACATCATCATCAGATAGATTAAAGGTTTTCTCACTCTCAAAAAACTCATCTATTTTTAATGTATTAAAGCCTTTTTTGTTGATACAATTCTCATGTGCTGGTAAAAAAGCTCTTGCAAGTGCAATATTTTTAGAATCTATCTCTTCATCACAAAGAAAGCAAAATTTCTCCTTGTGCAGTCTTCCCTCTTTTTTTAATATTTTAATGTAAGCTTCTAGAAACAACCTTTTTGCATTTTGCTTATCTAATTTTTTAGCACACTCATCAAGAACGTCAAAATAGAGACTATCCACATCTTCCACATCTTTTAAGTGAGTATAAAAAAGCCTTAGAAATTCTTGCCAAAGAAATAGTTTATTTCTATCAAGAAGCCATTTAAATCCAAGGTGCATTGTATTTATAATTCTAGGCATAAAATTTGGCGACTCTTCTAGTTCAAAATCTATTTTATATCCATGTGTAATTTTAGAGTGCCTAGCCCCATAAAATCTATATCCTCTAATTATATTTTGCTTTGTAAGTATATATACAATACAATCCTCATCTCTTACTTTTTGTACTCTAATTATAAACCCTTGCATAGTGCTATTATATAGGATTAAAAATAAAAGAAGCCATAATTTCTTAAAACATAAGAAAAAATAAGATAATTTTAGTTATAATGTATAAAATTTGCAATAGTGAGGTTGATAAAATGAATTTTGCTGATATATTTTCAACAAGAAGAAGAAAACAAGCAGACCCAAGCGAAGCACCTGCTCATTGGATAAAGTGCACCAATTGCAACTCTTTGATGTATTATAAGGAAGTTGAAGCTAGTCTTAATGTATGTCCAAAATGTTCATATCACATTAGACTTACTACACAAGAGAGAATAAATATACTAGCTGACGAAGATACTTTTGTTGAACATGATACTAATCTACAGCCAGTTGACCCTCTTAAATTTGTTGATAAAAAATCCTATAGAAAACGTATTAAAGAAAATGAAGCTAAAACGGGAAGATATAGTTCAGTTATTAGTGGAGAGATTAAAATAAATGGCATAAATGCTCAATTAGTTGTTTTTGATTTTAATTTTATGGGTGGATCTTTAGGTTCTGTTGAAGGAGAAAAAATCGTTAGGGCTGTAAATAGATCTATTAAGAAAAATGAGGCTCTTATAATAGTTAGTGCAAGTGGCGGAGCTAGGATGCAAGAAAGTACATACTCTTTAATGCAAATGAGCAAAACTGCAGCAGCTATTAAAAAGCTATCTGAACATAAAATTCCATTCATATCTGTTTTAACGGATCCTACAATGGGTGGAGTAAGTGCTTCTTTTGCATGGCTAGGTGATATCATAATAGCTGAGCCAGGTGCCCTAATAGGCTTTGCTGGACAAAGGGTTATAAAACAAACTATAGGTACAGATTTACCAGAAGGATTTCAAAAATCTGAGTTTTTATTAGAGCACGGACTTATTGATGCAATAGTTCCAAGAGGCGAACATAAAAAATACATTAGTGATATGATAAGACTATTGAAGCCTTGTGAAGAAAGTAATGCTATAGAAGAAAGCGAGAACATAGAAGATACTGCCGAAGATTTTAAGGATGATGAAAGTCAAAATTTGCAAAATATAGATGAAGAATCGGCAGATAAAGAATAGAGTTTAAAACCTTAGGAAAGATGTTGGAAATATTGGTAAACAGCATACAGAAAAATAGTGATGATTTTAATGAAAAGATAGATAAGTATATTAAAATGTCAAAGAAATATGCTAAAATCAATGATAATGTTATTTTCAATGATATGATAGCTAAAGCACAATCTAAAACACAAAAAGATGCATTAATTGCTTATGATAAGGTTTATCTTCCTAAGCTTGAAGGATATAATGTAGCTTTAGATGAAAAAGGTAAAATTTTAGATAGCTACGAATTTGCTAAGCTATTTTCAGGGAAAAATAAAATTTCTTTTTTTATAGGTGGTGCTTTTGGTCTTAGTGATGATTTTAAAAAATCAACCGATGCGGTTATTAGCTTAACCAAGCTGACTCTTTCGCATAAAATAGCAAAATTGATACTTTTTGAGCAGATATTTAGGGCTCTTTGTATTAATGCTAACCACCCATATCATAAATAAAAGGGAGAAAATGAAAAAAAGTGAATTGGAACTTTTGAAAAAACTTTTAGAGGATCGCAGAGAACAAATCATTAAAAATATTACGGATTCTACTAAAGATATTGAAGAGTTAAGGCAAAGTGGAGCAGTAGATGAATTTGATATGGCAAGTATTAATACAGATTCAAATTTAGAGTACTCTCTTAGCGCAAAACAAAGAAAAGAGCTTACAGATATTGACCTTTCTTTAATTAAAATAAAAAATGGCACATATGGAATTTGTGAAATGTGCGATGAGAGCATAAGTGTTGCAAGATTAAAAGCTAAGCCAAGTGCAAAGCTATGTATGACTTGTAAAGAAATTTCAGAAAAAAATATTAGCTAAAAGGATATAGAATGAAGCTAAAACAGTTTATAATTTATTCGTTAATTTATATAGGCTTAGTTGGTGTATTAGTTTTTGTTCAAAATGGAACAAGCTATACAACTTCTATTTTAAATATGGAACTAACTCTTCCAGTAGCTTTATGGTTTATTATACCTCTAATTTTATTTGCTATTTTTTCAGTGTTGCATATACTGCTTAATGAATTGTCAATATTTATGGAGAGAAAAGCAGTAAGAGATGATGCTGGGATATATAAAGAGTATGCAAAAGAGATTCTTTTAGGAACAGAAACCGATAAGAGTTTTAAAACAGACACTTTTAAAATTTCAAATGAAGTTACTAAATTTCTTTCTCCCTGGCATGATAATCCTGTTGATATTGAAGATAAAGAGATAGTAGAAATTATAGATATGTTAAAAAAAATAAACAATAAAGAAGTGGTTGATCTTAAAAAGTATAAACTAGATAATTCAAACCCTATATTTATTAAAAACGAATTTAATAAATTAGAAAGTGATAACTCTTATGCTCTTGAAATTTTAAAAAATAAAAAAGAGCTAGATGATGATCTTAGTAAAAAAGCATATGAGATTCTTTTAAATAGTGGAACATATGAAGATATCAAAAAGTTAGATATAGAAATTTCACAAGATGATGCAAAACTAATAGTAAATAGATACATTAATAAAGATAATTTTATTCTTTCTAGTGATGATCTTTACTCTTTAATCGAAGAGATAGAAATAAGCAAGAAAGAATATGTGAAGCTAGCTATGGACTTAAACAAAAAGATAGAACCAGATATATTGGTTGCCATGTTTAATAGGTTAAAAAATTATGATGAAAAAGCAATGGATGCTTATTTGTATTTACTATATGAGTTTGGAATGATTGATGAATTAAAAGAGATTATAACCTATAAAGACGAAGGAGAGTATGAAAAATTTGAAATTCTTCTTTTCTTAAGAGAGGCTGGAAAACAAATACCTGCATCATATTTTTTTAGATGATAGATTTTTCAAAAAAACCTCTTTTCTTAGCCCCTTTGGCTGGTTACTCAGACATAGCTTTAAGGGGTGTTGTAAAACGCTTTGGTTGTGATGTTACAACTAGTGAAATGATAAGTGCTAATGCATTAGCTTACAATAATGACAAAACCCTGCATATGCTTAAAAAGCACGACTTAGAAAAGCCATATATTGTTCAAATTGCCGGCAGCGACAAAGAAAATGTAAAAAAAGCAGTAGAAATTTTAAATAAATTTGATTTCATTGATGGCATAGATTTAAATTGTGGCTGTCCTGTTCCAAAAGCAGTTAAACAAAATATTGGATCATCTCTTTTAAAAGATATTGATCTACTAACTAAGATTGTTGATACTATTAAAAAATATTCTAATAAAAAATATACAAGTGTTAAAATTAGGCTTGGTTTTGATGAGAAAATCCCTGAAATTCTTGCAAAAAATATAGAAAATTGCGGAGTTGATTACATAGCAATACATGGCAGAACTAGAAACGGGGGCTATAAAAGCAAAGTTGATTATGAAGCCATACTTAGGGCAAAAAATGCTGTAAATATACCTGTTATTGCAAATGGAGATATATCTTCAAAAAATGCAACAGATGTTTTAGAACAAACAAGAGCTGATGGACTAATGATTGGGCGAGCTAGCATAGGAAATCCTTGGATTTTTTATGAGATTAAAACAGGTAAAAGCATAGATAAAGACACTAGAAGATATATTATTCTTTGTCATTTTGATGAGATAATGAGCCATTATGGTGATAAGGGTGTTGCTATATTTAGAAAACATCTACATGAATACTCAAAATCTATGAGTGATGCTAGTGTTTTTAGGAATGAAATCAATCATACTAATAGTGCTAGTTTAATGATAAAATCAATAGAGGATTTTTTTTAAAAGAGTAGTGAAATAACCTAGCATTTATAAATGCTAGGTTATTAAGTTAATTAAAAAGTTGCACCTATAGTAAATTCAAAGCTATTTGTGCTATCATATGGCTCTTTATTTAAAGGTTTAACCCAGAATAATTGCAATGGTCCCATAGGTGTTCTCCACTCTATACCAGCACCAGCACTATATCTCTCATGTTCATCCCAGTCGCTATCACCTACTATTCCATAGTCAAAAAAGGTTACAAATCTCATATTAATTCTATCTATAAGTGGAAAACTTAATTCCAAAGAGTTATTAAAGCTTTTTTTACCACCAGTTTCTATGTATTTACAACCTTTGCCATCTAGGCAAATTTGATTTCTAGGGATACTTCTACCATCATACCCTCTTATACTTCTCATTCCGCCTAAGAACTGTTTTTTGTTCACAGGAAGAGTTTTATCATTTGATATATAGCCTACATTAGCTTTATATCTAAAAATTAAGTCATAATCAACATAGTCTCTTAGGCTAAAGAACCATTTGAAATCACCTAATGTTTTTATATAGTCCATATCTCCGCCAAGACCTGTATATTCAACACTTAAACCTGCAATTATTCCACTTCTTGGAATGTAATAATCATCTGTATTATTAAATCTAATTGCTGGAATTAAAGAGCTTTTTATGTTCTCTCCATTTTGATAGCCTGCTGCTGCGTAAAACTCATCAAGCCCTGAAATTCTAGATTTTTCTAACTCATAGGTTAAATATATATTTGTATATCTTCCTATTTGTCTACCTAGTGTTGCATTAAATCCATATGCTTTTTCCTTATAATCATCCCATTCCCAGTCTCTAGCATATATACTACCGCTAAGACTATAAATTGAATCATATAATCTAGGATTTGTAAAACCTATACTTCCACTTAGTTTATCATCGCTTTTTTCAATACTAACGCTACCTCTAATACCACTACCAAAAAGGTTTCTATCAGAAACAGAAGCACTAAGCAGTAGTCCATCGCCACTACCATATCCAATACCACCTGTAATGCTACCTGTTGGAGCTTCTTCTACAGCGATATTTAAATCAATCTCTTTATCACTTATTTTCGTCTCTGTAACTTCAACATTGTCAAAATATCCAGTTCTTCTAAGTGCATTTTGTGAATCTCTTAGGTCGGTTCTATTGTATTTTTCACCCTCTGTTAAATACATCTCTCTTCTTATAACTTTGTCAGATGTCTTTTCATTTCCAGAAATAGTAACATTTCTTACGAAAATTTCTTCATGCGGTACTACTATGTATTTGATTGCAACTTCAAGAGTTTCTTTGTTTTGTGATAATGCTGGGTTTATATCAACATAGGCATATCCCATATCGGCAATCATATTTTCTAGTTTTTCCATATCATTTCTAAGCCATTTTGAGCTAAATCTATCACCACTTCCTAGTTTAAATTTTTTAATTATATTTGTGGTATCTAAATTTAAAAAACCCGGAGCTTCAATGCTTACATCACTAACTTTATATTGGCTACCCTCTTCTACATAGTATGTTAGTTCTGCTGTATAGTTACTCATATATGTATTTAAAAATGGCGATGAAACATTTGCATCTAAGTAGCCTTTTTTATAGTATTCATCTTTTATTCTAGCAGGGTCATTTGGCAAATCTACTGTTTTTAGTTTTCCATTGTTAAATCCCCACATCCAACCTAATTTTTCTCTTTGTTTATTGGCAACAGCAGGTTCAATATGTTTGTATTTAAGCTTGTCTGCACCCACTAAGTTTACTTTTTTAATGGTTATAATTTCACCTCTATTTACTATTACAGTTAAATGCAAGGCATTTTTATTTTCATTTAAAGGGCTTTCTTCTATTTCAACTACTGTGTCAAAATATCCTTTTGCCTCATAATATTGTTTAACTCTATCTTTTGCATTTTTTAAAGATAGTTTATCAAAAGTTTGACCAGGTTTCAAATTTGTAATATTTTTTATAATTTCGAAATCATTAGATACAACACCTTGTAAATCAACTTTTGCAATGATTGGTTTTTCTTTAACATGGATTGTTACATGCCCATTTTTTTCTGCTATATATGCATCACTAAAATAACCTTGGTTAAATAAATTTGTTATAGCTCTATCAGTGCTAAGGCCGGTTAAATTATCGCCAATCTTAAGACCTGAAATGTTTTGAGCCACAGTGGGAGAAATTTGTTCCAATCCATCAAAATCAATAGATTTTATAGTTACTCCAAAGAGTAAATTTGAACTAAGAACTAAATAAGATATCGTTTTTTTCATCTTTTTACCTAAAATAAAATATAATCTCCATATAATATCATAAAAAATTTAAAATTTAGTAACTAAGGAAGAAAATGAAAATAGGAATTATAGGATTGGGTCTTATAGGTGGCTCTTTAGGGTTGTGTTTAAAAGATATGAAACTTGTTGATAGTGTTTTTGGATATGATATAGATAAAAATAATGAAAAAGAGGCTTTAAATTTAGGACTTGTGAATGATATTTTTAGTTTTGAAGAGTTGAAAACAAAATGTGATGTTATATTTTTAGCAATTCCTGTAGAGGCTATCATAGAAACTTTAAAAAAACTAAAAGATATTCCAAAAACAACTACAATTATAGACTTAGGAAGCACAAAAGAGAAGATACTAGAGAATTGCCCTAGTGAAATTAGGGCAAATTTGATAGCCTCTCATCCAATGGCAGGAACTGAAAACTCAGGACCAAAAGCGGCGTTTAAAGAGCTACTTTTAGGGCAAGTTGTTGTAATTTGTGAAGATGAGCAAACAAGTGGTTTTCATCTTAAAAGGGCAGTTGAGCTTTTTTCTTATGCTGGTATGAAGATAGTGTTTATGGATCCAAAAAGACACGATCACCATGCTGCTTTTATATCCCATTTGCCACACGTTGCAAGTTTTTCTTTGGTAAACAGTGTTCTTAAAGAAGAAAATAAAAAAAATATTATTAACATGGCAGGAGGAAGTTTTGCCGATGTTAGTCGTATTGCAAAATCTTCGCCTGAGATGTGGTCTGATATTTTTAAACAAAACAAAACAAATATCCTACACTCAATAAACTCTTTTAAAAAAGAGCTTGATATATGCACTAAAATGATAGAAAACGATGAGTGGGATAAACTTAGAGAGTGGATGGGAGATGCTAGAGTAATTAGGGAGTTTTTATAAGTTTACCATGAGTTTATCGCTGTGAGCTATAATCTGCTTTAAAAAATGTAAGGGTAAAAATGAGAAGATCTAAAAGGGGACAAAGAGGAGGTAGCTTAGGGCTTTTTGTAATTCTGATAATTTTAGCATCTATCTTGGTTGGAGGCTATTTCCTATATACATCTAATATGTTTGAAAGAAACATGCCCAAAATAAGCTTAAAAGATAAAATTTTTTGGAATTTAAAAACAGCTTTACCTTTTAAAGTTACAGATGATACAGGCATTAAATCTTTAAAAATAGTTTTAGATGATGGTGTGCAACAAGCTATTTTACTGGATCAGAAATTTGAGATAATTGAAAAGGAAAAAGAGCTTAGTATAGAATTTCCTAAAGGATTAATGTTAAATCAAAACAAAAATTATAAATTATATGTTGAGGTAAGTGATATAAGTAGATGGAATTTTTTTATGGGAAATAAGCTTGCATCTGAAATAGGGATAGTAGTTGATTCTAAAAAGCCAGAAGTTTATATACTAAATCAATCTTATAAAATTACTAAAGGCGGTTCTGCTACTGTAGTTTTTAAAGCTAGTGATGATATGTTAAAAGATGTATATATAGAAACAAACTATGGTAAAATTTATGAAGTTAAACCTTTTTATAAAGATGGCTATTATGCATCAATTGTAGCTTGGCCTGTCGATAAAGATGATTTTAGAGCTTATGTAGTAGCAATAGATATGGCAGGAAATGAGACAAAAACTAGAATTAGATATTATTTACAAGATAAAAAATATAAAGTATCAAATATAAAATTGAATAATGAATTTTTAGATGGAAAGATAACGGATCTTGTAAATATTTATGCACAAAATTCATCTGAAATTCATGGTGTAGATAAATTTAAATTTGTAAATGAGTCATTAAGAGCTGCTAATGAAAAAATAATTAATGAAAAAACAAATAGCATAATAGAAGATAGTATAGATGAATTTTTTCTAAAGCCTTTTTATCCTTTAAAAAATGCACAAGCAGTTGCTAGCTTTGGTGATCATAGATTTTACTCTATGGACGATAAACCAGTTAGTGAGTCTTGGCATTTAGGTCTTGATTTAGCTAGTATAGCTCAAGCTGATATTAGAGCTAGTAATGATGGTGTTGTTGTTTTGGCAAAAGATACTGGAATATATGGGCTTAGTATTGTGCTTTATCATGGCTTTGGACTATACACAATACATTCTCATTGCAGTAATGCTGTGGTTAGTGAAGGAGAGCAAGTAAAAGCAGGTGATATTATAGGAAATACTGGAAGCTCTGGACTTGCATTTGGAGATCATCTTCATTTTGGGATAATTGTTCAAGGGGTGGAGGTTAGACCTGAAGAGTGGATGGATAAAAATTGGATGAAAGATAATATTTACACTATACTTGATAACGCTAAAAAAATAATAGATAATAAAATTTAGACTATTTTTATTTACCATAAATAGGTATAATAGTGACAGAAATAAAGGGATAACATTGAAACAAAAAACAATAGCGAATAAAATAGAGGGCGTTGGAATAGGTCTTCACAAGGGAGAACCTATAAAAATAGTCCTTGAGCCTTTAGAGGCTGATTTAGGAATTGTATTTTATAGAAAAGATGTAGGCATTAGCATAAAAGCTAATCCTTCTAGTGTTATAAATACTCAGATGGCTACTGTTGTAGGAAATCAAAATGGGGTTTTTATATCAACTATAGAACATCTTTTAAGTGCAATAAATGGTTATGGAATTGATAATATTAGAATAGTTTTAGATGCAAACGAAATTCCTATAATGGATGGAAGTTCTATAAGTTTTTGTATGATGCTTGATGAGGCTAATATAAAAGAGCTAGATGCTAATAAAAAAGCTATGATTATTAAAAGAGAAGTTGAAGTAAAAGAGGGTAACAAATTTGTTAAAATGACACCTTCTAAAAATCCTAAATTTGACTATTCAATTAAATTTAATCATCCTATTATAGGCTATCAAAACTATGTTTTTGAATTTTCTAAAAATAACTATATTAATGAAATTTCAAGAGCTAGAACATTTGGCTTTTTAAAAGATGTTCAGATGCTTAGATCTAAAAATTTAGCACTCGGTGGAAGTTTGGAAAATGCTGTTGTTATAGATGATAATAGAATTTTAAATCCAGAAGGTCTCAGGTTTGAAGATGAGTTTGTAAGACATAAAATTTTAGATGCTATAGGAGATTTGGCTCTTATGGGAATGCCTGTTGTTGGAGATTATACAGCATTTGCAGGAAGTCATGATTTAAATCACAAATTAACTTTAGCCATACTAAGTGATTCTAAAAACTATGAAATTGTAACGCTTAACAGTGAACTAATAAAAGAGTATTCTCAGGTTTTTGCATAAGGAAGTCTTATTAAAAAAGTTCAAATTTTAGTACTTTCTCTTACAACTCCTGTACTTGTTGGAATTTATGAGGATAATAAGCTTATAGAAAAAAGCTCTTCTAATGATAAAAAAGCAAGTGAGTTTTTAATAGAAGCTCTTGAATACGCAGATAAAAAATACAACATTGAAGAGATTATATATACAAATGGACCAGGTAGTTTTATGGGAATTAAAGTTTCATATATAATATTAAAAACTTTTACTCTTGCAAAAAATTGTCATATATATGCAGTAAGTGGCTTCGATTTTAATGATAACAATCCAATTAAAGCCAATAAACATTTTAGTTTTGTTTTAGAAAACTCAAAAATAAAACTAAAAAAAATAGAACCTGTTGAATTAAAACTGCCTAATACTTTATTGAATTTAAATAAAAGTGATGATATACTTCCATCTTACAATATAGAGGCGGTTTAGATTTAATGAATATTATAGTTCCAGCAACTAGTGCAAATTTAGGACCAGGATTTGATGTTTTAGGTCTTAGCTTAAAGCTTTATAATAAAGTAGAAATAACTAGGCAAAAAATAACCTCCATATCCATTAAAGGAGAAGGGTGTAATAATATATATCTTAAAAAAAATAATACTTTTGTGAAAATATTTAATGAAATTTATTTAGAATTAACAGGAAAAACTGATAATTTTAAGTTCAATTTTTTAAATAATATTCCATTATCAAGAGGTCTTGGAAGTAGTTCTTCTGTGATAATTGGAGCTATAGCTTCTGCTTATGAGATGGCTGGATTTAAGGTAAAAAAAGAGACTATTTTAAACAAGGCATTGACTTATGAAAACCATCCAGATAATATTGCTCCAGCAGTATTTGGAGGCTTTACAGTTAGCATAATAGATGATTTTAAAGTATATACTCAAAAAGCACAATTAAGTGATAAGATACAAGCTATAGTTGTTATACCAAATAAACCTATGTCTACAAATAAATCAAGAGCAAAACTTCCTAAGCATTATACAGCAAAAGATAGTGTTTTAAATGTAGCATACTCTTCTTTTTTGACAAGCTGCTTTATTAAACAAGACTACGATAATTTAAAAATAACAGCAAAAGATAAATTCCACGAAGATATTAGAATGAAAAATTTACCTGAGTTATTTGATGTTAAAAAATTAGCTTATGAAAATGGCTCTTTAATGAGTACACTTTCTGGTAGTGGTTCATCTTTTTTAAATATAGCATATAAAGAAGATTCTATTAATTTACAAGAAAAATTACGTAGCAAATTTAAAGATTTTAGAGTTGAAATTATAGATTTTGACAATATAGGCTTTAAAATATTAACAAAAAGTTAAAAATATAAGAAAAAAAAGATATAATGGATGAATAAGAAAAATTACCCTGTTAGAACATGTATAATTTGTAAGGGGAAGTTTGAACAAAAAAAACTTTATAGATTTAAAATTAATAATTTCAATGCTATTAAAAACGATAGTGGAAGAAGTTTTTACCTATGTGATTTATGTATTAAAGAAAATGATAAAATTTTAAAAAAATCAATATCTAAATTTATAAAAAATATAAATTTAGAAAAACTAAAGGAGAGTGTCTTAGATGGCAGATGTTCGAATAAGTGAAATAGCAGCTGAGCTTGGTTATAGTAATAAAGAGATAATAGAAAAAGCTCATGAAATGGGTCTTGTAAAGATTAAAACAGGAAATAGTAGAGTTAGTGTGGAAGAGGCAACAAATATATATAATTATGTCAAAACTGGTAAACTGCCAGAAGCGCCACTGATAAAATCCAAAAAAGAACCCAAAAAAGCAGAGCAAACGCCTAAAAAATCTACTAAAGAGATAAATAAAAAAGAGAAAATTATAAAAGATAAACCTAAAGAAGATGTAAAAAAAGTAGATGTAAAAGTAGAAATTTCAAAAGATAATACTAATGAGGTCAAAAAAGAGTTGGCTATAAAAGAACCAAAAGTTAAAAAAGAAGATATTGCTACAAAAGTAGATAAACCTAAAGAAGATGTAAAAAAAGTAGATGTAAAAGTAGAAATTTCAAAAGATAATACTAATGAGGTCAAAAAAGTTAAAAAAGAATTAGTAATCAAAGAGCCAGAAGAGGAAAAAGAGGTTCAAAGTAAAGGTGAAAGCCTTGCTGCATCTACTCTTGCAAAAAGAAGAGGCATTGTAATTGTAAAAAAAAGAAAAAACAAGACAGAAGAAACTCCCACTACGCCATCTAAAAAAGAGAAAATTAAAAAATTGAATGTTGGGTTAGAATCTATTTTTTCTAACGCAGAATCAAATTTAAAAAAGAAGAAAAAAGAGCAAAAAAGAACTCCTATTACTAGAAAAGACGATGTTAAAAAAATAGAAATTTTAGATAATAGAGATTTGGGCGAAATTATTTTAGAAAATGAAGATGAGGTTGTATTGCCAGATCTTACATTAAGTGGAATCAAAGCAGAAGAAAAACAAAAACCACAACCAAAAAAACAGACTAATTATAAAGGTGGTTTTGTTCAAAATTTTATTAATAATGAAAAAGGCATCAGCAGAGGGTCTAGAAAAAAACGCAAAAAACCAGTAAAAAAAGAAGAAACTGAAATAATAGAATCTATTAATATACCAAAAGAAATTAGAGTTTATGAGTTTGCCGATAAGCTAAATAAACAGCCAAGTGAGATCATATCAAAACTATTCATGCTTGGAATGATGACTACTAAAAATGACTTTTTAGATGAAGATGCTATTGAAATTTTAGCCGATGAGTTTAATGTAGAGGTAAATATTGTAGATGAAGAGGCAAAATTTGACTATGTTAAAGCTTATGAGGAAAGTGAAGAATCTGATGAAAATCTAGTAGAAAGAGCCCCCGTGGTAACTATAATGGGGCATGTTGACCATGGAAAAACTTCACTGTTGGACTACATTAGAAGCTCAAGAGTTGCAAGCGGTGAAGCAGGTGGAATAACCCAGCATGTTGGTGCATATATGGTCGAAAGAAATGGTAGAAAAATTACATTTATAGATACTCCTGGACATGAAGCTTTTACATCTATGAGAGCAAGAGGGGCACAAATAACTGATGTTGTTATCATTGTAGTTGCTGCTGATGATGGTGTAAAACCGCAAACCAAAGAGGCTGTAGCTCATGCAAAAGCCGCAGGAGTTCCTTTTATAATTGCTATAAACAAAATGGATAAACCAACTGCAAACCCTGATTTAGTTAAAACAGGTCTTGCAGAACTTGAAGTTATGCCTGTTGAATGGGGCGGAGAGTATGAGTTTGTTCCTATCTCTGCTTTAAAAGGAACTGGAATTGATGATCTTTTAGATGTAGTTTTAATACAAGCTGATCTTTTAGAACTTAAAGCTAATCCAAAAAGAGAGGCAAAAGCAACTATCGTTGAGAGTTCTTTGCAAAAAGGAAGAGGCCCAGTTGCTACTGTAATAGTCGAAAATGGTACTTTAAAAGTTGGAGATACTGTTGTTGCAGGTGTTGCTTATGGTAAAGTGAGAGCTTTAACAAACGATGCGGGTAAGATATTAAAAGAGATAAGACCTGGAGAGTGCGGGGTTGTACTTGGACTTAGTGAAGTTCCAGAAGCTGGAGAGACCTTAATAAGCGTTGCAAGTGATAAAGAAGCAAGAGAGTATGCCAATAAAAAACAAGAGTATATAAGACAAAAAGAGCTTTCAAAATCAACTAAAGTTACAATTGATGAACTTAGTGCAAAAATAGCAGAAGGTGAACTTAAAACTCTTCCTGTTATAGTAAAAGCAGATGTTCAAGGTAGTTTAGAGGCAATTAAAGCTAGTTTAGAGAAATTAAGAAATGATGAGATTAAGGTTAATATTTTACATAGTGGAGTTGGAGGCATAACTCAAAATGATGTGGCACTAGCTAGTGCAAGTGAGAATTCAATTATACTTGGCTTTAATGTTAGACCAACTGGAGATGTTAAAGAGAAAGCCAAAGAGATTGGTGTTGAGATAAAAACTTATAATGTAATTTACAATATGCTTGATGATATTAAAACTATACTT
This sequence comes from Campylobacter blaseri, assembly GCF_013201895.1. Taxonomy (NCBI): domain Bacteria; kingdom Pseudomonadati; phylum Campylobacterota; class Epsilonproteobacteria; order Campylobacterales; family Campylobacteraceae; genus Campylobacter; species Campylobacter blaseri. The sequence goes on along the minus strand of NZ_CP053841.1, from coordinate 1,531,524 downwards.
GGCGGACTAATGAGTCCTATTATAAGTGAAGAGGAGATTGGTCAAGCTGAGGTAAGAGAGGTTATAAATGTTCCAAAAGTTGGACAAATTGCTGGTTGTATGGTAACTGATGGAAGTATTATAAGAGGTGCTAAGATAAGAGTTATTAGAGAAGGTGTTATTATATTTGAAGGAAATATTAGCTCACTTAAACGCTTTAAAGATGATGTTAAAGAGGTGTCAAAAGGCTATGAGTGTGGTGTTGGTATTGAAGGATATAATGATATGAAAGTTGGAGACTATATAGAAAGTTTCAAAGAGAACAAGGAACAAGCAACTTTATAATGAGTGAGATTAGAAGACTTAGAACCCAGAGTGTTTTAAAACAGTTAATTCCTGAGGCACTTTCAAATTTAAATGATATTATGCTTAAAGGGCTTTGTGTAACTGATGTAGAATGCAAAAGAGGAAGATATGATGCTTTTGTATATCTTGATAAGATGATGTTTGATGAAAAAGAGCAAAAAGAGGTTTTAGCAAAATTACAAAAGGTAAATGGCTATCTTCAAAGTTATTGCAAAGAGGCAGAGGGCTGGTTTAGAAGCCCTAAATTTCATTTTGAATTTGATGATAGATTAGAAAAACAAAATGAGATGGATATTTTGTTTGAAAAAATTAGTAAGGATTTAAATAAAAATGGTTAATTTAGAAGCACTAGTTGCCGAATGTGGTGTAAATTTATACGATACAGAGACAGTTAGTGAAAATGGAAGAACTATTTTTAGAGTTTATATAACTAAAAAAGGTGGCATTACTTTAGATGATTGTGAAAAAGTAAGTAGACTTTTATCTCCTATTTTTGATGTAGAACCGCCTGTTAGTGGAGACTATATTTTAGAAGTAAGTTCTCCTGGGCTTGAAAGAGTGCTTACAAAACCACACCATTTTGAACAAAGCATTGGAGAGTTTGTAAAAATAACAATAAATTCAAATGAAAAATTTGAAGGCAAAATCCTTAAATTTGAAGATGAAATTTTAACCATTGAAACAGAGGGTAAAAAATTAGATATCAAATTTAATGACATTAAAAAAGCCAAAACATATATAAAGTGGTAAATTCATTATCACTTTAAATAATCTATCTACACACTTATAAACCCAAAACTGAACCATTGCAAATAAAGCAAAAAGTAAATTTAACATTAACATTTAATTATATTTTAATAAACATTATGCAAAAATTACACAAATTTATTTAAAGGAGAAAAAATGTCTAAGCTTAGCAAACAAAGTGCTAGCAATATGCCACACTCATGTGCGGGGGGGGGGGGAGGCAGGCTTAAATATAGCTTAATTGCCCTTGCTATTTTAACAAGTAGTGCTTTTGGCGCTGTTGAAGGTAGTTATTTTGAAGGAAATGATGGAACTTTAGATAAACCTGCTATTTGGGATATGGATGGCAAAGTATCCAAACTCAGCAACCAAAATTATCAAAGCTATAAAGACAAGATAATTGGCAATAATCAAGAAAAATTTAATTTTTTCTATAAAAATGGAATTTATTTTGATATAGAAAATTCTACTTCAACTAAAAATATTAAAAACAAAACTTTCACAATTAAAAATTTAGAAGATACTGAAAACACAAAAGCTATCACACTAGGCATCGTGCAACAAAGTCCAAATGCTAATATTAATAATATAAATTTAAATATAGAAAATTCAAAACTTAATAAAGTTGATTTGGTCAATTACTCAGAAGGAGATATAGTAAATAACACAATCAACATTTCAGACTCCGAATTTAAAGATAATAGAATATTTGTGTTGTTAACTTCAAAAAAAGAAGCAGTAAAAGATAATACTGTAAATATCACAAACACTATAGCAGAGACTAGAGGTGTTTTAGCTGTAGGAACAAGCGGTGTTGAAGATGGATATACAGCAAAGCCATTTGAGGGAAATACACTTAATTTAAATAAAGTTAAATTTACTACAACAAAACCAAGCAATCCTGAAAATGATGATGAGTATGACATATCGCTGTTTTTTACTAATGATACATCTAACTCAAATAATATGACCATTAATGATTCAAAGCTAACTGCAGCTACAAGTATTGATCTTATAGGCACTGAACATGGCAATATTTCTAAAGCTAAGCTAGATATATCAAATTCTAACATAAAAGCAAATGAAGACATTTATGCTATTTCAACAAAAAAAAATGCCTTAAACAATAAAGTAAATATAAGTGGTTCTACTTTACAAAGTGATAAATTTCTTTCTATACTAACTCCAGAACTTAAAAAAGTTAGTGATGAAGGCAAAGAATTCTATGAACCAGTTGAAGGGGGAGACTATAAAGGTAATGTTATTGATATCTCAAATTCTAAAATTTTAAGTAATGTTAGTGTTGTTCTATTAGGAACATCTGGTTTATTGAGTAATAATACAATTAAACTAAAAGATAGCAATATTACTTCAAAAACTGGAGGTATTGTTTTGGCAGCTACGGTTGGTAATAATAAAAATAATATTTTAAATATAGATAGTTCTAATTTAGAAAGTAGTAAAAGTGAAATTAGTATAGGTTATTCTGATGAAGGAAATATCTCTAACTCAACTATAAATATCTCTAACTCTAAACTAAAATCTATCAATGGGTTAGAATTTTTAGTAGCTGATAACAAAATCTCTAGCAACAACAAACTTACTATATCAAATAGTTCATTGGAATTAGATCATGTAGATCACAATATCAAATTTTCTCATGGCAACAAAGGAGCTTTGGGTAATAAAATATCCATTGAAAATTCAAAGTTAAAAGCTTTTGGAATTTATGGTGGTTCTGCAGCTATTGGAGATTTAAAAGGTAATACTATACATATAAAGGACTCTGATATCCAAACTCAAACATTAACAGCTGTCGCTGTTGCAGGGGAGGATTTTATAGATAAAAATATAGTTATAGAAAACAACAAACTTATTTTAGAAGATAGTGGAAGTGGTAAATTTAAATATGTAAAACTTAATTCAGATAATGATTACTACAAAGGAGCAATAACTGCTGTTCACATTGATGCATGGGGGCAAAATATACCTGCTGAAAAATATAAAGTAAATATAGGAACTGGAAATAAAGTAGTTTTAAAGGGCAATGGCTTAAGTGTTAATAGTGAGCTACTTGGCTATCATAATCCTGAATACAGTGCTAAAAAAGTTGAAATAGTATCAAATAATACCAGTCTTGACATAATGGGTAAAAATATAAAAGCACAAAATGTTGCTAACTTTAAAAACTATAATTTCTATTTAGGTAAAGATGTAGTTAATAATGATAAGCTTTTAATACTAACAACAAAAGAAGATACAAATATTAGTGGTTCTAATATTAATATATTAGTTGAAAAAGGAAATGAACCAGACATCAAAAAAGATAATAAATTAACTTTAATATCAAAAAAGGACGGAAAACTTAAGGCAGATAAAATAACTACAAATACTGTATCAACAGATGATCCATTTGTTATAATAACTCAAAAATTTAATTCCCCAGTGGTAGAAGCTAATAGAAATTTAGTTATCACTGCAAATGGTAATCTTATAGCTGTTGCTCCAACTCCTGATCCAGATCAACCAAACCCAAATAATCCAAGTGTTCCAACACCTCCAAAACCAAACAATCCAAGCAAACCAGGCACAACACCAAATAAAAAAGTTAGCCCAGCTTCTTACTCAATCCTTTCAACCCCAACAGCAGGACTAGCTTTAAACTCTAAGCTAAGTAATACTTTGATGGATAGAGCATTTATTGATATAGAACAAAGGATAACAGATAATGAAGGCATAATACCTTTTGCATATTTAAATGGCTACAAACTAAACCAATCAGCAGGTGATGTTGATACAAAAGGCTTAACACTTACAGCAGGTATAGCAAAAGCTAAAGATAACTACCTAGTTGGAGCATTCTTTGAATATGGTTATGGTGATTATGATGGAAATATCAATAAAACTAAATCAGATGGTAAAGTAAATGCTTATGGTGGTGGTGTGTTAGCAAGAGTTTATATGGATAACAATATCTATATGGACGGATTTGCCAAAGCTGGTAGAATGAAAAACAAATATGATGCAAAAATGGATATAGTAGGATCAAAAGATGTATCATACAAATATAACTCAACATATTATGGCGTTGGTATAGGTGCAGGATACAAAACTACACTAAATAACAACATAGAGTTAAACAATAGACTAGGATATGTTTATGGATACATAGATGGTGGAAATGCTAAGGTTTTAGATGCAAACTATAAAATTAATAGCATAACTTCACACAGAGCAAAATTTGATTCAAGATTAGCTTATATAAATACTGCATTTAAACCATTTATTGATTTAAAACTAGAGTATGAATTTGCAGGAAAAGCTAAAGCTAATGTAAAAGATGGAATATCTTTAAAAAATAGTGGCTTTAGTGGTGGAGCAGGTGTAGGCTTTATCTACAACCCAACATCTTTAACAACTTTTGACTTTGGTGTTTATCAAATGCTAGGAGAAAGAAAAGAAACAGGGTTAAATTTAGGCGTAGAGTTTAAATTCTAATTATCTTACATAAATAAAATATTATAATCAAAGAGAGTTAAAGCTCTCTTTGATTTATGTTAAATTTGATATAATATTTTAAATCAAAACAAAGATTAGATATGAACGATGATTTTTATATGAATTTAGCTATAAATGAAGCTTGGAAGTATCAAATTTTAACATACCCAAACCCAGCTGTGGGTTGTGTAATTTTAGATAAAAATGGTAAAATTTTAAGCATTGAAGCACACAAACAAGCAGGGAAAGCACATGCTGAAGTAAATGCTGTAAAAAAAGCCTTGCAAGTCTTAAATCCAAATTTAATATTTCCAAAAGAAGATGATAAAATATATGAATTTATAATAAAACATCACAATAATTTGCTTAAAAACTCAAAAGCATATGTAACACTTGAGCCATGTTCTCATTATGGCAAAACGCCACCTTGTGCAAATTTATTAAAAGAAATAGGTATAAGTGAAGTTGTTATTGGCTACGAAGATAAAAGCGATTTGGCAAAAGGTGGAGCAAATTTACTAAAAGAGGCTAATATTAATGTTAAATTTGGAATTCTAAAAGATAGATGTTTTGAACTTTTGGAGCCATTTTTGATGTGGCAACGAGGAAATTTTAGCTTTTTAAAACTTGGAATGAGTATAAACGGGGTTGTTAGTGGTGGCATCATTACAAATTTAGACTCACGCAAAATGGTTCATAAATTAAGAGAAAAGATAGATTTACTTGTGATTGGAGGAAATACTGTAAGGGTTGATAGACCAACTTTAGATACAAGACTTATAAATAATGGCAAGAATCCAGATATTTTTATATACTCTAAAAAACAAAATTTTGATAAATCTATACCACTTTTTGGGGTTGAAAATAGAAAAGTTACTATAAGTAATGATATAAAGCTTATAAAAAATTATAAACTATGTATGTTTGAGGGTGGAGAAAATTTGTTAAATAACTTGCCAAATTTTGTTAGTCATATTTTGATATTTTCATCAACTTCTTTTATGAATAGAAAAGCTATAAATGCAGATGTTAAGATACAAAAACTTTTTAGTTTTGATATGAAAGATAATTTTTATATTTGGTATAAAATTAAGAGCTAGATATAATTCTATTTTACTTTTTGTAACAAAAACTTTTTTTATTTTAAAAATAAATTCTTTTTAAATATAAATGAAACTAATTTAGTTATACTTTAGTTAAATACATCTATAAAGGAGAGGTCTTGAGAGAGATTCCAAACACTTATGGGCTACCTCCATATACAAAAAGAGGTTTGAAGATTATAGTTATAGCTGCGATTATAGCATTAGTTACTTTTTTACTATTGCCGTATGAGCCAAATACTAAAAAAGGGTTAGCACTGCTTGTGTTTATTGGAATACTATGGCTTACAGAGGCTATCCATATCACCATTACAGCTCTATTAGTTCCTGTTCTTGGAATTTTGTTAGGCATACAAAAAGTAGGTAAAGATGGAGAGTTAGTAGCGGTTGGATTAAAGGAGGCCTTGGCTAATTTTGCATCACCAACTATATTTTTATTTTTTGGTGGGTTTGCACTAGCAACAGCTTTGCATATGCAAAAACTTGATAAGAAAATAGCTATGAAAATCATAGCACTTTCAGGCTCGAGTCTTACATATGCAGTGATTGCTATATGTTCTGTAACTGCACTTTTATCTATGTGGATTTCAAACACAGCAACAGCTGCTATGATGCTACCACTTGCAATTGGTATGACTACAAATTTAGACAGAGAAAAAGATAGAGGAACTTTTGTGTTTATACTTTTAGGTATTGCATACTCTGCAAGTATAGGAGGTCTTGGAACCATAGTAGGATCACCGCCAAACGCTATTGCTTCAGCTGCACTTGGATATAGTTTTTTTCAATGGATGAAGATAGGTTTACCGCTTATGTTGGTGCTTTTTCCGTTGATGTTTATAGTTTTATATATAGTGTTTAAACCTGATTTAAACAAAACTATAGATACAAGTAAAGATGAGGATATACCTTGGACAACTACAAGAATTCTAACCATGGTTTTGTTTATTGTAACAGCACTTTTGTGGATATTTTCAAAGCCTATTAGAACTAATTTTGGAATTCCATTAAGTGATGGTCTTATAGCTTTAGGAGCTGCTAGTTTGGTTGTTATTTTGGGGCTTGCTACTTGGAAAGAGGTTTCTCGTGGAACAGAGTGGGGAGTTTTGCTACTTTTTGGTGGAGGGCTATCTTTGAGTGCTATATTAAAAGTATCAGGTGCTTCACTTGCACTAGGCACTACAGTTGCTAATATATTTGGCTCAGCTCCTATTTTTGTCGTAATTATTGCTGTAACCATTTTTATGATAGTTTTAACTGAATTTACAAGCAATACAGCCTCAGCTGCACTTTTAGTTCCTGTATTTGCTTCTATAGCTGCTCAGATGGGCATTCCAAAAGAGGCTTTGGTTTTAGTTGTAGGGCTTTGTGCTAGTTGTGCATTCATGCTACCTGTGGCAACTCCTCCTAATGCTATTGTCTTTGGAACAGGTCTTATTAGACAAAAAGAGATGATTAGAGCTGGAATGGCTTTAAATATAGTTTGTGTAGCTGTAATTTCAGCATATGCATATCTATTTTTGGTGTAGTTTTTGGGGATTTCCCCAAAAACTACCTTATATTAGGCAGTAAATTTTGAAGAATCAAACTAGCAGTTTTTGCCGATAAAGAGTCTAAAAAATCCTCATATCTACTTTTTTCTTTCCATATAGGTTCAATCACGCCAGCGGTTTTTACTACCTGTTCTTTTGCTTTAAAATATGTTGATATATCATCAATTAAACCAAGATTTTTTGCTTCGCTTGCTAGAAAAACTCTCGCATTTGCCCACTGTTTTTTACTATTTATATCTAGTTTTCTAGCATTAGCAACCTCTGTTATAAAAAGATTGTAGCTTTGATTAACCAAATTTTGTATGCTCTCTCTTTCTTTTAAAGTCCACTCTCTAAACATAGTTCCAGCCTCTTTATACTCACCAGCTTTGGCAGTTTGAGTTGAAATTCCTATTTTTTTAGCAAGCTCTTCAATGTTACTTCCTTGCATAATAACGCCAATTGAGCCTATGAAACTACCTTTATTTGCATATATCTTTTTAGCCCAAATTCCACTTAAATAACTCCCGCTTGTCATACTACCACCAGCGTAAGCAATTACAGGTTTTGCTTGATTAAGCTCTTTAATAGCCATAGAAATTTCAAAACTTGGAGCAAGTCCACCACCAGGACTATCTATATATAACAAAACACCTTTGATATTTACATTGTTTTTGATATCGTAAATTTCTTTTAAAATTTTACTATCATCCATGATTGCACCAGTTAAATTTATCTGCACTAAGTTTGCCTCTTTTTGAATATTGTCACCTTTAAAAGCAAGGTAAAATGATAAAACTATAATGATCACAATAAAAACTTGAATGGTAAATTTAACCAAATCTCTTATAAATTTTAAAAAACTATTTAGTATTTTCATATTTTCATCCTTTAAATTATATATCTTAAAGTCAGATTGTAGCAAAAATTTACTATTTTAGTTATAATTAACCAAAAATTTATTATTAGGAGTAAGAATGAAAGTAGTTGTAATACAAGGACCAAATTTAAATTTGTTAGGTTCAAGAGAGCCAAATATTTACGGTGGTATGAAAATGGAAGATATTCATTCTCAAATGAAAGTAGTTGCAGAACAAAATAGTATTGAAATTGAATTTTTTCAAAGTAATTTGGAAGGTGAATTGGTGGATAGAATTCAAGAATGCATTGGCGATGCAGATGGCATTATTATAAATCCAGCAGCATACACTCATAGTTCAATTGCAATAAGAGATGCTATTGCAGCTGCAAATTTACCTGTCATTGAAGTTCATATAAGCAATCTTGCAAGAAGAGAAGAATTTCGACAAAAAAGTATGATAGAGCCATTTACTGCAGGTAAAATTTCAGGTTTTGGTCCTGTTGGTTATCATTTGGCGATGGTAGCTATGATACAAATTTTTGAACAAATTAAAGTAGCTAAAGCAGCAAGAGAAAATGCACCAAAAGAGAATTAATAATTATATATTAACAGATGAAAATGCTGTATTTTACGAATGCGGTTATAGTTGTGATAATAATATTTTTTTAAACTTAGATGATAGGAAATTTTTTTTAACTGACTCTAGATATGCTATAGAAGCAAAAAAACTAGTTAAAGATGCAGAAATTATAGAGATAAAAAAACCACTAATAGAAGAGTCAAAACTTCTTTTAGAAAAGTTAAATATAAAAGAGTTGGTGTTTGATCCTAATGATTTTAGTTATGCAGATTTTATGGAACTTAGCAAACTTAAAGGTATAAATTTTATATCAGAACCATTTTTTTCAAAAAAGAAAAGAATGATAAAAAGTGATTTAGAGATTCAAAAATTAAAACAAGCAGCCACATTAGGCGCTAGTGGATTTACAAAATTTGCTAATTTTATAAGCAGTAGTAAAAAACAATTAAGCGAAAAAGAGCTTTACTATAATGCAGAACTTATTTTAAAAGATTTTGGAAATTTAAGTTTATCTTTTAATCCAATTATAGCTATAAATGAAAATGGGGCAAAAGCTCACGCCTTACCTTCAAATAAGGTTTTGCAAAATGGAGATTTACTTCTTTTTGACGCTGGAGTCAAGTTTGAAAGGTATTGTTCAGATAGAACAAGAACGGCATTTTTTGATGGGCAAATAGAGTTTAGTAAAAATCAAAAATTTAAATCAAATAAACAAAATGAAATTTATGAAATAGTAAAAGAGGCACAAAACCTAGCTATAAAATCAGTCAAACCAGGAGTTTTAGCAAAAGATATTGATAGGGCTGCTAGAGAGTTTATAAAAAAACAAGGATATGAAAAAGAATTTTTTCACAGCACTGGTCACGGTGTTGGTATAGATATACACGAGTTTCCAAATATTAACCAAAAAAGTGAAGTTGTTTTAAAAGAAGGTATGGTTTTTAGCGTTGAGCCTGGAATTTATATAGAGGATGAATTTGGCGTTAGGATAGAAGATGTAGTTGTTGTAACTAAAGACGGTTGTGAGATTTTATAGAACTTATGGAAATCAAAAGATTAGATAATGGTTTTATACAACTTAGAGATGTTTTAAAATTTCAAAAAAGCATTTTCTTTCCATATAAAAAAGAGCGTAAAAATTTTTATAAATATGAATTTTATTTGGGAATTGGTGGAAATTTAGGTAATAGTAAAAAAAGATTTGAATATTTTTTCCATAAGTTAAAAAAAGATAAGAGATTTTTTGTAAATCAAACCTCTCCTTTAATTTTAAATAAGGCATTTGGATACACAAAACAGCCCGATTTTTTAAATGGAGTTTTAAGGGTTCAAAGCTCAAAAAGTGCAAGTGAAGTTTTAAAAATTATGCAACATTTTGAGAAAATTTTTAAAAGAAAAAGGAGCTTTAAAAATGCTCCACGAACTCTTGATTTGGATATTTTATATTTTAGTAACAAAACAAGAATTAGTAAAAAGTTAATTTTGCCACATCCTGGTGTGAAATATAGAACTAGTGTAGTTTTACCACTAGGATTAATGCTAAATAAGGATTTTAAAAGATGAATATCATAACGTTAACAAGCGGTAAAGGTGGAGTTGGAAAAAGTGTTTTATCTGCAAATTTGGCAAAAATTTTAGCAGACGAAGGATATAAAATATGTTTGCTTGACGGGAATTTATCTTTTGGAAATTTAGATACGATTTTAAATGTAAATAGTGAAAAAAATATATTAGATTTTTTAAAAAATGAAGCTAATTTGCAAGAAATTCTTTTAAATGTAGAGGAAAATTTATATCTTATACCAGGATATAACGGTGAAAAAATACTAGATATATATGATGAAAATTTAAAACATAAAATTAAAAAAGAAATTTTAGAGTTTGAAAATTTTGATTTTTTATTTATAGATACTTCAAATCCTTTTTTAAAAATAACTCAAGATTTTATTGATATAAGTGATGAAGTGATTGTTATTACAACACCTGAACCACCAGCAATTATAAACACTTATACAACTCTAAAGGTGCTATTAAAAGATAGAGAAAATCTATCGATTATTGCAAATATGAGTGATGAAAATGAAAGAGAATTTATTTTTGAAAGTTTGAAAAAAGTACTTAAAAACAACATTAATAAAGAATTTGAATTAGATTTTTTAGGTGGTATAAAAAGAGATAAAAAAATGGTTGAAAGCACAAATGAAAGAACTCTAATAATAGATGAATACCCTTGCTCTATAACTGTAAATAAGTTAAGGAATATAGCATCAAATTTGTTAATTAAGTTTAATAAAAAAGCTATTAAAGTAGAAAAAATAAGTGATTTTCAAGCATTTATAAGAAAAATTTTAGATTTAATTTAAAGAGGTTTTAATGAAATATGAAATTATGTTAAAAGATATTGATTTAATTGAAGAGAAATTGAATTTTAATAAGGAAAGATGTATTACCTTTTTTGGTTCAGCTAGGTTTAGTAGCGATAATAAGTATTCTCAATCTGCTTACAAGCTTGCTAAAAAATTAGCAGATAAAAAATTCACTATTATAACTGGCGGTGGCGGTGGGATAATGGAGGCTGCAAATAAAGGAGCATTTGAGGCAGGACATGGAAAAAGTATAGGTATTAATGCTATTTTGCCAAACGAACAAGAGGTTAATCAGTATGTAAATAATGGAATGGTTTTTTCTACAATGGCATTAAGAAAAGTTGCATTAACTAAAAATTCAGAATCTTTTGTAATATTTCCAGGCGGGTATGGAACACTTGATGAGCTTTTTGAAATTTTTGTTCTTGTACAAAGTCATAAAATAAAAGCTAAAATTTTTCTATTTGGAACTGAGTTTTGGACTTCGCTAATAGACTTTTTAAAAACTTCACTCCTTGAAAATGAAACTATCAAAGAAGAGGAGCTAGAGATATTTAAATTAAGCGATGACATAGAATATATATATGAAGAAATTATAAAAGATTAAAGGAGAAATTTGAAGATATTAGTAGCTATGAGTGGCGGTGTTGATTCATCAATGGTAGCAAAAACTTTAAAAGATGAAGGTCATGAAATAATAGGTTGTTATATGAAATTACATGATAATCCAAAGTATCATGAAGAAAATATAAGAAAAGTTAAAAAAGTTGGCGAGTTTTTAGGTATAGAAACTAAAGTTTTGGATTTGCAGAAAGAATTTCAATCATCTGTATATAATCCATTTGTAGAAATTTATAAAAATGGCAAAACACCAAATCCATGTGCATTATGCAATCGTACAATAAAACTTGGTAAACTGCTTGAGTATGCTTTATCTTTAGGCTGTGAGAAGTTAGCTACAGGACATTATGTAAGAGTTGAGGATGGGCTTTTAAAAGTTGCAAGAGATTTAAGTAAAGATCAAAGCTATTTTTTGGCAAATACTGACCCAAATTCATTAAAATATATGATTTTTCCACTTGGCAATACTTTAAAAAGTGAACTTAAAGAACGGGCTAAGAAATTTCCAGAGCTAGAAGCAATAGCTGGGCAAAAAGAAAGTAGTGAAATTTGCTTTGTAGAAAAGACATATATTGATATTTTACAAAAGCATTATGATACAGATAAACCTGGTTTGGTAAAAGATTTAAAGGGTAATGTTATTGGAAAACATAATGGCTATATGCATTATACGATTGGGAAAAGAAAAGGCTTTACAGTAGATGTAGCGCATGAACCACATTATGTACTAAAAATAAATTCAAAAAATAATGAATTAATAGTTGGAAAAAAAGATGAATTAAAACAAAGTGAGTTTGAATTGGAAAATTTAAACAAATTTACAAAACTAGATGATGATTTTAAAGGCTATGTAAAAATTCGTTATAGATCGCCTATGAATAAAGCAAAAATCATTGATCATAAGGTTTATCTAGATGAACCAGCTTACGGTATAGCAAGTGGGCAACTTGCAGTTTTCTATGATGAAAATGATAAGGTTATAGCAAGCGGGTTTATAAAATAAATATAGATTTTAGGTAAAAGCAGATTGTCTTTTACCTAAATTTATCTTGCAAAAATTTATATTTTATCTTAAAAAAATATAAAAAAGGAATGTAAAAGTGTATGATGTAAGTATAATTGTTCCTATATATAATACAGAAAAATATATAGAAAAATGTTTAGTATCTTTATTTGAACAAGACTATAAAAATATAGAATATGTTTTTATAAATGATGAAACTATGGATAATAGTATGCAAATTTTATCTAATGTTTTAAAAAGATATCCCGACAGAAAAGAAGATGTAAAGATAATAAACAATGAAAAAAATTATGGTAGTTCTATGTCAAGAAAAATTGGCATAGAAGCTTCAACGGGACTTTACACTATACAAATTGATTCTGATGATTGGTGTGAGCTTGATATGATAAGTTCTTTATACAATAAAGCTGTAAGTGAAAATGCAGACATCGTATGTTGTGATTTTTTTGAGAATTGTATGCTAAAAAAGGTTTATGTAAAAGAAGACTATGATATTATATTGGAAAAAGATAGTATTATAAATTCATTTTTTTTAGGAGAGATACACCCTTCTCTTTGCAATAAACTAGTTAAAAGAAATCTATATAATAGTCTGGATTTTCCAAAGGGTAGCTTTGGTGAAGATTTATATATAAGCTTGCAGCTTTTTTATTTTTCAGATAAAATTTCGTATTTAAATAGTGCTTTTTTACATTATAATAGAGTAAATTTATCATCGGTAACATCTAGAAAAAATAATATCAATGATATTAAGGAAATTTTTTTAAAAGTTAAAAATTTTTTAGAATCAAAAGAGATTTATGATAAGTTCAAAGATGCTTTTCATTCCAAGATTTTTATAATGACAATAACTAATTATAATGGTAATTTTTCAAAAACAATAAATAGTATATCAGAGGATCTTAATAAACTTAAATATATCTATATAGCCAAAGTAGGTTTTATGAAAAAAATAGCTTTTACCATTGCATTTTTTGGTTTTGATGGCTTGTATTTTTCTATAAAAAGGGGCTGGATGGGTGTTAAAAAAGGTATTAAAATATGAGATTAAACCAGTTATTTGCATTGCTATGATAAGGATATATGGTGTATGATATAAGTATAATTGTTCCTATATATAATACAGAAAAATATATAGAAAAATGCTTAGTTTCATTGTTTGAACAGGATTATGATAATATAGAATATATATTTGTAAATGATAAAACTATGGATAATAGTATGCAAATTTTATCCAATGTATTAAAAAGATATCCTAATAGAGAAAAACATGTAAAAATAATAAATAAATTAAAAAATGAGGGCTTGGGACAGGCTAGAAAAACTGGTTTTGAAAACTCAACAGGAAAATATATAATACATATTGATTCTGATGATTGGTGTGAGCTTGATATGATAAGCTCCTTGTATTCTAAAGCAAAAGAAGAAAATGCGGATATAGTTTGCTGTGATTATTTTGAAAATTATAGTAATAAAGAAATTTATGTAAAACAAAATTTGAAAAATCCAATCAAAAATTCAACAAGCCTAATCTATAAATACACATTATGGCCTATGGTTTGGCTGTATTTGGCTAAAAAAGATTTATATAAAAATGTAGAATTTGCAGATTTTTCTTATGCTGAAGATAACTATCTTACAACCCAGCTTTTTTATTGTTCTAAAAAGTCAATACATATAAATTTTGGATATTATCACTACAATAGGGCAAATGAACACTCTCTTACAAAAAAATATGATATACAAAAAGAGATAGATGGGTTGAGAGTTTTAGATACAAAACTTAGAATATTTTTTAAAAAAAAGAATATTTGGGAAAGATATAAAAGCCAGCATTTTAGTTTTATAATAAGAAGCATAGCACCAAAGGCTAAAATGGACTTTTTCAAAGCCATTGAGGAAATAAATCCAGATGCAAATAGCGTTAAGCATATTATAAAAGATGATAATCTTGGTATTATAAAAAAAGCTTTTTATTCTTTAATATTTATTAAAATGCTTTGGCTTTTTTGTTTAGCGCAAGATTTAAAAACGATTTTTAAAAAGAGTAAATTATGAAAATACAAAATAGAAAAATAGGCAAAAATTATCCGCCACTTGTTATAGCCGAGTTGGGTATAAATCATGGTGGGGATTTGAAAACTGCAATGCAAATGGTTGATGCAGCTCATAAAAGTGGAGCAGAGGTTATTAAACATCAAACCCATATTGTTGATGATGAGATGAGTGGGGCTGCAAAAAAAGTCATACCTGGGAATGCAAAAAAATCAATATATGAAATAATGCAAGAGTGTGCATTAAATGAAGATGATGAGATTAAGCTTAAAGAATATATAGAGTCAAAAGGAATGATTTTTATAAGCACACCTTTTTCAAGAGCGGCTGCTAATAGACTTGAAAAAATGAATATAAGCGCTTATAAAATAGGTTCGGGCGAATGTAATAATTATCCTTTAATAGAACATATTGCACAATTTAAAAAACCAATGATAATAAGCACGGGTATGAATAATATAAATTCCATTAGAAAAACTGTTGAAATTTTGCAAAAATATAGTATTGAGTATGCACTTTTGCATACAACAAATTTATACCCAACTCCACCACATTTAGTAAGACTTGGTGCTATGGTTGAGATGATGAGAGAATTTCCAGATGCAATTATTGGTTTATCAGATCACACTACATCAAATTTAGCTTGTTTTGGTGCTGTTGCACTTGGTGCTTGTATTTTAGAGAGACATTTTACAGATTCTATGCAAAGAAAAGGACCTGATATAATAAACTCAATGGATCCAAGAGCTTTAAAAGAGTTAATTGAAGGCAGTAAAGAACTTGCTTTAATGAGAGGCGGAAAAAAAGAAGCAGCAAAAGAAGAGCAAGTTACTATTGATTTTGCCTTTGCTAGTGTTGTTAGTATTAAAGATATTAAAAAAGGTGAAAAATTTAGTAAAGAAAATATTTGGGTAAAACGACCAGGAATTGGCGAGATAAAAGCTGAGTTTTACAAAGATTTAATAGGAAAAGTATGTAAAAATGATATAAAAAATGATACACTTATATCATGGAAAGATATAGATGAATAAAAAAAAGATAGTATTTTTAAGTGGAACTAGGGCTGATTTTGGGAAGATAAAATCTCTAATAAAAATATTAGAAAATAGCGAATTTGAGAGTTACATTTTTGTAACTGGTATGCATATGCTTTCAAAGTATGGATATACAATAAATGAAATTTATAAATCTAAATTTAAAAATATATTTCCTTTTATAAACTGTGGTGATGGCATGGATATTATTTTATCAAATACCATAAATGGATTTTCTAAATATATAAAAGAGATAAAGCCAGATATGATTGTAGTTCATGGTGATAGAGTTGAAGCTGTGGCTGGAGCTATGGTTGGAGCGTTAAATAATATTTTAGTAGCACATATTGAAGGTGGCGAAATTTCGGGAACTATTGATGAGCTCATAAGACATAGTGTATCAAAGATTTCTCATATACACTTAGTTTCAAATGAAGAGGCAAAAAATAGACTTATTCAAATGGGAGAAAAAAATAGTAGTATTTTTAATATTGGAAGTCCTGATATTGATTTAATGAGTAGTCCAAATTTGCCAAGTATAAAATTAGCAAAAGAGTATTATGGGATTAGTTTTGAAAAATATGCTATTGCTTTATTTCACCCTGTAACTACTGAGCTTAAAATTTTACCAAAGCAAGTTAAAATTTTTTGTAACAGTTTGATAAAAAGTGATTTAAATTATATTGTAATATATCCAAACAACGATGTTGGTAGTGATATTATTTTAAATGAATATGACAGATTTAAAAATAATGCTAAGTTCAAAATTTTTCCATCTATCAGATTTGAATATTTTTTAACACTGCTTAAAAATTCACAATTTATAATAGGAAATTCAAGTGCAGGGATAAGAGAAGCACCTTATTATAAAATTCCGACAATAAATCTAGGTACAAGACAAAATAATAGAAGCAAAGATATAAAAAATATAGACTTTAAAGAAGAGGAGATAATTAAAACAATAAATATAGCTTTGCAGGAAGATAGTGCTGAATATTGTGTTGATTTTGGAAATGGCAATAGTGCTATTAAATTTTTAGAAATTTTAAGAAATAGTAAAGTTTGGAATACGCCTTTGCAGAAAATTTTTGTGGATATAGTATGAATATTTTATCAATAATACCAGCACGCGGAGGCTCGAAAGGCTTTAAAGGGAAAAATATATTTCCTTTGTACAACAAGCCATTAATAGCTTGGAGTATTGAGGCAAGTTTAAAGTCAAAATACATAACAAAAACTATTGTAAGCAGTGATGATGATGAAATTTTAGAAATATCTAAAAATTATGGTTCACAAATCATTAAAAGACCGGATGAATTGGCTCTTGATTATACTCCTAGTGAACCAGTTATTACACATGCTTTGAAAACCTTAAATGAAAATTTTGATTTTATTGTATTTTTACAACCAACTTCTCCACTTAGAAATTCAAGTGATATAGATAGTGCAATCAAGATGTATTTGGATAAAAAATCTAAATCTTTAATTAGTGTTAAAGAGGTCGATAATAAATTTCTTAAATCATTTTTATTAAATGATAATAAATTAGAGCCGATAAACAATCCTAAATTTCCATTTACAAGAAGACAAGATTTGCCAAAATTATATATGCCAAATGGTGCAATTTATATAGTTGATTATAGATATTTTTTAGAAAATGAACAGTTATTTAGTGATGACTGTGTGGCTTTTGTTATGAGTGATGAAAAAAGTATAGATATTGATAGCTATGAAGATATTATTAAGTGTGAAAAAGTGCTAACAAGATAAAATGTATTTTAAAAATTTATTTAATAACTTATCAACCTATTTGTTTATTGATATTTTTAATAAGCTTATTCCATTTATAATGATAGCTATACTTACTAGATACCTATCACCACAAGATTATGGTTATATATCTATATTTAGTGTTTTAGTTGGTATTTTTAGTATTTTTATAGGGTTTAGCGTTGTCGGTATTATAAATACAAATTTTTCAAAAATGCAAAAAGAAGAGCTATCTAATTTTATTGCAAATTGTATTTTAATACTATTTTTTTCCTTTATTTTCGTATTTATTTTCGTATTTATTTTTAAGGATTTTATATATAGTAAGTTTGACCTTAATTATACTTGGCAAGTTTTAGCTATTTTTACATCCTTTTTTGGATTTTTTACAACTATAAATTTAAATCTTTGGATGATGGAACAAAAACCTAAAAAATATGGAATTTATCAAATCTTAAATGCTGTAGTCATGTTTATAACTATTATTCTAATGGTTGTTGTTTTTAAATTAAAATGGCAGGGACAAATTATAGCTATATTTCTTACATCATTTGTTTTTGGATTAATAAGTATAGTGCTAATATACAGAAGGGACTATTTTAAATTTAATATTAACTTAGAATATATAAAAGAGGCTTTAAATTTTGGTATTCCGCTTATGCCACATGCTATTGCTGGATTTATTATAACTAGTGCTGATAGGTTGATTATAAAAGATATTCTTGGAGCTAATGAGGTCGGAATTTATGCAACTGCTTATCAATTTGGTATGATTATGAATTTAATAACTGCATCTTTTAATAAAGCATATATTCCAGAGCTTTTTAAGACTTTATCAACAAATCCATCTATAAATGAAAAGATAAAAATGGTAAAGTTTTCATATTTATGCTTTTTTATTTTTATTTTATTAGGCGTTATTAGTGGGCTGTTTTTAGGCTTATTTATGAAATTTTATGTTGGAAATGATTTTATCGTTGCTTCAAAATATGTTATTTATTTTACTATTGCATTTAGTTTTAGTGGAATGTATTTAGTTGTGACTAATTATATTTTTTATGTTAAAAAAACTAAAGGTCTTGCCGCGATAACATTTATATCATCATTGTTGCATTTAGTTTTTTTATATGTTTTTGTTGGAAAATTTGGACTTTTTGGCGCTGTTTATTCTTTAGTTATTACTAATTTTATTATTTTTATATTTACTTGGATATATTCAAATAAAGTCTATCCTATGCCTTGGAATTTATTAAAATACAAAAAGCGAGCCTTATGAATAATATTTTTGTATGTGAAACATCTTATCATGTGTTGAACTCCATAAATTTGGTTTTAAACGACAAAGAAATAAAAAATAAAAACAATGATATTGTAATTCTTGATATTTTTAGTGGTTGTGACGAAATGGCTGAAATTTTGATTGACAAAAAAATATTTAATAATGTTTATATTGTTAAGGACTATACGAAATTTTATAAATCAAAATTTTATAAATTGTTTTGTCTTGTTTTTGGTAAAAAATTAATTAATAATTACATAAAAGATGGTAAAAAAATAGAGTTTAGTAAATATAAAAATATATATTTCTCATCATATACATATTTTGCCATGGCTTTTGTTATTGCTATCAAAAATAGTAGTTGCATCATTGTGGAGGACGGACTTGGTACATATTTAAATTACAGCAATTTGCAAAAAACATTCTATCTTGAGTTTTTTGATAATTTTTTTGCAAATAAGAGCATTTTTAAAAAGCCTAAACAAATATATTTATATGAGCCAAATTTTATATTATATAATTTTGAAAATATTTGTAAAATTCCGAAACTAAATTCTAAAATGATTTATGAGTTAAAATTAATTACCAATTATAAGGATAATCATAATTATAAGGATAATCATAATTATAAGGATAATAAAATTATATATTTTACTCAACCTTTAAGTGAAAGAGGAATTTTATCTTTTGATGAAGTTGAGACTGAACTTTTAAACTCATTGCCAAAATCAAATTCAATAATAAAAAAACATCCAAGAGAGTTAGTTAAAAATTATGAAAATTTTGACATAAAATTAGATAAAAATAACAATATTTGGGAACTTGAATGTTTTGATATAAATGATAAAAAAATCCTAATATCTGCTTTTTCAACTACTCTTTTTACTCCAAAAATTATGTATGATATGGAGCCATATTTGATTTTTACATATAAAATTTTTAATGTAAAAATAGATAATTTAGAAAATATCATTCAAAAGATAATTGCATCCTATTACGATAAAAGTAAAATTTTTATCCCAAAAACTATAGATGAGTTCAAAAAAACCATAAAAAATTTAGAAGAAAGTTAGGATTTGATTTAGTCAAAATATAAAATTTTATAGCTTTTTAAAGCTAAGATTAGATAAAATTTGCACAATTAATTTGAAAGGTTAAAATGCGAGGCTATAAAATTTTCTCTGGGACTGCAAATGTTGAATTTTCTAAAAAAATTTCAAAATATCTATCTTTGCCATTAAGTGATGTTAGTATAAAAAGATTTAGTGATGGTGAGATAAGTGTTCAAATAGGGGAAAGTGTCCGCGGAAAGGATGTTTTTGTAATTCAGCCAACCTGTGCTCCTGCAAACGAAAATTTAATGGAACTTTTAATCTTAAGCGATGCGCTAAAAAGAAGTAGCGCAAGCTCAATAACTGCTATCATTCCATACTTTGGTTATGCAAGACAAGATAGAAAAGCAGCCCCAAGAGTTCCAATTACAGCAAAGCTTGTAGCAAATATGCTCCAAACTGCAGGCATTAATAGAGTTGCAACTATGGATTTGCACGCAGGGCAGATTCAAGGATTTTTTGATATTCCAGTTGATAACCTTTATGGTTCTATTGTTTTTATGGATTATTTGAAATTTAAAAATCTTAAAAACCCAATTGTAGCAAGTCCTGATGTTGGTGGTGTAGCAAGAGCTAGAAGTTTGGCTAAGAAAATAGGTCTTGATATGGTTATAGTAGATAAAAGACGCGAAGAAGCCAACAAGAGTGAAGTAATGAATATAATAGGCGATGTAAATGGAAAAGATGTTATCTTGGTTGATGATATGATTGACACTGCTGGAACTATAGTAAAAGCAGCAGCAGCATTTAAAGAAAGAGGGGCAACAAGTGTTATGGCATTTTGCACCCATCCTGTACTTAGTGGTAAAGCTTATGAAAATTTAGCAAGCGGGGCACTTGATGAGCTTGTTGTAACCGATACAATTCCTATAAAAGATGAACCAGGTAGTGAAAAGATAAAAATCATAAGCGTAGCACCGCTTTTTGGAGAAGTAATAAGAAGAGTTTATCACGACGAGAGCGTAAATAGTTTGTTTGTTTAAATTTACAAATTAATGCTTATTTATATCAAAAATTGTAAATAAGTATTATATTTTGTAGTTTGTGGTGTGATTATTTTTATCTTATATATTTTAAAAGTTAGTAAATTTTATAAATATCCATACAAATTTCTAATCTGAAATTTTATTTTATACTTATTTTATTAGCAAAATTTAGCATTAAAAGTATAAATAGATATTTTAACCAATATAATAAATTAATAAGGCAAATAAATGGCTAAAAAAGAAACAAGAACTGATTTTTGGGTTTATGAATTATTAAAAGATGCTGGTATAGAAGATAAATTGACTCCACAAGGCAGTGATATATCGCAGATAGATAATGCACTAAAAACAGCTTCAAAAAGAGGTACTGGTAAAGTCGGGTTTCCTGAATATATAGGTATCGTAAAAGATTTTGTGATAGTTATAGAAGATAAAGCGAGTGTAGATAAACATATAGCAAGAGATGAAAAAAATTTAATTGCGGAAGATGTTAAAAGTATTACAGATTGTGCTGTAAATGGTGCTTTGTTTTATGGTAAACATATTATTAAAAATACAAATTACAAAAAAGTTATAGCATTAGGAATAAGTGGTGATAAGAAAATTCATAAAATATCACCGCTTTTTATTGATGAAAGATGTAGTTATGAAGAGTTGCCAGAACTTGAAACTCTTATCTCTTTTAGCGAAGATAATATTTTAGAATACTACACAAGAGAAATTTTAAAAGAAAAAACAGATATAGAAAAACAAACTGTAGAGATTTTAAAAGAAGCACAAATTTTACATGAAGATATAAGAAATTATGGGAATATAGAGGATAAAAACAAGCCTTTAATAGTTTCAGGCATTTTATTGGCACTTAAAGAGATAGAGCATGGTTTTTTACTTGATAATTTAACAGGTGATCAAATTACAACTGATGGACAAAAAATATATAGTCAAATAGAAAATAATTTAAGGCGTGCAAATGTTTCTCCTGATGTTAAAAGAGATAAGCTACTTAGTCAATTTTCAATCATAAGAGATAATACAAAAATAAACGAAATAAACCCAACTCTTGGAAAAACTCCAATTAAGTATTTTGCAGAGTTTTTATATGAAAGTATATATAAAAGCATAAGATTTAACTCATCTTCCGAGGATTTTTTAGGTCGTTTTTACGGTGAGTTTATGAGTTATAGTGGTGGTGATGGGCAAAGCCTAGGTATAGTTTTAACGCCAAAGCATATAACTGAGCTTTTTTGTGATTTATTAGATTTAAAGCCGGATGATAAAGTAATTGATCCTTGTTGTGGAACAGCGGGGTTTTTGATTGCGGCTATGCATAATATGATTAATAAAACAAATGATAAAAGTCAACAAAACAACATCAGAAAAAATCAATTATTTGGAATAGAAGAACAAAGTTATATGTTCACTATCGCAACTACAAATATGATACTTAGAGGAGATGGTAAAAGCAATCTTGAAAATAAGGATTTTTTAGCACAAAATCCGTCTAAACTACAATTGCAAGGCTGCAATGTTGGTATGATGAATCCACCTTATTCTATGGGGTCAAAGGCAAATCCAACATTATATGAAATTAATTTTACGAAACACTTATTAGAAAGTGTAACTATAGATGGCAAAGTTGCAGTAATTGTTCCGCAATCAACATTTACAGGAAAAACAAAAGATGAGCAAACAATAAAAGAAGAAATTTTAAAAAAACATACTTTAGAGGGTGTAATTACTTTAAATAAAAATACTTTTTATGGAGTTGGAACAAATCCTTGTATAGCAGTATTTATAGCAGGTATTCCACATTCTAAAGATAAGAGATGTAAGTTTATAAATTTTGAAAATGATGGATTTGAAGTTTCAAAACATATAGGGCTTATTGAAACTCCAAGTGCTAAAGATAAAAAGCAACATTTGTTAGATGTTTGGTTTGATGAGATAGAAGCTCCAACTAAATTTTGTGTTAAAACTACTATTGAGCCAAGCGATGAGTGGTTACACTCTTTTTATTATTTTAATGATGAAATTCCAAGCGATGAGGATTTTAGAAAGACAATTGCTGATTATATTACTTTTGAGGTAAATATGATAACTCACGGCAGAGGATATTTATTTGGCATTGATAATGGGGTAGAAAATGAAAAATAAATTAACCTTACAAGATGTTGAATGGAAAGAGTTTAAAATTAAAGATTTATTTAAAATAAAAAGAGGCAAAAGACTAATTGAAAAAAACAGACACAAAGGCGATGTTCCATATATATCTGCAACAAGTAGCAATAATGGAATAACGGATTTTATAAATAACCCTTTATTTATAGAAAATAATAAACTTGTTGTTACTACTTTTTGTGATAGTTATTACATTGAAGGAAATTTTACTGCAAGTGACGAAATAACTATGTTAGGAAATAAAAATTTAAATAAATATAATGGACTATTTTTAAGTAGCATGATAAAAACAAATCAATCTAAATATGCTTTTGGCAGAAAAGCTTTTACTGATAGAATTTCTACGCAAATAATAATGCTTCCAATAGATAAAAATGGTAATCCTAATTGGCAATTTATGGAAGATTATATAAAACAAGAAGAAAAAGAAATAGTAAACAAAGTTGTAAAATACTATCAAAACAGACTTGATGAAATTTTTAAAAATGTTGCGGGGGGGGGGCAGACACTAAATTCCATTAAATATGAAAATGTTAATTGGAAAGTTTTTGAATTTAAAGCAATTTTTAGAGAAATTAAAAGAGGCAAAAGGCTTACAAAAGCAAATCATATTGATGGAAAAACTCCATATATCTCATCAAGCGCCTTAAACAATGGTGTAGACAATTTTATATCAAATAATGACAATATTAGAAAATTTGACAATTCATTATCTCTTGCAAATAGCGGTAGTGTGGGAGCTTGTTTTTACCATAAATATGAATATGTGGCAAGCGACCATATAACAAGTTTAAAACTTGATGATGAAAATGCAGATGAATATATCTATTTATTTATGGCAACCATAGTAAAAAGATTAGAAGAAAAATACTCATTTAATAGAGAAATAAATGATATTCGAATAAAAAGAGAAAAGTTAATTTTGCCGGCAGATGAAAACGGAAATCCTAATTTTGAATATATGAGTAATTTTGTCAAGAATATACAAAAAGAAAATATTGAAAAAATGCTAAACTATATATAATTTCGGCGATTGTATTAAATTACAAAAATAAATACACACTAAATATTATATAAGTGGAAAGAGTTTTTTATTGGTGGCGAAGAAGGAATTTTTGATATCCGTTCTGCAAGTAGCGGAATTGATAAAGATAAATTAAATACTGAATAAGGAAATATTCATTATATAACTAGAGGCGATATATAATGGAATAAACTTATTCATCTGAAAAAATCAAAGTAAAATATAAGCTAGATACTGGAAATGTTATAACGATAGGACTTGATGCACAAACTGGTTTTCATCAAAAAAATAGTTTTTTACAAGTCAGAATATTTAAGTGTTAAAAATGATAATTTAAATACTAAAATAGCTCTTTTTGTTATACATTTATTAAAAATACAGATGAAAAAGTTTAGCTAGGGCGGAAATGGTGCCGCGTTAGGACATCTAAAAAGAGCGAAACTAATGTTGCCTCATTAATAAACAAGGAAACCCTGATTGGTAATTTATGGAAGATTATATAAAATTTATAAAACTTGAATACTATGCCCAAATTATAAAATGTTTGATTTAAATTTATTTATTAAAATATATTTCAAATTTCCAAATTTTAACTTTATTATAGATGTTTTTTACAAATATGTAAAAACTAATTAATTAATCTTTTTGATAGATTAAATTTAGTATAATGTTTAGTTAAAAAATTAACTAGGAAATACATGTCAAATATAAGAAATTTTAGCATAATAGCACATATAGATCATGGAAAAAGTACATTGGCTGATAGGATTATAACAGAGTGTAAAGCTGTTGAAGATAGGGTTATGAGCAACCAAGTTATGGATAATATGGACATAGAAAAAGAGCGTGGAATTACCATTAAAGCTCAATCTGTTAGGCTAAACTATGAACTAAATGGCGAACATTATGTGCTAAATTTGATAGATACCCCAGGACACGTTGATTTTAGTTATGAAGTTTCAAGAAGTTTGGCAAGTTGTGAAGGGGCTTTGCTTATAGTTGATGCTAGTCAAGGGGTTCAGGCCCAAACTATCGCAAATGTTTTTATAGCACTTGAAAATGACCTTGAGATAATCCCTGTTTTAAATAAGATTGATTTACCAGCTGCAAATCCAGAGCGTGTAAAAGATGAGATTGAGCATATTATAGGGCTTGATTGTAGTGATGCTATAGAAGTTAGTGCTAAAACTGGACAAGGGGTAAAAGAGCTTTTAGAAGCAATAATTAAAAGAATTCCAGCTCCAAAAGTAGCTCCAGACAAACCGACAAAAGCTTTGATTTATGATAGTTGGTTTGATAGTTATTTGGGAGCTTTAGCTCTTGTTAGAGTCTATGACGGAAGCATTAGCAAAGGCGATGATGTTATAGTTATGGGCACAAATAAAAAGCATGAAGTTTTAAATTTGATGTATCCAAACCCAGTAGCACCTATAAAAACTGATAAAATTGATAGTGGAGAGGTTGGCATTGTAGTTCTTGGGCTAAAAACTGTAAGCGATGTTCAAGTTGGAGATACAATAACGCTAGCAAAAAACAGAGCATTGGAACCAGTTGATGATTTTAAAGAGGCAAAACCATTTGTTTTTGCAGGACTTTACCCTATTGAAACTGATAAATTTGAGGACTTAAGAGACGCTTTGGATAAGCTTAAATTAAACGATAGCTCGCTAAGTTATGAGCCTGAAACTTCTGTTGCTTTAGGTTTTGGTTTTAGAGTGGGGTTTTTAGGACTTTTGCATATGGAAGTTGTAAAAGAAAGATTAGAGCGCGAGTTTGATCTTGATTTAATAGCAACCGCACCTACTGTTACCTATGAAATTCACTTAACAGATGGAAGTATAAAGATGATTCAAAATCCAAGTGAATTACCGCCAGTTAATAGCATAGAATCCATAAAAGAGCCATATGTAAACTCAACCATTATAACCCCAACTGAATTTTTAGGAAATATAATAACCTTTTTAAATATTCGCAGAGGAATTCAAACTAAAATGGACTATATTACAACAGATAGAGTGCTTTTAGAGTATGATATACCTATGAATGAAATTGTTATGGATTTTTATGATAGGTTAAAATCAATCACAAAAGGATATGCAAGTTTTGATTATGAGCCTTGTGGATACAGAGTTGGAGACCTTGTAAAGCTTGATATAAAAGTAGCTGGTGAAAATGTAGATGCTTTATCCATTGTTGTTCCGCGAGATAAGGCGGTTTCAAAAGGTAGAGATTTGGTAAAAGCTATGAAAGAGATTGTCCCAAGACAGCTTTTTGAAGTTGCAATTCAAGCAAGCATTGGAAATAAAATTATAGCAAGAGAAAATGTAAAATCTATGGGTAAAAATGTAACTGCAAAGTGTTACGGTGGTGATATAAGTAGAAAAAGAAAACTTCTAGAAAAACAAAAAGCAGGTAAAAAAAGAATGAAGTCAATAGGTAAAATCAACTTACCAAGTGAAGCATTTTTAAGTGTATTAAAAATTGACTAATTTTTAATAAAACACAATATAAAGTAAAAAATTTACTACCAAATCCCTTAAGTTGGGAATACAATAAAAATATTGTTTAATTGAAAGTTAATATCAATTAAACAATATTGATTTAAATCAATATTTTTTTATTTTAATTCTGATATAATTTTCAAACAAATGACATATTGATAATAGAATTGTATTTAAGATACATTTATGATAGGTCAAACTAGGAGGATGCTTTGGCAAAAGGGAAAAAACAATTTTTTGTTTGGTCTTCAATTATGATAGGTATTGTTGTGGGGCTTATTTCGTCTATGGGGGTAGCTGATGTGCTTCACATGACAGGACATGGATATACCTGTACCATGTGCCATACTATGGATCCTATGAATGCTTCATATCATGAAGATGTGCATGGAGGTAAAAACAAACTAGGCGTAAAGGCACTATGTTCAGATTGCCACCTTGATCACACTAACTCTTTTACATATGTCTTAACAAAAATGAAAGTTTCTATAAATGATGGTTACAAAACTGTTTTTACAGATACAAATAAGATTGATTGGCGTAGAAAAAGAGAGGAGCGTTCACATTTTGTATATGATAGTGGATGTTTGAAATGTCATTCAAATTTAGAAGATGTTATGCAATCAGGTAAAGCATTTTTACCACACAGAGATTATTTTGTATTAGGCAATAAAAACAATAAATCCTGTGTAGATTGTCATCAAAATGTAGGACATAAAAATTTAGGTTTGTTTATTGATAAATTTGAAAAAACAAAAGAAAAAAATAACTAAAAGTTAAAACACCAAAAAGGAGAAAAGATGTTTAAAAAAGTAGCTGTATTTTTAGCCTGTTTGATGACATTTTCATTAAGCGTAAATGCTAACGAAACCGAATCAAACAACACAGGCTTAAGCATTGTTTTTACAAAAAACTTAAAAGTTGATCGTAAAATGGATGCGCTAGCTAAAAGCTGTGTTGAATGTCACGCTGAAAAAACACCAGGCATTGTTGCTGACTGGAAAGAGAGTCGCCATGCGCATGTAGGAGTTAGCTGTACAGACTGTCACTCGGTAAAAGCAGACAACCCAATGGCTTCAGCAAAAGTTCACCCAAAAGATTCAAACAATCATGTATCAATGCTAGTTAGCCCAAAAACTTGCGCTAATTGTCATGAGCATGAAGTTGATGAGTTTACAAAAAGTGGTCATGCAAGAGGTGCTATGCAAATGTATGCAAAACCAGCAATGGTAAAGCTTATGTATCACTATGAAGGTGCTGATCATCCTGATTTTAAAGACGCTCCTGATGCAACTGGTTGTACTCAGTGTCACGGAACCATAATAGAGCTTGATAAAGACAATAGACCAGTAGCTAAAAGTTGGCCAAATTACGGTATAGGTAATGTCTATCCTGATGGTGGTGTTGGAAACTGTAAATCTTGCCATAGTGTTCATAAATTTAGTGTGGCAGAAGCAAGAAAGCCTGCAGCTTGTGCATCATGTCACTTAGGACCTGATCATCCAGATATTGAGATATATAATAACTCAATGCATGGACATATATTTAATGCAGAAGGAAATACATGGAAATATGATAGCGCACCTGATACTTGGGACGTTCCTGACTTTAGAGCTCCAACTTGTGCTGCTTGTCATATGAGTGGTGTTGGTGAAACAACTGTTACGCACAATGTTTCAAGAAGATTAAAATGGAATCTTTGGGCACCAAGAAGTAATGAAAGAACAGCTGGTTTTGAACAAGCTGCATATGACTACTGGAAAACTGGTGAAATCAACAAAGGAACACCACTTGCTGGACACCCTGAGGGACCTGAAGCAGCTAGAAATGAGATGAAAGCAGTATGTAAAGCTTGCCATACAACACTACATACAGACAACTTCTTTACAATGGCTGATAAACATGTAGGGCTTTACAACTTCTACTTTGATGAAGCTAAAGAGATGTTAGATGATTTAAAATCTAAAAATCTACTTTTAGAAGATGAGTGGAGTGATGAGTTCCAAGTGGTATACTATCACTTATGGCACCATCAAGGTAGAAGAATGAGACAAGGTGCTTTAATGGGAGGACCTGATTATTCTCATTGGCATGGAGTTTTTGAAGTTAAAAATGACATTAGAGAACTTAGAAAAATATACAAAAAAAGAATAGAAACAGGTAAAATAGAAGATTAAAAAAAGAGGCTTTGCCTCTTTTTGCGCTTCCTAAAGTTACCCACTATATCCAGCTTGCAATCAAACGCAAGCTGGATACAACACAAAAAACCTCTAAAAAATTTAAAAATATCAAATAAATTTACAAACAGATGTTAATATTAAAGCAATTTTTAAAAGGAGTTATATATGAAAAAACTTTTTTTAGTAGCTTGCATTGCTTTTTTTATCATTGGATGTGGTCCTAAAAATAAAGCTATATCTTTAAATCAGTACAGTACTCACTCAAAAATCACAGATAAAAATATAGAAAAAATTTATATAAATAGTATAAATGATAATAGGGAAATTAAAAACTATGTGGCTACTGTAAAAGATAGATATGGCAACATTAAAGAGTATATAAACTTAAACGGAAATTTAGAAATTTGGTTTAAAGAATCTCTTGTGAAAGAGCTTTATTCAAGGGGAATTTCTGTTATAGATAGTGCAGACACAGTAGTAGATATAAATTTAACTAAATTTAGTGGAAATTTACAAGGTTTTAGTGGTGAAAATTTAAGCGCTGAGGCTAGGCTAACTATAAATTTTAAAAGATGGAATAATACTATAAAAAAAGATGTTTCCCAGACTCAAAGTAAATTTACTCCATTGGTTAATGGAGGTGCTTTTGATTCATACTTAAATGATCTTTTAAAAGATATGGTTATTAGAACTGCTAAACAAATTAGCTTAACTATTAAGCAGCTAAATAACTAATGAGGTGCTTAAATTGTGGGGTTTTTAGCTTATCTTTTATCTGTAAAAATTGTAAAAATATACTTTTAGAACACACTTTGCAAAAACGAAATATTAACGGTTTAAATGTCTACTCTTTTTACAATTACAGTGAAATTAAAACATTAATACACTCAAAGCATCATTTGCATGGACTTTTTGCGTATAAAGAGTTGGCAAATTTAAGCTTTAAAAAATTTGCTAAAAGATATAAATTTGACACAAGGGTATTAGCAGTTCCTATTGATGATAATATAGATAACGGATATTCACATACAGCCATTTTAGCAAATTCCTTAAAATCCAAAGATATTGCCCCCAAATTTAACATTATAAAAGCGAGCTCCTCTATAAAATATAGTGGTCAAAGTTTGGAGTTTAGATTAAAAAATAGAAGAAATTTTAAACTGCTAAAAAGTATTAAAAATCCTATTATTTTAGTCGATGATATTATTACAACTGGAACAACGTTAAATGAAGCCCATGAAGTTTGTAAAAAAGCTAAAATAGAGGTTCTTTTTGCGCTAGTTTTAGCTAATGCAAAAGAAAATTTGCTATAATTAATACTAAAATAAAATAAGGACGGGCATGGAAAACAGTATTTTTGATGAAGAACAAGACATACAGATAATTGATGTTGAAGACTCTATGAAGAAGAGTTATTTAGACTATTCTATGAGTGTTATTATAGGAAGAGCGCTTCCTGATGCAAGAGATGGTTTAAAACCTGTTCATAGAAGAATTTTGTATGCTATGAATGATTTGGGAGTTGGAAGTAGAAGCCCATACAAAAAATCAGCTCGTATAGTTGGAGATGTTATAGGTAAGTATCACCCACATGGCGATACCGCTGTTTATGATGCACTTGTTAGAATGGCACAACCTTTTTCAATGAGAGTTCCATCAGTAGATGGGCAGGGAAACTTCGGCTCAATTGATGGCGATGGCGCAGCTGCTATGCGTTATACTGAAGCTAGAATGACAACTTTGGCTGAAGAGCTTTTAAGAGATTTAGATAAAGATACAGTAGATTTTACACCAAACTATGATGGAAGTATGGTGGAGCCAGATGTATTACCATCAAGGCTTCCAAATTTACTTTTAAATGGATCAAGTGGTATAGCTGTTGGTATGGCTACAAATATCCCTCCACATAGTCTAGATGAACTAGTTGATGGTCTTTTAATGATGCTTGAAAATAAAGAAACAACTTTAGAAGAGCTAATGGAGGTTATAAAAGGACCTGATTTTCCAACAGGGGGAATTATCTTTGGTAAAAAGGGGATAATTGATGCCTATAAAACAGGTCGTGGTAGGATAAAAATTAGAGCTAAAACCCATATAGAGAAAAAGGGAAATAGAGATGTAATTGTTATCGATGAGCTTCCTTATCAGGTAAATAAATCAAATTTAATAGAAAAAATAGCTGAATTAGTTAAAGATAAACAAATTGATGGAATTAGTGAAGTAAGAGATGAAAGTGATAGAGATGGCATTAGAGTTGTAATAGAGCTAAAGCGTGATGCTATGAGTGAAATAGTTTTAAACCATCTTTTTAAATCCACCGTAATGGAGACAACTTTTGGTACTATAATGCTTGCTATTAACAACAAAGAGCCAAAAGTTTTCAGCTTAATGGAGCTTTTAGATTTATTTTTAGCACATAGAAAAACTGTAATTATTAGAAGAACTATTTTTGAACTTCAAAAAGCAAGAGCAAGAGCACATATTTTAGAAGGGCTAAAAATAGCGCTTGATAACATTGATGAAGTTATTGAGCTTATTAGAAATAGTGCTGATACAACGGTTGCTAGAGAAGGGCTTATGAGTAAATTTGGGCTTAGTGAGCTTCAGTCAAATGCTATTTTAGATATGAGACTTAGTAGACTTACAGGCTTAGAGCGTGAAAAAATTGAAAATGAATTAAAAGAGTTAATTGAGCAAATTAGCAATTTAGAGGCAATCTTAAAAAGCGAAGAATTAATAGAAAACATCATAAAAGAAGAGCTTATAGAAATTAGAAATAAATTCAAATGCCCAAGAATAACTGAAATAGTAGATGATTATGATGATATAGATATGGAAGATTTAATTCCAAATGAAAGTGTTGTTGTAACCATTACTCACAGAGGTTATGTAAAAAGAGTTCCAAGTAAAACATATGAAAAACAAAAAAGAGGTGGCAAAGGAAAAGTAGCACTTACTACTTATGATGATGATTTTATTGAGAGATTTTTTATTTGCAATACTCACGATACTTTGATGTTTGTAACTGATCGTGGACAGGTTTATTGGTTAAAAGTTTATAGAATTCCAGAAGGAAGTAGAACTGCAAAAGGTAGGGGAGTTGTTAATTTAATAGACCTTCAGCCAGAAGAAAAAATCATGGCTATAATTCCAACAACTGACTTTGATGAGAGTAAATCTTTAGCATTTTTCACTAAAAACGGAATAGTAAAAAGAACAAAGCTAACAGAATATTCAAATATAAGAAGTGTAGGCATTAGAGCAATTAATCTTGATGAGGGAGATGAGGTGGTAACTGCTTCAATTGTAACTCCTGATATAGAAAATTTATTTGTTGTGACCAAAAAAGGTATGTGTATTAAATTTAGTGTTGAAGACGCAAGAGAGATAGGTAGAGTATCTCGTGGTGTTACTGCTATTAAGTTTAAAGAAGAGGGTGATGAAGTAGTAGGAGCTGAAATTTTACAAAACGATGAACAAGAAATTTTAAGTGTTGCAACAAAAGGTATTGGAAAAAGAACTACTGCTGATGAATACAGGCTTCAAAGAAGGGCTGGAAAAGGAGTAATTTGTATGAAATTAACATCTAGAACTGGTGATCTAGTTGGGATCGTTATAGTTGATGATGAGATGGATTTAATGGCTTTAACATCAAGTGGAAAAATGATTAGAGTTGATATGCAAAGCATTAGAAAAGCAGGAAGAAACACAAGCGGTGTAAAGGTTGTCAATGTTGATGGCGAAGAGGTTGTTAATATTGCAAAATGTCCAAAAGTTGATACTGAAGATGAAGAAGATGGATCAGAGCTAGATTTAGGAGGCGAAAATGAGTAGAAAATACAATGTCGCAATAGTTGGAGCAAGTGGTGCAGTTGGTGAAGAGATATTAAATGTCTTAGAGGAGCTAGAGTTTCCTGTAAATGATATTTTACCTCTTGCTAGTGCAAGAAGTGCTGGGCAAAGTGTTACATTTAAAAACAAAGATTTTGTTATAAAAGAGCTTACTGAAACTACTTTTGAAGAAAATGATATAGATATTGCATTTTTTAGTGCAGGTGGAAGCATTTCAGAAAAATATGCAAAATATGCTGTTGAAAGTGGAGCTTTAGTCATTGATAATACTAGCCATTTTAGAATGGATAGTGATGTTCCTTTGGTTGTTCCTGAGTGCAATCCTGAAGATATTGATGCTTGGCAAGAAAGAGGAATTATAGCAAATCCAAATTGTTCAACTATTCAAATGGTTCAAATTTTAAAACCACTTGATGATGCTTTTGATATAAAAAGAGTTGATGTAAGCACATATCAAGCAGCCAGTGGAGCTGGAAAAGAGGGCATGGAGGAGCTAGTAGAAGAGCTACAAGCATTTTTTGCTTTTAAACTAGATGAGTATAAGCCAAAAGTTTTCCCACATAAACTAGCTTTAAATTTGTTTCCTCATATAGATGTTTTTTTGGAAAATGACTATACAAAAGAAGAGATGAAGATGGTTAATGAGACACAAAAA
This sequence comes from Campylobacter blaseri, assembly GCF_013201895.1. NCBI lineage: Bacteria > Pseudomonadati > Campylobacterota > Epsilonproteobacteria > Campylobacterales > Campylobacteraceae > Campylobacter > Campylobacter blaseri. The sequence continues at coordinate 1,498,220 of NZ_CP053841.1, read as the reverse complement.
ATTCTTCATAAACAAATGGAGGTAAGTGCAACTTGTGTTAGAGTTCCAGTTTTAAGAAGCCATAGTGAGGCTATTACAATTAAATTTAACCAAGATTTTGATATAGAAAAAGTAAAAGAAATTCTTGCAAATGCTCCTGGTCTAAAGCTTGCCGATAATGTAAGTAAAAATTTATATCCTACACCTATGATGTCTACTGATACAAACGATACCTTTGTAGGTAGGGTAAGAAGAGATAATTTTGATGAAAAGATTTTGCATTTATGGTGTTGTGCGGATCAAATAAGAGTTGGTGCTGCAACTAATGCTGTGAGAATTGCTTTAAAATGGATAGAAAATAACTAGATGAAATATCATATTTTCATCCCTTCAGGTAACCCAACCGCACTAGTTGTTGATGGGTTATATGATAACGATGAACGTAAAAAAATTAACGATGAAATTATGTTAAAACATAATTTTGTGGAGCAGGTTGGTTTTTTGGATAAAAATTTTCATCTTGTGATGGCAGGGGATGAGCAATGTTTAAATGCTATTCGTTGTGCTGGGTATTATTATGCAAAAAAGTTAAATTTAGATGAAGTAACTATTAAAAATTGTGGTAAAAGTTTTATTTGCTATAAATTTGGCAACTATGTTGGTGTAAAATCCAATATTAAAGTAGACATAGAAACTATAGATGAAGATCTAACAAAAGTAAAACTAGATGGCATTACTCACTTGGTTTATGAAAACGATATGTTTGGTTTTGATGAAGAGTATATGAAAAATTTTGCATTCAAAAAACTTAAAGATCAAAACCTTATTAGCGAAGCTGCATCTGGAGTTATGGTTTTTTATAAAAATACTCTATTGCCGGTAGTTTTTGTTAGAGATATCAATACTCTTTTTTATGAAAGTGCTTGTGGAAGCGGTAGTTTAGCTTGTGCTTTGGTTGAGTTTAATAAAACAAAACAGGATCTAAGTTTAGAGATAAAACAGCCAAGTGGCGAAAATTTAAATATTTCAATAGATAATTATAGCAATGGATATTGTAATTATACTATTTATGGTAAGATAGGAGAGTATATTGTCTAAGATATTTGAAAAGATGCTTTGGGGTAGTAGGCATATAACTATTTTACCTGTTATTTTTGGAATTATTGGTGCGGTGGTTTGCTTTATAATAGCAAGCTATGATATATTAAGGGTACTTTTTGGTGCCTGGGATTATTTTATAAATAACAATAAAGCTATAGATTTGCATGCAGATGCTATAGGTGCTTTAGTCGGCGGAATTGATTTATATCTTATGGCTTTAGTATTATTTATTTTTAGCTTTGGAATTTATGAGCTTTTTATATCCGAAATAGATATAATGAAAAGTTCTAAAAATAATTCTAAAGTTTTAGAGATAAAAAATTTAAATGAGCTAAAAGATAAACTCGGAAAAGTTATAGTGATGGTTCTGATAGTAAACTTTTTTCAAAGGGTTTTGCATTCAAATTTCTCAACCCCGCTTGAATTAGTTTATCTTGCAGTTTCAATTTTAGCGTTATGTTTAGCGCTATATTTTTTACATAAAAGTTAAAGGAAAATATATGATATTTATAGATGCATGTTTAAAAAAAGAGACACCTTACACACCTGTTTGGATGATGAGACAAGCTGGTAGATACTTGCCTGAGTATATGGCTGTTAGACAAAGTGTTGGAGGGTTTTTAAATTTATGCAAAGATTATAAAAAAGCTAGTGAAGTTACTCTTCAGCCTGTTGATATTTTAGGAGTTGATGCGGCAATTTTATTTAGTGATATTTTGGTAATTCCACTTGAAATGGGAATGGATTTGGAGTTTATAAAAGGGCAAGGTCCAGTTTTCCACAATCCTATAAGAACTGATGAGGATTTAAAAAAATTAGATGAAAAAGGTGCACCAGATAAATTAACATATGTTTATGACACAATTAAACTTACAAGAGATAAGTTGGCACAAGATAAAGCACTAATTGGTTTTTGTGGTTCACCTTGGACAAATGCGACTTATATGATTGAAGGCGGTAGCACAAAAACTTATGCTATTTGTAAAAAAATGATTTATCAAAATCCTCTGTTTGTTCATCAAATTTTAAGAAAAGTAACTGATGCTACAAAAATATATCTTGAAAATCAAATTAAAAGCGGTGTGAATGCTGTTCAAATTTTTGATAGTTGGGCAAGCGCACTTGAAAAAGATAAGTTTTTTGAGTTTTCTTGGAAATATATAATTGAAATAGTTGATTATATAAAAGATAGATATCCGGATATACCTGTTATAGTTTTTCCAAAAGGCATAAGTGGATATTTAGATAAAATATCTGGCAATTTTGATGTTTTTGGTGTTGATTGGAGCACTCCAATGGAACTTGCAAGCAAGAAGCTTTCAGATAGATACACTCTTCAAGGAAATATGGAACCAACTAGACTTTATAGCAAAGATGCCATCAAAGAAAGTGTAGAGAATATTTTAAACATTATGAAAGGTAAAAGCCATATCTTTAATTTAGGACATGGTATACTTCCAGATGTTCCTGTTGAAAATGCAAAATATTTTATAAAATTAGTTCAAGAAATGAGTGCAGTATAAAAAAGTTTTTAAATAAGAGCTATTCATGTTTATAGATACAATTAGTTTAAGCCTCGGTGGTGGAGCTGCTAGAGGCGTTTTTCATCTTGGAGTTTTACAAAAACTTGACGAGCTTGATATAAAGATAAAAGCGATTTCAGGAAGTAGTATAGGTGCTTTTGTTGGAGTTTGCTATGGTGGCGGTATGAAGCCAAAAGAAATTTTAAAAATAATTCAAACAAAAGAGTTTAAAAAGGCTTTTAAACCAAATTTATCTCTTAAAAGCTTAATTAAAATAGATGAAACTTCAGATATAGTGCAACAACTTCTTCCTTGTGAAAAATTAGAAGATTTAAATATTCCAACTTATGTAACTTGTGTTGATCTGCTTGAGGGTAAGGTTGTATATTTTGATAGTGGCGATACTCTTAAAACTGTTTTAGGAAGTTGTGCTTTGGTGCCATTTTTCCAAGCAGTTGAATACGGTAAATATGTTCTTGTTGATGGTGGGTTTGTTGATAATTTGCCTATTATCCCACTTAAAAAGTATAAGCTTCCAATATGTGGCGTTGATTTACATCCTAGTTATAAGATAACAAAAACAGGCGTTAGCCGAAATTTAAGCAGGGCATTGTCACTTTGTTTAGCTCAAAATACAATACTTACAAAAAAAGAGTGTAATATTTTTATAACTAATAATAAACTTAGTGATTACTCTCTTTTTACATTTAGAAATTATGATGAGATGTTTGATTTAGGTTATAAATCAGTGGATATTAAAATGTTTCAAAATTAGGAGCTTGTATGACTTTAACGATTTTTGATTTAGACAAAACTTTACTTCATGGTGATAGTTATGATTTGTGGCATGAGTTTTTGTTAGAAGAGGGAATTTTAGATAGTGAGTTTATAGAAGAAAATGATAAGATGATAGAGCTTTATGATGAAGGCAAACTTGATATGCTTGAGTATTTAAAATTTTCTGTAAATTCACTTAGTAAAGTAAGTTTAGATGAAATTTCAAATTTGATGGCTAAATATTTAGAGCAAAAAATCAAACCTATAATCTACAAAGAGGCAAAAGAGTGGATAGCTAAATTTAGTCCAAATTTAATCATCTCAGCAACGCCTGAATATGTTGTAAAACCCATAGCAAAACTCCTTAAAGTAGATGACAGTATAGGGGTAAAGTTGAAGGTAAAAAATGGGTATTATACTGATGAATACTATGAGCCTTTAAGCTTTCAAGAGGGTAAAGTTAAAGCACTTAAAAAATATTTAGAAGAAAAAAATTTAAATCCTAAAAAGGTAGTTTTTTATACTGATTCTATAAATGACCTTGCAATGTGTGAATACTCAGATGAGGTTCATTGCATAAACCCTGATAAAAAGCTAGAAAAAATAGCTTTACAAAAGGGTTGGGATATACTAAGACTAAGTTTATAAACTAAGTCTATTTTTTCTTAAATTCGCAAACATTTCCAGTAGCTTGGTTACAAGGAACTGCTGTTATGGAATTTTGAGGAGAGCCATCAATCAACCTATCAGAATATACTAGATAGACTATAGTTTCGTTTTTATTGTCATACATTCTAACTATTCTTGTCTTTTTAAATAGCACCGAACTTCTTTTTTTGAAAATATCCTCCTCTTGTGAAATATCTTCTTTAATCACAATTTTTTGAGCAGTTTGTTCGCATGAAACTGAAGCATCACTAGTATCTTCTTCAAGTCCTATCATCTCACTTGTTCCACCTTTTTTAGCATAAGATAGATAACAAGTTATACCATCTATTTTTGGATCTTTTACTGATATAACTTCAATTCTATCATTTTTTCCAATGAGTTTCCACGCTGTATTTACTGAACCTATAAGGTTATCTTTTGCATGTAAATTTAACATTAAAAAAATTAAAATTATAATGGAATTTTTCATCTTCATCCTTTTGATAAATTTTAACTTTTAAAAGTAAATTTTTAATTGCTTAAGCAAAAATTTGCTAGAATTAGCTTCTAGAAATGGAGCTATAGATGTCGTATAAACGCAAAGATTTGCTAGGCACAAGAGACCTTAGCAGTGATGAGCTTATGTTTTTTCTAGATTATGCAAAAGAATTCAAAAACCTAAACAACCAAAGCATTAAAAAAGCAGATAATCTTCGTGGAAAAACTGTTATTAATGTTTTTTATGAAAATTCCACTAGAACAAGAACCTCTTTTGAAACAGCTGCTAAAAGGCTAGGAGCCGATGCTATAAATTTTACAGCTTCTCAAAGTAGCACAAAAAAAGGCGAAACTTTGATAGACACCATACATAATATGGAGGCTATGAAGACAGATATTTTCGTTGTTAGGCATAATTGTTCAGGAAGTGTTAGATTTATAGCACAAAACTCAAATGCTTGTGTAGTAAATGCAGGAGATGGACTAAATGAACATCCAACTCAAGCTTTGCTCGATCTTTTTACAATCAGGGAACATAAAGGTAGTTTTAAAGGTCTTAATGTTTCTATTATAGGCGATATTGAACATAGTAGAGTTGCAAGAAGCGACATTTGGGCTATGAAAACTCTTGGTATAAATGTTACTCTTTTTGGACCTCCTATGATGATGCCAAATAGGGTTGATGCTTTTGGCTGTAGGGTTGCTAAAAATATGGAAGAAGCAGTTGAGGGAGCTGATGTTATCATTATGCTTAGAGTTCAACTTGAAAGACAAGGAAGTAGCACACCATTCCCTAGCACTAGAGAGTATAGCAAATTTTTTGGATTAACTAAAGAAAGAGTAAAACTTGCAAATAAAAATCCACTTGTTTTTCACCCAGGACCAATAAATAGAGGGGTTGAGTTGAACTCAGATGTTGCAGACAGTGAGTGCTCAATGGTGTTGAATCAAGTTGAAAACGGAGTTGCTGTTAGAATGGCAGTTTTAAGTACATTAATAAAAAATAGAGGCTAAAATGAGACTTTTTATAAAAAATGCAACTATAGTAAATAGTGATGGAACTAAAAAAGCAAATATACTAATTGAAGATGATAAAATCGCAAAAATTACAGATGAAAATTTAGATGCTGATAAGGTTATAGATGCAACTGGCAAGCTAGTTATGCCAGGGCTTATTGATATGCATGTGCATTTTAGAGATCCAGGTTATGAATACAAAGATGATATAAACTCAGGAAGCGAAGCAGCAGTAGCTGGCGGAGTTACTACTGTTTTACCTATGGCAAATACAAATCCTGTTAATGATAATGCTGTTATAACAAGAGATATGATAGCCAAAGCTAAGGCTAGAGGGCTTGTGGATTTGCTTCCGATTGGAGCTATTTCAAAACAGCTTAAAGGCGAGGGCATAACTGAAATGGGTGATATGCTAAATGCTGGTGCTGTTGCTTTTAGTGATGATGGACTTCCTGTAAGTTCAAGCGATGTAATGAGAGCTGCACTTGAGTATACAAAGCATTTTGGTTCATATGTTATAAGTCATTGTGAGGACTGTTCTATGTGCAGAAGTGGCGTTATGCATGAGGGAAAAGTTTCAGCAATTTTAGGCTTAAAAGGTATGCCAAGAGAAAAAGAGGAGATAATGGTAAGCCGTGATATGTTGCTTGCTAAGCTAACTGGCGGGCATATACATATAGCTCATGTAAGCTCACAGTGGTCTTTAAAGATGATAGAAATGGCTAAAAAAGAGGGCATTAATGTAACTTGCGAAGCTACTCCTCACCATTTTACCTTTACAGATGAAAATTTAATGAACTATGACACAAATTTCAAAATGTCGCCACCACTTCGTGAAATAACAGATAAAGAGGCCGTAAGAGAGGGCTTAAAAAGTGGACTTATAGATGTTATAGCAACTGACCATGCACCTCATAATGTGGATGATAAATTTACTGAATTTGACCATGCTGCATTTGGAATTTTAGGACTTCAAACTCTTGTTCCGCTTACTTTAAAACTTGTTGAAGATGGAGTTATAACTTTAGAAGATATGGTAAGACTTACTTCTAAACGACCAGCTGAGATACTTAATCTTAAAAATAAAGGTGCGATAGAGGAAGGTTATTTGGCTGATATTACTATAATTGATCCAGATATTGAGTATGTTTATGATGAAAATCTTAACAAATCAAAATCTACAAACTCTCCTCTTTTTGGAAAAATGCTAAAAGGTGCAGCGGTTGTTACTATAAAAAATGGTAAAATTGTTTGGGATTTTCCAAATTTAATGGCTTAACTATAAATTTATAGATTTGCCTATTGACAAATCTATAAATATTGTATATAATAACATTTCATTTTTAAATTATTCCGGATTAGCTCAGCGGTAGAGTAGGTGACTGTTAATCACTTGGTCGCTGGTTCGAATCCAGCATCCGGAGCCATTACTTCATAAAAACCCTTTTTAAATCCCCATTTTAGCGATATTTTAGAATGTTTAAGTTTTGAGATAATTTGACTTTTTGTTCCCTATTTGTTCCCAGAATTTTATTAAACTCTAAAATGCTTCATAGTATTTTAATGATTTTTAAAATGCTATATTTTACATAATATAACTAAGATTATATATTTTTATTAATATAATTTTATATAGTATTATAAAAAACTTGGAAATAAATAAAACATAAAGTTTGATAGATAAGTTGATTATGTTTTATGTACATTATGTATATTTGGCATAGGTTTATTTTGGGTGGCAAGGCATTTTATTCCATTGTAAAAATAGTATAAAGAATGCTTAAATATATATCGACAACTTTTATTTATAATTTTCCTTGCAACAAAGTTAGAGTATATATAAAAACATATGTTTTTAAAAAAGTATATTTTCGTAGCTTTAAAATAAATTTTAAAAATTTTAAGAAAATTTATATAATCAATGTATCACTTGGCAGATAGATTTGTTTAACTTTGCTACTTTTTATACATAACTTCAATTTATGTTTTTATTGAATTTAAAATTTATAAATATTTTGCATTATTATTAAAATAAGTTTTGCTACTAATATAACTTTTAAATTAACATAAAACTTTTTTCACAAAAAAACAATAAAAATAAATCTTAATTTTAACAACTTGTAGAAATTTCATTTTTTATTAGAACTGACTATTAGATATTAAGCTTATTTACAATAGTTCATGAAATACAAAAAGATTATATCAATTTTTTCTTGTTAGATTGGAATCATATAAACAAAGTATTGATTGACTTTATATGTCATTTACGGCATAATATTTTAAAAGGATTAAGACATGACACGAAAAGATTTAATAAATAAAATTCAAACTAGAAGAAAAAAATTAAATATAACAATTGAAAATTTATCTAAAATTTCACATATAGGTACAAGAACTCTAAATAGATTTCTATCTGGAGATGATGTGAAGCTTAGTACTATTGAGAAAATAACACAAACTTTGGGTTTGGATTTTGCAGGAAACGAAGTGGTTAAGCTCAAAGATTTAATGGAAAAAAGAGCTAATAAAAAAGCTATTTTTTTAGCCTCATTGGTGCAAGGTACATCTTCTCTTGAAATGCAAGGATTAGACAAAGATGGTATAGAAAATATAATATCAAATTTCAAACAAGAACTTTTAAATGGACAATATAAAGATAAGCTTTGGGTAGCATAATGATGAATTCTACAAAATCAATAGATAATACAACCCCAATAGATGATATCTCTGGATTATTGTTACCAAAAAATAAAATATACTCCTTAGAAGAAATTTATCAAAAAGAAGCCCAAAACATAGCTGAAGCTACTATAAAATATCTTGCATCAGTACCAACAAAAAAAGAAGCTTCTTTTGCTTATGAATGGTTGCTGCTTTTGCACAAAGAGATGTTTGGGAATGTATGGGATTGGGCTGGAAAGCTAAGAAAAATTGAGCTATCTATTGGCATTAAAGCTTATCTTGTACCAATGGAGCTTAAAAAGCTAAGTGAGGATATAAAATATTGGGATATAAATAAAACTTTTGATGTTTATGAAACTTCAGCAAGATTGCACCATAGAGCTGTGCAAATTCACCCTTTTAAAAATGGAAATGGGAGATGGAGCAGGATGCTTGCAAATATTTATTTAAGACAACATGATAAAATGCCTATTAAGTGGCAAGAGGATTTATTAGCTAAAGAAAATCCAAAACGAAATGAGTATATAGAAGCCTTAAAAAAAGCTGATGTTGGAGAATTTACGAAACTTATTGAATTGCATAGGAATACATATTAGCTTAAAAGATAAATTTTTATTGTTTATTATATCAATATTCATAAACGCTTTATGTATTATTAAAATAAAGTTTTATTACTAATACAAGTCTAAAATAATATCAAATTTTATCTAAAAAACCATACCTAAAATCTTATTTTTATAAGCTTATAAATTTTATTTTATATCTTGTAAAATATTTATTTTTGTGTGAGGGCGAGGATACTTTTTGTCTGACAAGTCAGACAAAAATCTCTCGTTAGGGGTTGCCCCTAAAACCCCTGAAAATATTATTTTAAAATAAAACTAAATAATATAAATGTTTATATTAAATATAAAGATTAAAATAAGACGTAAAATACTTTGCCCTAAAATAATATTTATTGTCTTATCATACATTTAATCTCTTCATTAATATTAAAAACTATACCTTTCCCATCTATCCATCTATCCCAAAAATCAATAGTTGAACTTTTAGGTTCTTCTTTAGGTTTATCTAATAAAATAATCTTGGTAGGTAGTTTAATCGAATCTCCAATAACAATACATTCTCCAACATCAAGATTAGGTAATGTTTCAACCAAGCCTACCAATGAATCAGTTAACATGGTGGCTACTGCCGATTTATCTCTATCATTCGTAATGTTTAAACTTATAATATTATTGCATTGAGATATTATAGTGGAATTTAATTCCGCAGGTCTTTGAGAAACAATTACCAATGAAACACCATATTTTCTTCCTTCTTTAGATATTTTTTCAAATATCTCTAAGTATTTATTCTCAACTGCTTTTATTTTTGTTGTATCTCTTGGCATGTACAAATGTGCTTCGTCACAAATAAAAGCTATAGGATGTCGTGTTTCTTCTGTTTTAGGTGACATCCAAAATTGAATTTCATATACTAATCTAGTTACAATCCCTATTATTATAGATAACATATCTGATGGAACCTCTGATAAATCTATCACCTTTATTTTTTTATCTACTCCCATTATTTTATCAACAAATTCTTTCAAATAGTCAGCTCTTACAGTGTTTTTCTCATTAAATACAAACCCATATTTTTTATCATCTATTTTTGTTTGCAGTCTCGTAATAAGATTAGTTAACTTTCCATAATATTGACCTTGTTTTGTTTTTTCTTGACCTTTTTTATCTCCGGATTTAAAGATTTCACCTGTTGTTTCTTCCTTTATATTTTCACCCTCTAAATACGTTTTTAATCCTTTTACTGAAAAAGGAATCGGTGTATCTGCTGTAATTATTTCAGGTAAAAATTCAGTCATATTTTCTTCAAGATAGTTTTTCTTATGCTCTAAAATATATTTAATTACTGCAGCTCTTTGATTTGTAGCCGTTTCTTCCAAAGATTCAATAAATAAAGAATGAATTTCCTCATAATTAAAAAACCACAAAGGAATATGCAATCCATTATTAGAGTCGCAAAAAAAATTTAAGCAATACATTTTAATTTTACTTTCTAATATTTATTTGATATATGTGGTCAATGATACTTTGATATGATACAATAAGATTAAGTACCTATATAAAAACATATAAATTATATTAATTTAAATAAATTTATTTAAATTTTTGAAATATATCAATATTAGCAAGGTGATAAAATATGAAAATTAACTTTTCAAAATCAAGAACTTCTTCAAATAATATACCTCTTGGGTTAAGAGATATATTTATGACACTTCCATTAAAAGATAAAACTTATAAATATCCTCGTGATGTACAAGCAGAGGTTTGGGAGCAATGGTTTAAAAATCATTACCTTAGCGCTGAAAATATTATTCAATTATGGCTCACAATAAGTAATATTTTTGAAAAAGACATTTATTCTAGCAAAGATATACATACTATGACTCTTAAATTATTAAATGAATTTCGTAGTTTCATAATTAAATTTGCCGAAAATATTGCTGAAAAGGATATTATAAACAATGTAAGAGAAATTGAAAAATTATTAATTTCACTAAATTTAAATGAAAAACAAATTATAGGTTACTATAAACAACCTTTCCGCAAAGACAAATCTAGACAAAAGATAATAAAATGAAAAATAATACACAATATTTTGTTGAATTAATTGACGAAATAGTTAAAAACAATCAAGAATATATAAATAATTTACATAATAAAAAATCATCCGAATCAATTAGTATCATGCAAAATGATTTTGGCATAAAAAATAATGAAAATTGTATTTCTAAATTTATTTCAGAAAATGAAAGTAGTTTAATCGAAAGTAGCTATATATTAAAAATGTTTCTCAACAAATTGAAATAGATTACATACTTGGCAAAATTAAGCAAGATAAAGCAAAAATTTATCATTTAACTATCCAAACATCAATTTTATTCTTTAAAAGAAAAATTCCCCCAGTTGAAAGAAGGAATTTTTGGAAAGAGCTATTTACAAAAATATACATATATAATTTAATCAACAATAGCAAATGCAATAGCGATTATATAAATGATTATTATTGTAATGATCTAAATTTTAATATATTAAAAAGGTTAGTTGAAGCTAAAAAATACATAAAATCGACGATAAATGAAGATATTGAAATTATTGATGGCAAAGCAAACTTCAAAAAAGATCAACACAAAAAAATTATCAAACAAATTGAAACTAAACTCTTGCGATTAGATTTATTTTATGCTTTAGAATATATTTTTTGTATGTATGAAAAAATAAAAAGAAAAACAATATAGAATTTATACCGCCGTATAGGTATATAATTAATATTTTAATAAAAAACATTCATAAATCTAAACATAAAATAATTGATGATGAAAAGATTAAAAAGATTTTTAAAATCATTGAATCTTATTTGCATTTGCTTCAACTAAAAGATAGTCAATTTGCGACTTTTTTGCCGAAAAATGAAAAAATAGTTGAGCATCTTAAGAAACAAGTTTTATATATGAATTTCTATCCTATTTATAAATTAAAAACAAATACATTAATTGAATATATTAAAAATTTAATTGAACCCAATATTAAAAAGGAATCATTTATTAGCAAATTTGGCTTTACTATAATTGAGTTTATAAATTTTTTAAAACTTTTAGGAGTACAAGAAAATAATGTAATTATATTTGAAATTCATAGTTTAAAAAATAATGAATTAAAAATTTTAGAATTATTTTCAGTAAATTTAGAAGAAGTAAATAAGAATTATGGATATTTAGGTGAAATTCAAGATCATGCAAATGTTTTTACAATGAATCCTGTTATTAGACATAAAGATAAATTTTATATTATAGGATTTAAGTATTTTAAAATGAATTTTTATAACTCCTTGGTAGAAAAAATTAGAAAACATATGGACTCAGGCATTAATAATAAAATCGGAATCAGTGTCGACTCATTTGTCAAAAATATTTTTTCAAGAGTAAAAGATAATAATGGCTATAAAATTTTTTCAGGAAGATACGATTTATCTAAAAAAATAATTTTGAAAGTGATTTGGCTATAAAATTCAAAAAAGATATTATTTTTATAGAGAATAAAAATAAGTATTTAACAAATATTTCTTTTTCTGGCTCATCTTCGGATATACTAAAAGATTTTATTTTATCTTTTGTATCTTCTCAAAAACAATTAATTAATCATGAGTTGAATTTAAGAAAATATAAAAAAATAATTTTTCAAGATGGAAAAGTTTTAGAATACCGAGATGAAAACATACTAAAAATATCAGTTTCAACCAATAATTGGTTTAACATCATGAATAATATACCAAAATTTACAATAGAATCTTTATTAAATATCAGATTTAAAATTGATCAAAATAAGCAATATAGAAATAAAAGCGATTTTGAAAAAGCAAATAAATATTTAGATGAATTAGAGGTCAAAGTAGAAGAGCTAAATAAATGTTTTAATATTAATATATTTTTAACTCAAACGTTATTTGTACCACTTGAATTAATTGTAGATAAAAATCAGGATAGAGATTTTATAAACATTTTACAAAAATTAGTTGTAATAAAAATGAATCTTGATAATATTTTAGATATTTATGACTATAGTAAATCCTTATGTAAGTCTTAAAAGATACAATTTAATACATTAATCAAAAAATAATTTGGTAAATAAAAGTAAAGTTTGTTTAGCTAAATTTCACAACAAATTCTTCAATATTCAATATCTTAACTTTCAAGCTTAAAGCGTTGACCACTAATTTTGCTTTTTTTATAGTCGATTTATCTTCTGTAACAAAGTATTTTGACTGGTGAGCATGGATAAAGTGCTTTAAATCATTGTGCATATTATTTGGTTTATTTTTTTGATTAATTTTTTCCTTATAATGAATATTAAAATCCAATAGAGAATACGCCAATTCTATTTTTTCAAAAATATTCATTTTATCTAAAGTTCTTTTGTTGTTAATATGAAGAAATGATTTCATAGTGTTTAAAAAATCATTTTCTATATTTTTTTCATTATCATTTACTATAAAATCTAAAAAAGGAATCAATTTTTTAAAATATTCAGAATTTTGATCTATAACCGTGTTATTATTTTTTGTATATTTTTTAATAGATAAAATATTTTTTCTAAAATCCCTATAAATTTTAGGATCGTCAATATCGCATTTTAATTTATTTAGAAAATTTTCAAATGATTCGGGAGTTAATTTATCATTTTCTAACATATCTAACATAAGTTTATCTTCGATTTTGCTAGTTGCAATAATGCATTCTTTAAATTGTGGAGCAATAACCCTAATTTGTTTTAATTTTTCAAACTCTTCTTGTTTGTATTTTTTTTATACTCTCATATCTTGTTTTTATATCAAATTTTTGCATAAACATTTCATCATTTTGTATACAAATTTCAAAACCTTTAGATATTTTAAACAAAAAATCTAAATCCTCTTTATGATATGAATCACAAGAATTTAGTAGATCTAGAATATGAGCTTCTGAGAAAGGAAATTTATATTTTCCTTTCAACTTTTTTATTGTTTTAAAAAGTTCACAAATTTTTTCCTCATTAGTTTTGGGTATATTTTTAAGATTTTGTATGATATTCCAATCTAAGTAAACATATTGCATTGCTATTCTCTTTATAGTCTAAGTAATTTAATAAAATAGTATTTTAACAAAATATATCATCTACTTGGTATCAATAGCAACATAAAATAAATAGTTAGCTTTGAAATTAATTAATATTTTATGGGCTTAATGGGTTACTCCTAACGAACAATTTTTTGTCTAACTTGCAAGACAAAAAGTATACTCGCCCAGTTCTCCAGTTCCGTTTGCAACAAACAATAAATATAAAGTTTCATTTTGAGCATATTCTTTAATTTTATTTTTCTTTAATATCTGATATATTTCATCATATTTTTTTATAGATTAATTCTAAATAATAATTTTTAAAAACTTTTTGTTATTTTATATAATTCCCTAGAAGTTCTAGTAATCTATGTGTAATAAAAATTTTACAATATCAAACAGCTTTTTTAATTAATAAATATGACTTATTTAACTTTTTGTCCAACTCTTATCATTAATTTTACAAAAGGCTCATATATAGTATATTTTATTAGTTATTTTAATCATAATCAAAATCAATATTTTTTAATTCTGTTGTGGGGCTATACGGCTTACCTTTTTTAGTAATTCTCCCTTTTTCTGAAAATAAATATATATTTTCTTTTGCTCTAGAACAAAGCACATACAATAATTTATTGGCTTCATTTTTTCTTTGTAATTTTTTTTGCGAATTAATTATGTACTCCCAATTGGGCAAATGCCCCTCTAGTAAGTCAAAAGCAATAACTGTTGTATATTCTTCACCTTTAACTCCGTGAATAGTGTTTATAACTATACCTTGTTTTTCTTGAAAATTTTTCTCCATCAAATCACAATCATGCTTTAAATTATATTTTTTTATTCTATTATCAATTTTTCCAAAAAAATCATCATATTCCGTCTTTAGTGCATTAGCTATATCAATCTTTAAAGTATTAAATACATTTGATATTGCATTTTTCAAGGTTTTTATTCCATTGCCTTGCATATAATTAGTTGAATTTATAGCTTTTAAAACATCAAATTTGTCAATATTGTCTGAAACATATATACCATAGTCTTCAGTGATTATTTTAATGACTTTTAAAGCCATTTTTCTTCTTAAAAAACTTTTTTCAGACTTTTTTGTAAATAACAATTTTGCTATTAAAAAATAAACATTTAAAGGATCGTATTTAATGGGGGTTATATTGGGAGAATCGAAATTACAATCCGGTAATATTTCTCTTAGCTTATTGCTCATATGATATATCTGCCCCCATTGAGGAGCTAATACGCAAATCTCATTTTCTGGAATACCTTTTCTTAATTCTCCTTTAATTATAAAAGAGATCTTTTCAGCTAAATCATCTTTATGTACATTGTATATATGCTTAATAACTCCTTTTTCATTTCTTATTTTAGATGTAGAAAATAGCCCTGTGGATTCTATTTCATAATTAATATAATAATCTACAACTCTTTGGGTTGATCTATAACATCCATCCAAACAAAAGTTTTTAAACTTAACTGGAAATAATTTTTCAATTTCTGATAAATTTTTAGCTACTCCACCTAATCCGCTATATATGGCTTGATTAACATCTCCCACAAACGATATATTAATACTGGGTTTTGTTTTGACAATCTCAGACAATATTAAATACTGTAATTCATTTGTATCTTGATACTCATCTACATGGATGCTTCTTATTAATCCTGATATATTATCAGCAATAAATTTATTATCTTTTAGCAACTCTAATGAATACTCTAAAATATTTTCAAAATCAATTTCTCTTTTTATAATAATGTATTTTTTGTATTCTGACATAATTTTTGGATTTTTATAGAAGTCTCTAATGCAACCTTTAATACCTATCCTTTTAGCAATCTCATCTATATACTTTTCCTTAATATACTCATCAATTATCCTATAGCCTTTGTTTAGTTTACTATGATACATAGCATAAGGTCTTATAATAAAATGTGAACAAAACTGATGTATTGTTCCTGTCCAAATATTAGATGTATCAACTTCAAAATCCATCAATCTATTTTCTATTTCATCAGCCGCTCTATTAGTATATGTAATTGCAATATTTAAAAGCCTAGAATCTTTATATTTTTTAGAAAGATAAGCAAGTCTATATGTTATAGTTCTTGTTTTTCCACTTCCTGGACATGCTGTCAATAAAAAATTTTCTTCACTTATGCATACTGACTTTTGTTTGTTGTTGAGTTCATTCAAAAAATCATATTCATGATTCATATTTCATTGCCATTTTTATAAATATTGCAACTACATCATCTTCAAATTTGTTGCAAAAGTTTTCGATAAATTGATTAATTTCATCTACTGATTTAAGTTCTTGTTTTAAATTTAACATTTCTTTTACATTCTCATCATCATACTTTTTCAAAGAATACTCTATCATTTTTAATTTAATAGATTGATTTATTACTTCTTGACTTGAAAAAGCAATTGCTTCTAAAATATAATTTGGAATTATTGCATCTGAATATACTATTCTTGCTAAAACAGTTGCATACCAGCCTTTTCTCATAGCTCTTACTATAGTCATAACTGAATCATATCTTGAAGCTACATCCTTTTCTAAATTATTCATATGTTCTTTTTTTGTCTCTAAATCAGCATAATGAATGTCAATTACTTTATTGATATATTTAATATTATTAGACTCATTAGCAAAGTCAATCTCTAATGTATAAGGTGCATAAAACATATCTACATATTTATTGTCATTAAATAATTTCGTTAATTTTTTTTGCCTACCTACCCCGCGCTTCTCAGCTTCTTTACTACATTTTTCGCTTCCATCTAGACATTTATCCAAATCGGTAATGATTGAACAATAGCGTTTTAATCTTTTTTCATGAAATATGCATGCTACATTCTCAAATCCGACACTACCAATATTTATTAACCCAATGCCCAGTTCGTCTAAAGAAACACCCATAACCTTTTTAGTTAAAGCTGGAATGAGTATTTCTTCACCATCACCTTCGACTAAAATAACTCCTTTTGAAAATAACAATACTGAACGTTTAGCATCTAAATATCTCTCTAAGCATTGGGTTATGGTTACATCTTTTGAATTAAGTATATTTTTTCCAAATTGATTCAGCTCAAAAGATGGTTGCATCACTTCTGAAAAATCACCATAAGTTTTCAAAATATTTACTTTATTAATTTCAGAGATTTCTGATAAATGAGTTGAATGTGTAGTCATTAAAATCTGTGTAAAATCTTTTGATACTTTTAAATTCGAAAATAAGGTTTTTTGTATATGTGTATGTATATGCGCCTCTGGCTCTTCTATAACCATTATATTTACTAATTCTCGATTACGATTTACTTCAAACTCAACTAATTTTAAAGCTACATATAACATATTAAGATGTCCCAAGCCCAAAGAATCAATATCATGTTTGTTGGAAGGAATAATTGTTAAGAATCTTGAAAGTAGCTCAATGTCATCTTTTAATTGAGACTCGATAAATACATTTGGAGAATATACCATACCAATCATCTCATTTAACTTAGAATTAATGTGATTGCCTATATTAGATATTTCATTGACTCCAGATATTTTATCATTTACTTCCTTGATTTTTTGTTTTATTTCATTTGAATCTTGCTTTGAAATCTCCGTTTTTATCGTGTCTATAATTCGTCTTATAGGATTTTTAGGCTTCTTTAAATCCACCGCTACATCCCGTAATGCATCAATAAATTCCACAGATATATATTGCCAAAATTCAGTAATATCTATTTTACTACCTATAATTGATAAATCTTCATTATCGGGATCATTATATTGAAATTGTTCAATATCTCCTACTATTTTTTTATATTTTTGATTATCTGTAAAATCAATTTGCGATCTAGATGTATACCAAAACTCATAATCAGATAGTTTTATACCATTTCTTATATTTTGAAATTCTTGCTGATTTTCCGCATTTGAAAGTTTTTTTCTAATTTGTTTTTGTGGCCTTATAAATAAAGTTACTGTTCCAATACTGTCACTTCCACATCTAATTAAATTTTTAATAAAAAGTTCGCTTTCTTTTTCTAATACAATATCTTTGCATATCTCATTTGTTTTTTCTTTGCTTGTAATTCCACTAAAAACAGCAGAAATAATAATCCAGTGTCCCTTCCAATTACTTAAACAATCTGAAAAATCATCTTCTTTTAATCTTTTAGTATTATAGTAATATGACGAATCCAGTAAAATCCTCAATGCTTTCATGGCATTAGACTTTCCAGAATCATTTTCTCCAATAATTGTATTGGCTCCTCGTTCAAATAAAAATTCTTCATTCTTAAAATTTTTATAATTTACAATTTGCAAACATTTTAAGTGCATATTATTTCCCTTTAAAAATTTATTCTTCGTGTACAATTTACTTATTTTAATTTTAAAGCACCAAAACTATATAAAATTTATACTGCATATTTAATAAAATATTTTTTGTACAAATATAATACAAATTAAATATATCCAAAATTAAAAAATAGATGGAAATAACTAATATTTTATAAACAAAATTTTATGATAAATTTAAAAATTATATATACCGTTATGCTATACAACGCAATTATAAAAAATCAAACAATGTTAACAAATAATGATACTTTATAAATAGTATTTATTAAAAAACATTGCCATACTCTTGCTCTTTTTTTGAAAATTATTTTGAAAATTTTTTATATCATTGCCTAATCTTATGATACCATTAGTTTGGTATAAGCGAGTTTTTACGTGCAGTTTTAGCAAGTGAATAAAAGACAAGCAACATATTAAAACTATAAAGTAAATTTGAACTCTTTTGTACTTTTTGCATTATCTCATCATGCTTTAGAGCATTTAAGGCTTTGGTGTATGACTTTTTAGGCGCTTCTGTTTTTTGTATATTTTTATTACCAGTATAATAATCTATTAATTTTTGAATACTTCCTATAGGTTGTTTTATAAAAGTAATTAATGGCGTTTTATCATAATCTAATCTTTCTAAAATAATTTTTCTATTTTTAATTATAAAATTTAGTTTATTTTCATTTTTTACATTGGTAAAATTTGCATCCCAAAGCATATTATTTAGACTGTTATTATCATATATTGTTTTATATGATTCAAATTTACTTTTAACCATTTGTTCTGATATAATCATGCCAGTAAACGGTGTCATTAAAGTAGGATTATCAAGAAATATAGAAATAAAAATTAAACAAATTATAAAGCATATAAAATTAAACCTAATCAAATAAAAAAATATGATATATAGCAATAAGTACAAAAGTATAAAAGCAATGCTATAAATAGAATAATCTATTGCTTTGATTATAATCATCATGGAAAAAATAGCATATATGAATATTTTTAACATTGGGATCATCCATAAATTTTTGTACTTTATCACTAAATACATTAGATATATTACCAATGCAGCAAAACAAATTGGTATCATTAACATTATCAATCCATCAGGCTTATTAATCATTATTTCCAATAAAAAATTATCAAAAATATATAAAGACGACATATATATAGCGATGCTTAGAATAGTGAAGTTTATTATTTTAAATAAATTTGTATGATGATCACTAGTATTTCTATATAATTTTAATGTTATTAAATCTAAAAACATCTCTAGATTATTTTTATTTTTAGGTATGCTTTGTGTTTTATTAATAAAACTTACCGCCTTATCCTTTTCATTCTTTTTAACCTTTGGATTTTCTAGTCTAAATCCTATCTCTATCTCCAGCTCTTTACAATATAATTCCAAACGATGAAACAAACTTGCATCTAGCGCATTGCCTTTGTTGCTTAGAGTATGTTTTATAAGCCTAAAGCCGTCTCTAAAATCATTTGTTACTTTTATACATTCATCTATTTCTTTATTTTGGTCATCATTTATGCTTTTATGTTCAATGAATTTTTTAAATTCTTCGTATGTAAAATCAGTTTTTGCATTAACAAAATTTAAAGCACCATCAAAAATACTTGATGAGAAATTAACTGGTTTTTTAAATATCACACTATAAAAACAAGCAACTTTTTTGAAATTAGCTTCGTGAAAATCAACAAAATCTTCAAAAATTCTATTGTTAAAATAAGCATTTTTTTCAAAAGTTGTGTTGCTAAAATTTGCCTCTTTTGCAAAAATAACATTTTTATCTGTTTTAAAATTTGCTTCACCATTAAATACTGTATCTTTAAAGTTTATTTCGCCATGAAACTCTGTATTTAAAAATCTTGCATCATCATGAAAAATAGCAGATTTAAAATTTGCATTCATTTTAAAAATCGTATCCGTAAAATAAGCTTTATCGTTAAATTTTGCATTTGAAAAATTTGCTTTATTTGCACAATATGCTTCTGTTAATATTATTTTATTAAATTGTGTTTTATAAAATTTTACTTCATCGTTAAACTTTGTTTTATTTAATTTAAGTATATTTTTAAAATTTGCTTGACTAAAAGTTGCATCTTTTGTAAATTGAGCTTGTTCTAAAATGATTTCACATTCAAATATACTC
The DNA here is from genome assembly GCF_013201895.1 of Campylobacter blaseri. Classification (NCBI taxonomy): domain Bacteria; kingdom Pseudomonadati; phylum Campylobacterota; class Epsilonproteobacteria; order Campylobacterales; family Campylobacteraceae; genus Campylobacter; species Campylobacter blaseri. The sequence goes on along the minus strand of NZ_CP053841.1, from coordinate 1,477,804 downwards.
CTGTAAAAACTTACAGATTGCTCAAAAATAGCCTTGGTAAAATTTATCTCTTCTCCATTAAAACATTTGCCCCTTAAATCAAAATAAGATTCAAATGTAGATAATGCAAAATTTACAACATTAAATTTTTTAATATCTAAAATGATTTTTTGCTTAAAATTAGATGCTTCAAAATTTATATTTTTTAAATCATTTTCTGAACTCAATTCAAAAGATTTATTAAAAATACTACTTGCAAAACACATATTACTATCAGCATTTTTAGAAATAACATCTTCACAAAATTCACATGTATTAAAACTAACATCTCCTTCAACGTAAACTTTGTCTGCAAATTTACATCCGCTAAAACTAACATTATCGCTGTTGCATGTAATTAATTCATTTTCAAATTCACAAGAACTAATATCAGGAAGTTTACAATTGCAAATTATGATTTTTCGCTTAAGTTCCTTTAAATTTTTAATTGTTGTTTGGTTTTTCTCATAAAAACATTGATTAAGAATGATATTTAATTCATCATTTTGTAAATATTTTTCTAAGTCCATAGAGTTTTCAGATTTTAATTTTGAGTCGAAAACAAAGCCATTTAGAATGAAAAAAGTTTGATTGTTATATTTTGATTTTTTAATTGAGTATAATTTTAATGAATCATTTGATTCTGCAATACTAGAAACAATTCCTAATTTTTTAATTTTTTCAAGCTCTGTTTGTTCTATGTTTTCTTGAATCTTTAAAATGGCATTTATATCTAAGTCCATTTGCAACCCTCCGTATTTAAGCATAGGTTAAAAATTTATATTATATAAAAATGGTATCAAAAATCAACTTTTATATTTATTATTAAAATTATTTTTGAGTAAAATTTCAAAATATCTTTAAGTGCTTATTTAATAGATTTTATAATTACATTATTGCTTATGAATTTTATTTCACATATATAGTATTATTTAAAATTTTGGTATTAATTGCGTATAGTTTGTATATGTTTTTATAGTTTTTTACTATATACAGATAAACAATAAAATATTTTACAAAACTTTCTATAAAAATTTATGTTTTATTTTTTATATTAATTCCAAGCTGTTAAAAAATATCTAATTTTGTTATTTTTAGCATCTTGTGAATTTTTGTTATTTCATCTGATAAAATTCTTAAAATCTATTATTACCCACAATACTATAAGCAATATATTTTATAAAATAAACAAGATAAATTAAATTTAAAAAATTATAAATTTTAAAGCGTAATATATAATTATTATCATTATTTAATTTCCACTTAGCTAATATTTTATTAATAATTTAATATGCTAAATTTAAATAATAATCCGCCTAAAAGGAAACAGATGGATAAAAATACAAAGCTAAATAATAACTTAGCTAATAGTAAAACAAAAACATCCAAAAAAGATTTAAATTTAGATAATAAAAATAGTAACTTTAACCAAGCAGATAATAGCTTAAACAATCAATCAAATTTAAATTATAAAAACCAAACCAAAGGTAACACAATATGAAATTTAAAAAACTATTATTGCTTTTTTTAGTATTTATCGTAGGTTATATATCATTTGAAGTATATACTTCTGAATATGAATTTTCAATATTAGTTGGTGGTACTGTTTTAACAATAGCAATTCTTATATCAAATTTCGTTGAGACAACATCAGATTTATTTAACAACCTTACAACATCTTATCCAATACTATGCTTAATAGTATTGTTTGCAATATCTCTACTAATATTATATCTCATACTAAAACACTTTTTTAAAAAACAAAAGATACTCTTAGCTTTTTTAGTAATCATAGCCTTAACTTTAATCTTTATAAGAACTATGCCTGATTACTCTAATAAATATGGCATAAGCTTAACTACTATATTTAAAAAAGAAAAATATAAACAAGGATATTGTTTAAAAGAAGACAGAATACTACCGAAAGAGGAGTTATATAAAAAAGCTGTTTTTGATTATATAGAAAAGTATAAAATTCTAAATGAAAAAATTGATTATTTTATGCATAATTGTAGTAAAAATACCACAAAAGACAATAAATACTATATATATGAAAACTTTACCATTGATAATTGGGAAGAGTATTTAAGAACAAATATAAATAATGAGAATTTCTTTTCTAATGATAATCTAAAAGTAGCAAATTTAGATGAGCTTTTTCAAATAGATACAAAAACAAATATAGCTGGGTTTAAAAAGCCAGTTATTTATACGGATATGTGTAAAAAAAGATATGAAATATACTTAAATAATAGCCTTATTTTTTCAGAAGAAGGTATTATAAAAACCACTATAGACATACAAATTAATAGCAAAGATTATTATAAAAATAAATCTATAAACAAAATTATTGATGAGCATAAAGAGATTGTAAAAAAGAAAAATAGATATTCACGAAAAATAGATAATTGTGGAAATGTGAATTATAGTATTGATAAAGAAGTTGCATCATACTTGGAAGATTATTTTAGATAAATTAAAAACTTAAAACAAAGGAAAAACAATGGCAACATATAAATTAGATTTAAATGGTGATTATTCAAGTGAGGTATTAAGCTACTACTTGTGGGGACAAAAGAATGCTCCTAGTAAAAGTGAGATAGCAGATACTAAATGGATAGACAGAAAAGAAGGTATTACTTTAAATGTAGATGGCGAGGAGTTAGCTAAAAAACTAGGAAATTTTGTAAATGCAAAAGATTTTAAACTTTTAAAGGAGAAACAATGTCAACATACAATCTAACCAAAGGTAACAAAATATGAAATTTAAAAAAATAATTATTATATTTTTAGTATTTTGCGGTTTTGTTTTTACTATATACACTCTTATTTTTTTAAATTACTATTTTCATAGATATGATAAGGCGAGAATTTTATTATATGAATCAATAATGAATGAAGAAATTAAATTTTGGAAAATCATTGACATAAAAAAAGACAAATTAAGTGTTGATAGTTTGTTGGAACTTATAAAAAAGCAAGAAAAATATAAGTATAAATTTTATAAAGATTGCTTAGAAGTTATAGAAACTGAAAATAATAATTCGCAATGTGAGTTTAGATTTAATTTTAATTTTAATTATTTAGATGAAATGCAACAAATAATGCTTGTTTATAATTTTGATAAAGAAACAGTTGAATTTCATAAATCTTTGTCATTAGATTGGTATTTTAATGATAATAATCAAAGATGCAGGAACTACCAAACAATGGGAGAATATTATATGTATAACTATATAGGAAATGAAAAATATCCTAGGTTTGATCTATATCAATCTTGGGGTGAAACTTATTGTGAAAATTTAGAATTTAATAAAAAGGATGGAAAATGAAACAAATTAATTTAAGTATAGATGAATTGAATGCTGAAACTATAACAAATTTATATCTATATGGCAAAAAGGATAAACCTTCATTTGAAGAGCTGAAAAGTGGTTCATTTATGAATAGAGAAAATATTACATTGTATGTATCTGATATAGATGAATATATGAAATCTTTTGGGAGATTTGCTAATGCCTCTCAAATAGAAAAAGTTTCAAATTTTTTTAGTGATGACTTTGGTAAAAATGTTAAAAAGGGGGAAAGAAAGGATTATGAACTAAACGAAATACCCGGTAAAAGAAGCTATAGTTTTAAACAAGTTGATTTTAAAGGGAAAAATGAAAAAGAATGGGCAGAGAGAACTTATATGTTTAATACTCAGCTTTATTTTCTAACAAAGAATGCTAAATTTGTTATTGATGAAAATGGAAATAAGTATATTGAAAATTTTGCTATACTTCCTGGGAAAGAAGATTTTGATTTTAAAGGAGGTAGTTGGATTGTAGATATAGGAAATAGTTTAATTAAGAATGATATTGATCCATATAATATAGGAAAAACATTAAAAATAACGTATCCTAGCTATAAAAAAGAAAATATTAATAATCCAGATTATAATAATTATGGAAAATTGATAAAGTATAGTTTTAGCGATTATAAAAATGACATAAAAAGATATGACGAAGAAAATTATGGAACATATATTGGCTTATTGCAGCCAATGAGCAAGCTAGTGGATAAATTGTGGGATAATGGTACTACTAAATTTATAGATGATAAAGGTAAGACTATTGTATATGGTTCTGAAAATAGCGATATCTTGTCTACAGAAAATCTTGATGGTAAAATAAAATTTTATTATAATAAAAATAGAATAAAAGGAATTCACTATATTGGTGGAAGTGGTTCTGACACCATAAAAGGAACGGAGGCTGAAGATATCTTAGAAGGTGGAGATGGAAATGATACTTTAATAGGTGGAGATAAAAAAGACACTATGTTTGGTGGCAAAGGTTTTGACACCTACTATGCAGGAGACAAAGATATCATAGAAGATAGTGATGGTAAAGGAGAGGTTCATTTTAATAATATAAATCTAACTGGAGCAAAAGAAAAAGTTAAAGATAAAAAAGATACTTATGAAGATGACAAGTTTATATATAAATACAATGAATCAAGCTTAACTTTAAAAGTTTTAACTAAAGATGAAAAACAAAGCTTAACCATAAAAAACTATAAAAAAGATGAAAAAAGTTTAGGGATAAATTTAATTGATAAATTAGGAAAAGAAGTTGCTATAGTTATAGATACAACTGGTTCAATGGGTGATGATATACAAACTGCTAAAAATAATGCTAAATTAATAGCTAATAATATATTTAAATCAAATACAGATAAAAATGTGTATTCTAAAATTTCAATTGTAACATTTAGTGATAACAACATAAGAACAATAGGAACTTATGATAACTATGCTTCTTTTCAAAGTGGAATTAATAGTGTGAATATTGAATATGGCGGAAGAGAATATCATTGTGCTGCTATGATAGAGGGCATGAGAAACTTTACTCCAAATAATGGACTTAGTAAAGAGATATACCTTATGACTGATGAAGGTGGAGATGATAACCATAGAATGAACGAAGTTATAGCTATGGCAAATAATTTTGGAGTCTCTTTAAGCAGAAGTCTAGATAATAGCAATGTTTATGATAATAGTGTAAAAATAAACATAATATCTATAAACTCAAATATGGAGCATCTAAAAAACTATAGTGATAAAACAGGTGGCTTGTATTTTCAACCAAATAACTTAGATGAGTTAGCTGATGCTTTATTTGATGCAAGCAATCTAGGCACAAATAGCAATGAAACAATAATAGGAAATGAAAAAGATAATATCATAAATGGTAAAGGTGGTAATGATGTATTACAAGGTGGCAACGGAAGTGATACCTACATATTTGAAGCAAACTTTGGAAAAAATACTATCATAGAAACAAATAAAAATAATATTGATAAAAACATCATTAAATTTACAGATGACACAACTATAAATGAACTAAGTTTTACTAACAAAAAAGATGATTTAATAATTAAAAAAGAAGATAATCAAATAACCATAAAAGACTTTTATAAAAATGAAGAGAAGATATCTTTTATAGAGTTTAAAGATGGAAAAACTTTAAACTATGATGATATTTTAACTATAACTTCAAAAGATATAGTTAAATTTGGTTTAAAAGATGAAAACTATTTAAATACAAATTTCAAATCAGCTTATCTTAAAGCAGATACAAACACAAAGACACATCTAAGTGGCGGATATAAAAATGATATTTTAATAGGTGAAAATGAAAATGATAACATTGATGGAGAATTTGGTAAAGATATATTAATTGGGGGTAAAGGAGATGACAAACTTCAAGGAGGCTTTGGAGATGATGTTTATATATATCATAAAGGAGATGGAAAAGATATTATAAAAGATAGTGGAGGAAATGATACACTTATACTAAAAGGTTTATCAAAAGATGATGTAGAGCTTAGCATAAAAAATAAAGATTTAGTTATAAATGTAAAAGATACAGATGATAACATAATAATTAAAAATCATTACAGATGGATATTTGGAAAACATAATGAAATTGAAAACATTATATTTGACAAAGATAATAAACTAGATACATCTTATATAAATGATTGTATAAGCTCATCAACAATAAATAAAGTTATAGAACAACTAAACTCCTACTCAGACAATAATGGTTTAATAAACATCACTAGTGATGATATAAAAAATAATACAAATTCAATGCAACTTGTTATGAGTGGATGGGGAAGTTAAAAGTTTGTAAAGTTTATTAAGTAAAAATATACAAAATACTTCAATTTATGATTAGACTAATAATTTTTACAATGATATTTGTTGATAGAAAAATATATGATAAACGATCAGACTTAAAATCTATTATTGCCCACAATATTATAGACAATCTATTTTTGTAAAAATAGATAAGATAAATTAAATTTAAAAAACTATAAATATTAAATCATAATATATAATCATTATCATTATTTAATTTCCACTTAGCTAATATTTTATTATTAATTTAATATGTTTAATTTGAATGTTAAAACATTGTTTCTAAACAACTAACAAGGAGTAAAAACTAATGGTATTTGTTTTACTTTTCTTTTATTTAATTTATATATTAGTAGCTAAATTTATATATAAATTAACAAAACGATTTACTCAGAAAAAATGGATAAGGCATACTGTTCTTGCAACCCTAATCCTAATCCCAACATACGATATCATTATTACAAATATAGTAGGTGCTATTTATTCAATATATCCAAAACCATACTATATAAATAAAAAAGTAGAATACCCAATGAGTATATATTGGGAAGATAACATCTATCCAGGATTTAATAAAGAAGATAGAGAACTAATGATAGAAAGTTATCTTGATGGAGTTCATTTAAAGACAATGGCACTAAATGGAGATGATGGCAAGATATATACATATGAAGCTAATGCTACAACTTGGGATAGACTTAAAGCTTTTAAAGATGATACAGATGATCCATACCATAATATGACAAAAACAATAGTACAAGACATTGTAAGAACAACACAAAAAGTTTATACTAAAGAGACTATGCCAAAGATGAACTATACTGTTAAATCAGATGAAGTTTTGTTAGATCCTATATCAAGATATTTTATCTATGTTGATAAGGTAGAAATCATAGATAATAAAAACAATGAAAGTATAGCTTATAGCAGAAGGGTTAGACCATTTGATTATAATGCAATACCTGATATGATACTTGGTAATAGGTATTTTCACAATTGGGGTTGGGAGATATTCCCAACAAAATACAATGAAGATTTAGACATACCTACATTTAATACATATAAGTGGATTGGGTATTATTCTGGAAAGCATTATATTGATATAAATGTGCGTTTATATAACAAATACATAAAAGGAGAAAAATAAGATGGATACAAGTGCAAATGTAATCACAACAATGGGTATTATTTCGGATGAAGTGTATTCTGATCAAGGTCAGGGTTATTTTAAAAATAAAAATGAATTATCTGCTAATGGTATAGAATATGATATTATAGATCGTATTGATAATTCAGGTTCAGATGGGCTACAAGCTCTCTTACTGAAAAACGGAGATCAATATGTCATCGCATTTAGAGGAACAGAGATGGGAAGTGCCAAAGATTGGTTTGCTGATCTTTTGGCAGGTGTTAAAAATATTAACCCCCAATATTATAGTGCTAGAAAGTTTGTCAATGATGCAATTAAACAATATGGAATTGATAAATCAAACCTTACCCTTACAGGACATAGCTTGGGTGGGATTTTAACTCAACAAGTTGGAGCAAGTTTGGGCATAAAAGGTTATGCTTATAACCCTTGGGGATCTGATGCACTTGTTAAATATCCTCAAAATGGCTCACTTAATATCATAGCAAGGGTTCTTGATGCTGTAGGTATATATAACTCTTCTGCTGAATCTTTTGCAAAAGAAAATATTGTTAACATATCTTATCAAGATGAAGGCTTATTGAATGGCGATATACTTTCAAATTTTGCAACAGGAATTATATCCAAGCATCTAGGTAAATTTATACCTATATTTGGTAAAAATGTAGGATTAAGTGCACATAAAATAGGTCCACTTAATGAAGCTATAAAAGACTATAACACCACATTATCTCATTTTAATTCAAATGTAACTTATGAAAAACTAACAACTGCTTATCTTTCAACTGCAATGATTCATAAAGGACAAGGTTATGAAAAATTAAATGAAGAGTTTAAAAAAATAGGAGTATTTAATGCTTCTAATAATTCACTAAATTTAAATGTGCTTACACCAAACTCACTCATAACCACAACACCAAATATAGCAGAACTCTATGCTTTGGTAAATTTAAATCCTTTTATAGTTTCAAATATATCATCAAATGCTTACAATGAGCTTGAAAAATATAAAGATGAGTATTCAAAAGGGTATATAGACGATAAACTTAGAATGCTTTCAAAAGCACTTGTGTCTAGTTCTGTATTTGGAGAGTATTATAAAGATTATGAAAGCGGTGTAGAGCTAAGACTAGCATTTGATGAAAGTGGATTTGTAACAGATAGTCCACATAATCAATTTATATTTGGCACAAATAAAAATGACACTATTCAAAACATAAAATCAACACTAGATAAAAACACGCACACTAAGATTTATACTTTAGGTGGAGATGATACCATAACTGTTTTAGGTGGTAGCTCATATATAGAAGCAGGAAGCGGCAATGACACTATAGATTTAAGAAATATAACAAACAAAAAATCTAAAAATGAAATTTATGCTGATAATAAAAATGCTAAAGATGATGAAAATGGTGGTAGTGACACCATTTACGGTAGTGCTGGAAAGGATACTATTTATGGTGGCAAAGGCAATGACACCTACTATGTAGGAGATAAAGATATTATACAAGATAGTGATGGTGAAGGAAGTGTGATATTTGATAACACAAACTTATATTTAAGTTTAGTAGCATAATAACTAAATTTAAATATAAGCTTTTAAGAATATAAAAACTTATATTGATTTTAAACTCAAAAAGGAATATTTATGCCTAGTGAAACCGCATCTTTTTTATTTGTTCTTAATACTGTTTTATATTCCATTTTAATATGTTGGTTTTTTATGCCTAATATTAAAATTTATGTAAAATTAATAATCTTAGCGATATTGATATCTATGCTTTATTATACATTTGATTTTTTGCCTATCTTAATAGGAATATTTGTATTTCCTATTGTTGTGATTATCGTTTTGGTGTACTTTTTAAAATTTAATAAAAAAATACCAAATAAATTTGCATATGCAATTATGGCGTATATAGTCATTTCAAAAGCTTTACCTTTTACAAATTATTTTATATTTGAATTAAAATGTAATATTGCTAAGGATAAACAAGGAGATATTATATCAGCCAAGGGTTATAGGTTGGAAATAGTAGATAATAACTATACAATAGAAGATATAAAAAATCATAAATACTATTTTAAACAAACAAATGAATACTTTAAATGCTTTGGAGACAAATTCAATATTTGTACAAATATAGTTAAAGAATTTAACACTTTTGACATACTTTTACAAAAGTATAATATAAAAATAGCTACATTGTATGAAGTTGTTTTACCATATACATCATATCAAACAGCTAGTGATTTTGAATTAGAAAATACAGCACATACTTGTATTGTGGGAGCCGAGATAGGCAAAAGCGGAAATTCAATAATAGATAAAGATTTAATAAATAATTTAAAAGGAGAAAAAAATGAAAAATGAATTTTCAAAATATAAAGAATTGGCAGCATTGGCAAATAATGTTTATTATGATAAGTATCACATACCAACGGGCTACAATGAAGAATATGTCGTGCAAAACACTACTTCTGGATTTGCAGCAACTTTATATGTTAAAGACGGTCAAAAAATACTAGCTATAAGAGGGACTGAATTTAAAACAGATTTTATTAGAGACCTAATAATAGCAGATGGTAATCTTGCTGTAAATTCTTTGCCTAAGTCTCAATATGCAGATATGGTTAAATTTATAAATGATAACAAAGATAAATTAAAAGGTGTAACTATAGTAGGACACTCTCTTGGTGGAACATTGGCTCAAATAGCTTGCAAATCTTTTCCAAATTTATTTGATGAGTGTTATACATTCAATGCACCTAGTGGTAAAGATCTTTTAAATACTAAAATATATAAAGATAAAAATAATAGGTATTTTTGGATAGGAAATGAACAAGTTAATTTTAATCATTATCTTGATAATAAATTAGGCGAAGCTTTATATGAATATCAAAACTCTAATAGTATAACAACAAAAGTAACTGATATAGTTGCTAAAGATGGAGTTGAAACTATAGCAAATTTATGGTGGAAAGATAGATTTGGTGATGTTATTGAAGTATCAGGCAACTCTCACTCCATAAAAGATTTGACTGAAATTTTATATTTTTATAATGAGATGATAAAAAGAGGTGCAAGCGAAGAAAGTGTTACAAGCTATCTAAGTGGATTTTATAATAACTCAAGCATAGTTATGCAAGGAAGTGTGGCACAAATAGTTGAAAAAACTATGAATGAAATAGATGAGATTATAAATGGTAATAAAAGCAATAAAAATTTAATGGATATATTTTTATCAAATGAAGAAAATAATATAAATTATAAGATAGATTTGTTAAATCCAAACTCACTCATAACCACAACACCAAATATGCCAGAACTCTATGCTTTGGTAAATTTAAATCCTTTTATAGTTTCAAATATATCATCAAATGCTTACGATGAACTTGAAAAACATAAATATGAGTATTCAAAGGAATATATAAAAGATAAAGCTAAAATGCTTTTAAAAGCACTTAAATCCAGTTCTGTAGTTGGAGAGTATTATAAAGATTATGAAACTGGTATAGTTCTTAAACCTATGTTTGATGAAAGTGGAATTGTAACAGATAGTCTACATAATCAATTTATATTTGGCACAAACTCGAATGACACTATTGAAAACATAAGATCAAATTCAGGTAAAAATACCTTCACCAAAATTTATACTTTAGCTGGAGATGATACCATAACTGTTTTAGGCGGTAACTCGCATATAGAAGCAGGAAGTGGTAATGACACTATAGATTTAAGAAATATAACAAATAAAGAATCTATAAATGAAATTTATGCTGATAATAAAAATGGCAAAGATGATGAAAATGGTGGTAATGACACTATCTACGGAAGTGCTGGAGAAGATAAAATGTTTGGTGGCAAAGGTTTTGACACCTACTATGCAGGAGACAAAGATATCATAGAAGATAGTGATGGTAAAGGAGAGGTTCATTTTAATAATATAAATCTAACTGGAGCAAAAGAAAAAGTTAAAGATAAAAAAGATACTTATGAAGATGACAAGTTTATATATAAATACAATGAATCAAGCTTAACTTTAAAAGTTTTAACTAAAGATGAAAAACAAAGCTTAACCATAAAAAACTATAAAAAAGATGAAAAAAGTTTAGGGATAAATTTAATTGATAAATTAGGAAAAGAAGTTGCTATAGTTATAGATACAACTGGTTCAATGGGTGATGATATACAAACTGCTAAAAATAATGCTAAATTAATAGCTAATAATATATTTAAATCAAATACAGATAAAAATGTGTATTCTAAAATTTCAATTGTAACATTTAGTGATAACAACATAAGAACAATAGGAACTTATGATAACTATGCTTCTTTTCAAAGTGGAATTAATAGTGTGAATATTGAATATGGCGGAAGAGAATATCATTGTGCTGCTATGATAGAGGGCATGAGAAACTTTACTCCAAATAATGGACTTAGTAAAGAGATATACCTTATGACTGATGAAGGTGGAGATGATAACCATAGAATGAACGAAGTTATAGCTATGGCAAATAATTTTGGAGTCTCTTTAAGCAGAAGTCTAGATAATAGCAATGTTTATGATAATAGTGTAAAAATAAACATAATATCTATAAACTCAAATATGGAGCATCTAAAAAACTATAGTGATAAAACAGGTGGCTTGTATTTTCAACCAAATAACTTAGATGAGTTAGCTGATGCTTTATTTGATGCAAGCAATCTAGGCACAAATAGCAATGAAACAATAATAGGAAATGAAAAAGATAATATCATAAATGGTAAAGGTGGTAATGATGTATTACAAGGTGGCAACGGAAGTGATACCTACATATTTGAAGCAAACTTTGGAAAAAATACTATCATAGAAACAAATAAAAATAATATTGATAAAAACATCATTAAATTTACAGATGACACAACTATAAATGAACTAAGTTTTACTAACAAAAAAGATGATTTAATAATTAAAAAAGAAGATAATCAAATAACCATAAAAGACTTTTATAAAAATGAAGAGAAGATATCTTTTATAGAGTTTAAAGATGGAAAAACTTTAAACTATGATGATATTTTAACTATAACTTCAAAAGATATAGTTAAATTTGGTTTAAAAGATGAAAACTATTTAAATACAAATTTCAAATCAGCTTATCTTAAAGCAGATACAAACACAAAGACACATCTAAGTGGCGGATATAAAAATGATATTTTAATAGGTGAAAATGAAAATGATAACATTGATGGAGAATTTGGTAAAGATATATTAATTGGGGGTAAAGGAGATGACAAACTTCAAGGAGGCTTTGGAGATGATGTTTATATATATCATAAAGGAGATGGAAAAGATATTATAAAAGATAGTGGAGGAAATGATACACTTATACTAAAAGGTTTATCAAAAGATGATGTAGAGCTTAGCATAAAAAATAAAGATTTAGTTATAAATGTAAAAGATACAGATGATAACATAATAATTAAAAATCATTACAGATGGATATTTGGAAAACATAATGAAATTGAAAACATTATATTTGACAAAGATAATAAACTAGATACATCTTATATAAATGATTGTATAAGCTCATCAACAATAAACAAAGTCATAGAACAACTAAACTCCTACTCAGACAATAATGGTTTAATAAACATCACTAGTGATGATATAAAAAATAATACAAATTCAATGCAACTTGTTATGAGTGGATGGGGAAGTTAAAATTCTTGGAGCTATCAAGTAAAAAATCAAAAAAATAAACCAAATTATAATGTCAAGCTTTAATCGGCTTGGCATTATATATCAATTTTTAAATAAGTAATATAAGAGGATTTTAAATGGAAATTGACAACAGCAAAAGTATTAAAGAAAGCAAAAAACAAGATTTCAAAATCAAAAAAGAGACTTTTAGAGAAATTATTGATTTATTTATGAGTAATAAATGGATATCAACTGTTATATTTTTTGGTCTTGGGTTGCTAATTTATAGTATATATTTTTATATTAATTATAAATATATACCAAGCCTTACATGGGGAGAATCCTTAGGCGTTGTAATTTATACATCTTCAATATTTTTATTGTTACCAACTTTAATTTTAATTTTAGTGTTTGTATTTTGGTTTTTTTATCATATAGAAAAAGATTTAAACACTTTTAGTGATGATAATTATTATTTAATCTATTATAAATCTTCATTTATTTGGATAATTTCATTTATTATATCTTTATTTATATTTTTAGCTATGGTTGTTTCCGACTTAACTAAGTCTTTATGTTCATTTTTTTTAATATTTGTGCTATCTTTAATATTTTTAAGCTTCAACACATTAAAAGTATTTTAAAATTGTAGTCAAATTTTTAGATTACGAGGTATAAATATGAGTGACTTTTCTTTCTATTTTAAGAAAGGCGATTTTGTGCTAGAAGTTTCAAAAAAGAATTTTAAAAAAACAGACGGCTCTCTTGTTTTTAAAAATAAGATGAATTCTATTTTGTTTCCAGTTAATTTTACGGCTAGAGATTATGATATATTCTTTACGATTTGCTGGTTTGCAAAGCAAAAAGGATATGCAGAAAATAAAGGCTTTATAGAAATGCCTTACTCTGAAATTGCTAGATTTTTTGACAAAGGGATAAATAAAACTAGGTTTAACGATGAAGTTAAAAGTTTTGCAAATAAAGTTCTTGGCAAGGACGGTGCAGCAATATATAGAACCCTTGAAATTACAGATGACGATGAAATTTTAAGTTTGGGTGTATTTTTTACCGATATTAAAGCCTTTAGAAATCAACAAATTTTACGCTTTAAAATGAATCCTATTGCCTTAGATATTCTCTTTGGCGTTCTTAAATTTATGAAAATTAATTTATATGATTTTGTAGCCATAAAAGGCAAATTTGCAAAAACTCTTTATCGATTATTGCTCCAATATGAAAATATAAAACCTGATAAAGATGGTTTTAAATGTGTTAAATTTAGCCGATTTGATTTTGAGAACCTTATGGCTGTGCCAGATTATTACGAGTCCAGCAATATTGATAGTAGAGTAATTTTGCCATCCATAAAGGAGTTAAATGAAAACTACTTTAAGAAACTTATGTTTGAAAAGCAGTTTCTAGTAAATGATAATAAAAAAATCATTGGATATTCATTCAAATTTATATTAAAAGGTGATATGGCTTCATAAAAACGGCTAATATGCCGTTTTTAAGCTTTTTATCCCTTTATTCTCATTGCAATGTATTCGTCTAGTTCTAGCTCGTAATTCATCGCTTCTGCTTTAAATTGCATCAACTCTTCAAACGTAAAAATATCTTTTAATTTATAAGTAGCTAAAATTTTAATTTCTGAATAAGTTAAAATTTTTAACCCGATATTTTGTGCTTTCTTGATTATTTTCTCTTTATTTTCATTACTTATCCTTAACCCCCTATTTTTTAATGCTGCATCCGTTTTGTTTGGTTCTATTGTCTGTGGCGATTCCGTTAAGCCCATTTTAAATTTTACAAAATCATCCATTTCTATATCATACCATTTGGCTTGTTGATAAATAAATGGCAAAATTTCTTCTTTTATGTGTGGAATGTCCGTAATTAACGATTGTTCTATGAATTTGGAAACAGATAGTATTGGATATTTTTGTCTGATTTTTTCTCCAAGTTCTATTGAAAATTTAACATTTATAAAAGAAGTATTTATTTCTTTTCTCTCTTTTTGAGTCTCTGCTCCATCTATAAACGCATCTAAATTTTCAATCGAGTTTGTGGTTTTTTTAAAATTCATTTTTATCTCCGTAATCTATTTATTTGTATTAAAAAGTTCAAGACATAAGTTTTTAATTTCGCTTTCCGCCTTGTTGCCATCTTTTATTTCAACCACACCAAGCCCTAGTTGAGTTGCCACTTTGTAGCGTTCTCGCTCATATATGATTGTTTCAGCTAATTTTATATAATCTTGCTCTATCTCTTCTATAAAGCTTTTTAAACTCTCGATCTTTTTATATAAAAAAGGATTTGTTGAAGCCCTGTTGATTACTATATATGCTATGAGTTTTTCGTTTTGTTCTTTTGCCATTTTTATAACATTAACCATTTTATCTAGCACACTAACATCAAACTGGCTTGGGATTGTTGGAATTATAATCATATCACTTAATGCAATAGCTATTCTCATCTCTCTACTATCTCTTCCGCCTGTATCAATTATAATGTCTTTGTTGCCATTATAGTTTTGCAAGAATTCTTTTAAATTTTCGCCATATTTATATGTAAAATCAAAAACCTTTGGTTTGTTTTCTTCGTTTCTTATGTTTAAAAATGTAGCTATCGATTTTTGTGGATCAGTATCCATTAATAGCGGTAGTTCGTTTTTAGATAAACTTTGATTAATGGCAATATTTGTTGCTAAGGTACTTTTTCCACTTCCTCCTTTTTCATTGCAAATCGATACAATCATTATACTTCCTTAAATACATTAAAATTATATGAATTATATCACTATTTTCTTAAAGTGTGTTAAAATATGATTATATTGTGTTAAATATATAGTAAAATATTAGTTATATTAAAGTTATAAAGTGTTAAATAATTAGTTATTATAAAGTTATTTATAAGTTATAAAGTGTTATTTAAAATATAATCTCTTTTTTTATTATGTATTATTTATTTTACAAAAAAGAGACTATTTTGAATATGCTATAACAATTCATTGCTCTTTCTTTTTTTGTTATTTGTTTTTTATTCTACTTTATCGGAACATTTTGTAAAAAGTTGTAATTCATAAAATGCTATCAAATAGCGATTTTATTGGTTTTTTAGTTATATTTTGTAAGCTTATACAAGCCTTAAAGTGTAAAAAACACCTGTTTTAATGAAGGAGTTGCCACTTATTTCTTTTTATTTCTGGTGTATGTTTTACTTTTGTGAGTTAAAAGTTGGTTATTTTTGCGATATTAAAAATCTAATTTTTAATATTGTATACAACATTACATTAAAAACTATATAGCAAATAATAGCTAATGTTATAAATATCGGACTTGCATTAATAATTGTTTCTATTCCACTTGGTATTTTTAAAAGATAAAGTATTATGTTTAATCCGATTCCTATTAAGTGTATTGCTATAAAAACCCATATAAACTGCTTTATTGGGCTATCAAATAATCTTATTTTCTTTTTTTCTTTCATTTTCTATTCTCGTTAAAATTGGTTTTGTAATTTTATTCTAGGCATTAAGCCATTTTTTCTTTGTACTATTATTCTTGTAAACATCTCTTGTCCATTAAGCACGGCTGATTTTGTGTTGCTTTGTGTAAAATCTTGCTTTACAAGCTCGGGATACTTCTCTTTGATTTGAAAATCACAGCCCAATATATTAAATTGAGCTGGATTGTGCCTTAAAAAAAATGTTAGTGGAACGCCGATTATACCGTAATAATCAATTGGTATATCTTTATAGCTGGTTACTTCTATGGCTTTGTAATTATCGTATTCGGGATATTTATGCTCGTTGTTTTTATATCTTTTTGTTAGTTTTATTGGCTCTAAGTGTTTAATGCTCTTTAGGTTTGTAAACCAGCTTATGTTTGAAAAACGCTTTTTTGTGCCATCTGGTCTAGTAAATATATTTACTTGATTATTTCCTAGCCATATTTTGCCTTTTTCATATAATTCAAATATCATTTTATAAGTGATTGAGTATGTACCACCGACTATTAAAAATTTCTTTTTCTCACTCTCTACAATCTCTATTAAGTCTCTAAAAAGTGAAAATGGCGGATTTGTTACGATTATATCGCCCTGTGCAATTATTTCTCTTATTTCATCGCTTCTAAAATCGCCACGTCCGTGCAATTGGGTTTCTTTTTTTTCTTTTGTTGTAATTTCTATTTTTGTTCCCTTTGCATTTTGGTCATTGATATTAAAAGTCGTAGTTATAAGCTTTTGTAATTCTAGTTCTTTAAAATTTAATTTAAAATAATGATAAAAATTACTTTTCTTTCCATCATTACAAGGACACACTACAATCTTGCCTTTAAAATGTGATTTGTAATCATCTAGCTCTTTTTTGATTTCGTGATAGTTTGTGTAAAATTCATCATCTACTTCGTATTTTGCTTTCATAAAGTAGACATTTTGCTTTTTCTCTTTATTAGCCATCCATCCTTGACTAGTAGACTCTGTCGGTTTTGTTTGGAACATATCTTATCTTATTTCTTCTTTATGTGCTTATCTATAAAATTTGAACAGATTTTGACATCTTTTTCTATGCCATTTGGTAACTCTACTTTGTTATCTGTCGCTAGTTTCTTTGCAAAAGCTAGTTGTTTATCGCTTGGCGGTCGCACGTCTTTATCTTTGTTTTTCTCAATAAAATTTGAGCATATTTTCCAGTCTCTTTCAATTCCTTTTGGAAGTTCTAAATTTATGTTTTTAGCTATACTCTTTGCCCATTCTAGTTGTTTATCGCTTGGTGGCTTTGTTTCGCCTGAGTTTAATTTTACAAATCCCATCTTTTCATGTAAAGGCTTGATAAAGTCTAAATAGCCAACTTTACCATCGCTTATCTCATCTAGTACACTCTCCATCTGCTTCGTAAATTCGCTCTGACTTACCCATTCATCGTTTGCTTTAATAGTTTTGATAAAATTTATCCCCTTGCTTGTTGCTATGATAATTTGATTCTTCCCTTTTTTCTCTATAATCACATACTCTCTTTTAAGTAGTGTGGGTAAGAATGTCGCATAAGTACTTGGTCTTCCAATACCTTCTTTTTCTAAAAGGGAGATAAAATTACTCTCTTTATAATGTTTTGGTGCTTGTTTTTTAACTTCAGCTAGTTCATATCCTGTTATTTTTACTTCGTCGCCTTGCTTTAAATTTAGAGTAATTTCTAGTACTTCTTCATCCTTATCTTCATCATCTTGTGATTCTTCTTTTAACGCCCCTTTAAATCCATTATAAATGCATTTACTGGTTTTTGTTTTAAAGCTTAGTGTTGTTATACTGATGTCGTATGTAGTGTTTTCATTGATTGCATTTTTAGCTTGACTTTGAACTGAATTTAAAAAGATTAGTTCATATAATGCCTTTTCATCGTCACTTAAGTTTTCTTTTACTCCGATTTCTTCTATTTTGGTATATTCATGTACGTGCGATATTCTTATCGCTTCGTGAGCTTGTGCTTGACTCTGAACTCCTGCTTTATATTCCCTTTTTTCATACCATTCCTGTTCTTTAAATTTAGCTTCTACTTCGTTTATAAACTCATCTGATATTGTGTTACTATCCGTTCTGTGGTATGTAATTAAGCCTTTCTCAAATAACTTTTGAGCTAGACTCATAGTTTTATCTGAGCTAAATCCTAATCTTTTACTAGCTATTTCTTGGAGTTGGCTCGTTCTAAATGGAGCATTAGGTTTTATTTTGATTTGCTTTGTGTCTATTTGATACACTTTTGCCATTGCATTAGCAAATTCAGCTATTTTTGCATTTGCTTCTTCTTTTGAAGTAAATATATTGTCGTTTATTGCATTAAATTCTATGCCGTCTCTCGTTTGTAGTTTTGCTTTGATTTTATAGCTTATTTGCTTTGAAGCAGGGTTTTTGTTGAACTCTTTGATTTCAAGCTCTCGCTTAACGATTAATGCAAGTGCTGGAGTTTGGACTCTACCGACACTTATATTTTTATCATTTAATTTATTTATATATGTTGGACTCATAATAAAGCCCACTAGTTTATCGCCTACAGCTCTTGCTTTGAAACTATCAAATTCTTTTAAATTTGAGTTAGTAAATGGCACAGCACGATCAAGTCCTTTTTTGATTCCACTTTCTGTTATTTCGTGGAATTCTGCCCTTTTTATACTTTTTGCTATATTTTTTATTGTGTCATATACCATATAGCCTATTCCGTAACCTTCACGATCTGGGTCTGTTGCAATTATTACATCTTTGCCTTTGCACTCATTAAAAATTTGATTTATTTGATATTTTTTTTCTTTTTTTATTTCAAATATTGGAGTATAATCTTGATAATTAGACACAATCTCTTTACTTAACTCTTTAAAATGTCCTTTTGTAGCATAAACTTTTGCACCAGTAATTTTTTCTATTTTCTCACATTTATTTGGGCTTTCAATTATAATTATCGTGTTTTGCATTATTTATCCTTATTTTATTGTTGCGATTCCATCTGGTTGTAATTGTCTTTAAGTTCTTTTATTAATTCTTCCATTTGAAGTTCTTGATTCATTGTTTCCATGCCATCTTTACCTATAAAATTTTCCAAAATTTTTAAAATATTATCTTCATTAAAATCATTATCCCAAGATAAAAATAATCTATAAAGAAATATAGCTTCATCACGCCATTCTTCTTTATAATGATCTTGATTATTTATAAAAAATTTAATCTTATCAAAGCTATTATTTATAAATTTTTCTAGTTTTTTTCTGCCATCTTTTATATCATCAGAATCACTGCTATTTATTTTTATATAGGCTCTACCTAACTCTAAATAATAATGTTGAATTCTACCATCGTGTATCAATTTAGCATTTTCATTAAGCTCTTTTAATGTTTTTAATTCACTTGCATCTTTTGGATTTTTTTTATTGTTTTTCATCTCTTATCCTTTTTACGGTATCGCATATCCACCTCTAAATGCCTTGTAGGTGTTATATGTTCCAATTCCTAGTATTTTTGCCCCTTTTCCTATATCCTTTCCCATGTTAATACTCGCATCAATTCCTGTTTTCGTAATATGTCCAACCGCATTTCCACCAGTCGCTCTACCAAAGCTTTGCAAAGCCCCGCCTATAAAACTTCCACCACTGGCTTTTCTAGCTAGTCCACCAAGTAGTGTTTTTCCAGCTATTCCACCAGCTACGGCTCCTGCTACTACTCCACCGCTTCCACTTTCCATTTGAGTGCCTAAAACAGCATTTATCCAGCTTGGAATTCTTTTAAGTATAAAAATTGCCGTAATGCAAGTAATAGATCCTGTTATTAAATACTCAAATTGTTTTAAAAATATTTCCGCTATGTTGTTTTGAAATTTTTCAAGTTGCAGTATTGGATTCATAGCTAAATTTAAAGCTATAAATGCTAAAGGAGCTATAATTGCATATGATAAGTACAATTTATACCAGCTCCACAAATATGGTCTAAACCTTGAGAATATTAAAAATGGAATAATTAGAGGCAAGGTGCTTAAAATCAAAAATGCTGTAAATTTACTAAAAAATATAACTATTACAATTCCTATTAAAAGTATAAAAAATCCTGCATAAAATATCCAAAATGGAATCATTAAAAATGCGGTTACTACCCCAGCCATTAAATAGTCTGCTGGACCATTAACTTCAAAAAATCCAAAATTCCAAGATTGTGATTTTAGGTATTGTGTTGTTCCATAATCCCACATCGATGCTCTTAAATTATCTACTTTATTTGCTGATTCTGTTACGATAGTCCCAAAATCCTGACTTTGAAAAATTGAGCTAACCACTGCTGTAATGACACTTTCTGGAATTGTTAAAAAATTTAAAAATCCCGTGTAAGCGTCAAATGAACTTAACATCGCATAGATAAAACAAAGTGATATTATATATTTTATTGCCCCAAATGATTCATCTCTTGTTGGATAACCGTTTTTAAGTTTATCTAGTAGCCAATAAACGACTATTAAAATTATGACAGTCGTTACTGCAGATGAATAAACTATGTCATGAGCTCCTTGATAAAATTTTTCAAACAGGCTCATTACATTTTCTTGCATTATGTTTTGTGTTTTATTTATCCAATTACTATCGGTAAGTAGCTCTTTTGCGACTTGTTGTTCTGCCATTTTACATCCTTGTTATATCTTTTTTATATGTTTTTATTGACAACAAAGTCTTGCCGTTGTTTAATGGCTCTGCAGTTTTTATTTTTTTAATCTCTATTTTTTTGCCGTCTTTTATTATTGTTTTGATTGTAATTTCTTCTTCAAAATACGGACTTTGCATCTGCACTATATATTCTTCAGTTTTTTTTACATCCGCATAGTTTATATGTGTTGGTTCTTTTTTGTAAGTAGCCTTATCACTAAGACCTAAAAAATTCAAAAATCCAATTAACATTTTTTCCCTTTTAAATTTGGGGCTTTCGCCCCATTAACCCTAAGTTTCATTTTGATTGATTATCTACCTTGATCCAAACTATTATCTTTCTCTTTAGTTTTTTTCTTAGTTGATTTTTTGCCTTTGGCTTTATCTTCTTCTTTTGATATGGTTTTATTTTCTTCTTTACTCATATCAAGTCTTTTAGCTGGGTTAAAATAATCCACACCTTTGATTTGGGCTAATGTTAGATTATTTAGTTGCTTTTCCAAATTTCCGCTAATGCCTAGAGTTTTGCCATAATCGACCTTTACTTCGTATGCTTGGCTTTTGGCTGTTTCTCTGTAATTGTGAACAGCGGTTAAATCCCTGTCTTTTACCTTGCTCTCGTCTAGTCCATCAAACTGACTCACATGATAAAGAGTTCTTGTTTCTAGTCTTGGTTCAATCGGAATTTTTTCTTTAACTACGTAAGTGAGCGGTTTTTTGGTATTCTCGTCTATCTTGATATTGCCGTCCTTATCTTTAACCACAGCCGTGACTTCTTTGCCATCCTTGTCAATCTTAGGTCTCATCTCATAGTTTGCAATATAAAGCATTTTTACACCATCAACTCTTGCATCTTTGCCATTCTTAGTCTTTAAAATTTCGCCTGTTTGTTCATCGTGTTTTAGCTTTAGTACTCCACCCATAGCATTTCCTTGTTCCATAGTTACAAACTGAGCTTTGTTATAACCTTTTATCGCCATTTCTGCTCTTAGTAACATACTAGTTTCTCTTGAGTATGTTCTGCCAGTTAATGCATTATATGGAATTGTATTGTCTACTTCTTTTTTACTCATATCTTTTTGCCAGTCGGCTTTTGTGGTTTTGTGTGCTTCAAAAAGTTTAAATTTTGCATACTTATCAAAACTTTCTTTTTTCTCTGCGTTATTCATCTGCTCCCAACTTTTTCTCTCTTGCTCTTTTGCCATTTTTAATCCTTTACATCTGTTGTTTACTCATAGCTTTTGGGCTATGAGTTTGTGTTTGGCTCGTCTTCGTCTGCAATATCTAAGCTTTGGTTGGTCTTATTTAGATATTCCCACTCCTTGCTCTCTTCGTTGCTGATTTTAAATTCGCCATCTTCGCTATGCTCAAACTGATCAGCAAGATGTTTTTCATACTCTTTGTATGCTTTTTCTTGCTTAAGCCTTTCTTCATAAGTCATTTTTACTCCTTAGGGTTAGTCTTTAGAGCTTTTTAGACTCTAATCTAAATTTTAATTTGTCATTAATACTTAGATTAAAACCTTTAAGCATATAAAAACATATAAAATAACTATATTTTTACAAATAATTTAAATATAGATACCATATAAATTTAGATATATTTTTACGATAATTTACATATAAAATCATAACTTTTACTCCCTATTTACTCTGATTTTTAAAGCTCTTAATAGCTCATCTCTTTGCATTTTTTTCTCATTAAATTCATTTTTTGTTTGCTCTATTGTTTCTTCGCTTTTGTTGTCTGTTGTGGATTTTTCTTCTTTATTGATTTCTAGCCCATCTTGTGGATTTTCTATTGATACTATTTTTATTTTATCTGCATTACTCCATTGCTTCATCTTAAACCAATATGGCACTTTGGCTTTAATTGGTAGCTTAAAGAAACCCTTTACCAAAATTAAAATATCGCTACTATCTTGATTTTTTAAGTCCTGTGAGGTTACTAGCCTTTTGGCTTCTTTGCTCTTTGAGATGTTGCTTTTAAATAATTCTAAGTTTCCCTGACTTCGGCTAATCTTTATATTCGTATAATCTCCTATTAGCCTACTTGTGTCTTCAGCATCCTTGTCACTATTCATATTAAAAATAACTTGATATCCACTATTGTTTTTAACTATATTCATATCATCTTCGCCATAGTATTTTTTTACTTGTTCATAGCTTTGTGTAACAAACACTGGGAGTAATCCATAGCTTCTGCATAGTGCTGGTGCTTCAAGCAAAAATGGCATTTTGCCAAATCGGACGAATTCATCCAAATAGCAATATATAAATTTATCTATATCACTGCACTCATGCCCACTCATTAATTTTTTAAATAATGTTTCTATAAAAATTCGCACTAAAGGAGCTAAAATTTCCATGTCTTCAGTTTGAACTACGACATACATTGATATTCTTTTTTCTCTTAAATCTTCAAATGTAAAGCTCATTTTACTTGTTGCACTTGCTACTTGTGGATTAGTAAAAACTTTCATAAATGTATCGTAGGTTGATTTTATACTAGCAAACTCATTTTCTGCAGCTTTGCTGTAAGCTCTGGCTTGATTTCTAGTATTTTCATCTATTGTCTCATCAAAACTAGTTTGTTTTAGCCATATTCTAAAAGTATCAACATCATAATCTCTTTCTCTTTCTTTTTCAGGATTATCTTCATCTATTTCTTCTAATGCTTCATCTAAAAATTTATCTTCTAACACATCAAAATAATCGGCTTTTGGTGCTTGTGCTAGTTGTGCTAATGTTGCGTGTTTATTTTTTTGCATAAAATATTCTGCAAAAAATACAAACATAGTTTTTGCTGATACTATCCAGTGATCGTTTTCTTTGCCTTGTTCGCCTACAAAAATCGTTGATGCTATCTGTTCGGCTAGTTTTTTGATATGCAAATACTGCATATCTTTTATAAGGCTATTGTCAAACGGATTAAAAAATAGCGTATTATCCCAACTAAAAGGGGAGAAAAGTTGAATTTCATTGTTAAAATATTTTTGGCGATATCCAGCCGTTTTTTCATATAACTCCCCTTTTATGTCTAAAACTACGCAAGAGTTAGGTACACTTAGCAAATTTGGAATTATCATACCTGCGGTTTTACCACTTCCAGGAGGTGCAACGACTAATGTTGAAAGCGGTTGTGTTGCTCTTATGAATTTTGGATTGTTACTGTCAATATCAAGACAACCAAGCACCAAACCAGTATCGTAGTTAATTTTCATATTTTTAAAATCTTTTGGAATCGCAAATCTAGCTGAGCCGTAGTCTTCATTGTCTTTTAGGTATGGCAACATCCACCACACTACACACATTAAAAATGGAGCTATAAGCATTAAAAGTGCTACATATGCTTTAAATTTTAATGTTGGCTCTCCGATGTTATTTAAAATTTTGAGAGCAACTATCGGAACATTTGCTAAATCTGGGTTAAAAATGAGCTTGACCATTCCTAAGTATGCCACCACTCCCATCAATAACGATGTTATAAATACGGCTATCCATTTTTTGGTGCTGAATTTCTGTGTATCACTCATTTTCTTCCCTTTTTATTTCGTATTCTTGTATGCCATCTTGCTCTTCTATACTGCTTGGGGTTTTTATTTTTATGTGCGGTACATTTATCTTGATTTTTAGTGTATCAACCTTTTCATTTAACTCTTTTATCTTCTGCATTAGCTTCACGATGTTTTTTTCAAGGTCTGTTTTTGCTTCTTCATGATTTGTTATATTTGCATTTAGATGGTATGCTATTTGATTTATATTCGTTCCGATATGGCTAAATTCTTTTAAATAACTGCCAATTATTCTATTGTTAGTTTCTATCTCTTGTAAATTATCTCTGTATTTTTGGGTTTGAATTAGTTTTCTAACAACTGCGGATCTGCTTTGATTTCTCTTATCTGATAGTTGTTTTAAAATTCTATTATCGGCTTCTGTTAAGTATATGTGGTGTCTTGTCTTTTTCATGCTACAATCCTTACCATATCTTCTTTTAAATTTAAGATGTCAGTTACTACTCTTTGATTTTTAACTCTTTCTATTTGGATAATATAGTCTATTGCCGTAATAATTAAGCTATCCAACATCTTGTCGTCTACACTTGATAAGCCACCGCCTAGTATTATGTTTGTTTTTATAGCTTTTATTGCATCTTTTGGGCTGTTAGCGTGTAATGTACTTAGGTTTCCTGCGTGTCCTGTGTTATTAACTCTTAGAAATGAGAAGGTATTTCTTATATCTATTTCGCCTAAGAATAGCCTATCAGGTCGGAGTCTCATAGCATTGTCTATTGCTATTTGGTAGCTATAGACTTCATTTGCTATTTTTGGGACTGCAAGTTGAGTTTTATTTATGTTTTCAACTCTTAACTCTTGGCTGTCTTCAATTGTTACTACTCTCTCATTGGGATCAATTTCGCCCATTAGTGAGTTTAAAAAGCTTGTTTTTCCACTTCCTGTTCCACCACTTAGTAGCACATTCTTTTTTTCTCTTATTAGTTCTTTTATTTTTTCGTAATTCCAGCCATCAAGTCTAACTTTATCACTTAAAACAAAGCTTTCTAATTTGAAATTTTCTTTACTTGGTATTCTTATACAGATTGCTATTTCGCTATTAAAAAGACTTGATTTGTGCTGTGCCTGAACCCTATATCTTAAAAACGGCTCAGGTAGTTCACACGATAGATGGCAGTGTGTTTCACTAAACCTTTGATTTCTCCTTGTAGCAAGTTCTATCAAGAAATTATTTAAAAATTTAAGATCTAGTTTTGTATCGTTTATTATCTCCCAGTGATCGCCATAATCTACATTTATTTCGCATGGTTTATTAAAAATAAGCTCATTTGCTTTTAAATTTAGGTATGGTGTTAGCACTCCTAGTATATTATTAAGTATTACACTCTCACTCATTTGATTGCTCTTTGTTTATTTCTTGTGATGCAGATGAAAGCCTTTCTTTTTCTATAATCAAATTTTCCAACTTCTCTTTCTCTTTGTTGTAATTTGCTTCGGCTTTTTTTGTTGTTTTTAGTTGAGTGCCGATTTTATCTAGTATTTTGTCGTAAGCTTTTTTGTTTTCAAGCTCTTTTTCTATTTGACCTTGTATTTTTTCAAATTGCATTTTTTATCCTTTTTATTCTTTAAAATATTTCATTAAGACTTCGCCATTTTTTGGTTTACTAAACCACATATGATTTGTCGGCACTAAGAATATACGACTTCCGCTTTGAATTTCAATCGTTGGCTTAATTTGGCTTTGCTGTTGTATCATATCTTGAACTACTGTGCCTACGTCACTTCTTGTATTAGTGTATAACTCTTGCGTATAAGCGTTAGCTCCTTGCGTTTTTGAGGCTATTACCAAAAGCAAGGCGTTTGTCAGAGTTGAGATTGAATAAGGTATGCCGTATCTATCCCAATATTTATTATTTATAGCTCCTATAGCTCCGTTCATACCCATGTTGTCAGCAACTAATGCATCCGTTAACATGATGTTTATGCCTTGTGGTGTAATAATTTCTCTCCATCTAATCTCTAGCCTTTCATGACCGATTTTGGTATCGTTGGTATAAAAGCCTATTGCTTTACTTCCGCGTGGGATTAAAACGGCTCTCCCCATTGAGGCATATATGTCTTGTTCTATTTGAGCTGTAATTATTCCACTTAAATCTGAGCTTATTGCAGTCGTTAAAATAGCTGGTATCATGCGTCCTGCCCTTATTGTCCTATAAAGTCTATGTTCGTTTGTGCTTATGTCGACAGACTTTTGATTTGAAAAACCATCAACACCATATTTTGAAGATGAACCATCAATGTTTTTAATTTCATTGTTGCGATCGGCTAAAATTTGAGCTCTTAAAAGCTTTTTTATTTTGTTGTCATATGCTTTTTTATTATCAACCCTTATCTCTTGTCGCAAGGCTTCTTGTTTGGCTTGTAGCTCTTCTTGTTTGGCTTTGTTTCTTTTTGCTTTTTCTTCTTGTTCTACTTTCTCAAGCATGGATTGGGGTATTTGCATCTGTGTTTGTGGAGTCGGTGAATTTTGTTTGTCTTTTTTTCCTTTTAGAGCTTGGGCGATATCAGATTGATCTTTATTTGGCTCTCTCTTTCCTGCCTTATAAATGTAATCATCAACTGGGAATTTTGAATTTTCAAAAAGATGATTTAAATTCGTTTCATTTTGCAAATTTCTTATCTGTTCGTCGCTTAGCTCATTAGCAAAAAGGGAAAGAGATTGTATTGCATATAATGCCATAATGCTGAAGAATAACGCTTTTTTCCCTTTTTTCATTTTATATTCCTTTTATTCTGTTTATTGCTTGATTTTGCTTTTCTTTATTGACTTTTTGTCTTTCTTTTATTGCTTCTTTGCTTATGTTTAAATTCTTTCTCATTTCTTTTCTATCTTTTTCTTCTTTTGTCTCTTTTCGTCCTACGCATATATAGCTATTACCGCTTTTAATTGTAAATCTCGGATTTATGGTCTCGGCTATTATGTAATCTCCTATAACCCTTGTCTCTACTGGGCTGTCTTGATTATCGATTACAGCAAAAATTGCTGGTACTTGAGGTAGTTCATCTTTTGGATATTTAAAGTAAGTAAATTTCTTATCATCAAAAATTTCAGCCGATAGTAGCCACTCGTTTTCCTTGTTTGCCTTTTGTATGTATCCATTGTAAATATCGCTTTTCTTTATTTTTAGCTCTGCTATACCATCTTGTATGATTTTATAATCTCTATTGTCTCTCTCTATTTTTGCCTGTTTTGCTCTTATTGCTTCTTCATCTTTCATATAAATCACAAAGCTTGGGTCTTTTGTATTTTTATAGTCTGTTGAAAATATGTAAAATGTATGTATTTTTCCATCTCTTGTAAAAATTGTAAGACTTGTATCAATTCCTATTAATTGCGGAATTACTGCTATTGCATCATCTTTATTTGGGATTAGCTCTAGTTTAAAGCCTGTTTGATCTCCTAGTATAAAGTTTTCTATTGGGCTGTCAAAGATTAAAGTTGTTGCCATTGCATGGCGAGTTCTTATTTTGTGAGTCTTGTTTGGTGTGTATTTTATTGTTTTGGTGTTCTCAAATCCGCTATATTTTTTTGAGTGAAATTTTTTCTGTAATGCTTTTAAGTCTTGATTTCTTATAGCATTTCGCATAAGCTCCATCTCTTCCTTGCTATACTCTCTTGGCTCTTGGGAAGTCGAACCATCAAAATTTATATACTCATCTTGTGGATGTTCTTGATAATTTTTTTGTCCATATACTCCAAATGGATTTATACCTACACTTGTTTGGATGTTTTTATTAATATTTTTTGTTTTATCATTAAAAATGTTTTCACCCATAGACTGGTCTTGTTGTTTCTGTTCGTTGACTAGCTCTTGAGTTTGTCTCATAATTGCTCTTACTTCGCTCATTTGTTCTTCACTAAGCCCCTGAGCATTTAAATTTAAAGCCGTAGCTAAAATTATGTATATTTTTGTTAAATTTTTCATTTTTTATCTTTTCTTTCATCGAGTATTTGCGTGACTCTGTATTTGCTAACTATAAAGCCTGTAGGATTTTTTATGTTGTCCAAATATGTACTGCTTTGGTTTTGGAAGTCATACTCTATTGCACTTCTATATTTCTTAAAGTTCTTATCCGTTCCTGATGGATTCGTGATTTCTGCTTGAAAGTCTACCGTTGCAACGTTTTTGCTTAAAATAGAGACGTTTAAAATCTGAATATCTCTATAATAATTTTTTGTGGTATAAATTGAATTTGGATCGGCTACTAAAGTCTGGAATGCTTCCCATACTTGCCTACTGCTTTGTGTTCTTATCTCGTTGTATCGTTCGATGTCATCAATTCTATTTATTAGTTCTCTATTTTTAACATATCCAGCTATTATGCTTTTTAATAGCTGTTCGTCTCCCCTTATATTAAGGCTTGTGTCGCTAATGGTTACAAAGCGAGAGTCAGCATCACTAAATTTAAGCAAAACTGGCTTTGTTTCTTTTAAAGGTGTCAATAGTGCTAGTGCTATTGATAAACTAACACTTACAACTGCTAAGGCTATAATGATGTAAAGCATATATGCTTTAATGCTTCTTTCCATTTTAAAAATAAAATTTGGGTCTACTTTTCTATCTTCAAATGCCATTTTAAATCCTATTTTGAAAAGTCACAATAAGCACAAGGGCTTATCTTTTCTATTTTGTTCGGCTTGTTTGCACATCCACTTAAAAACATCATTATTATTGCTGTTAAAATCACTATTTTTTTCATTGCATTACTCCTTTTTATCTGTGTTCTAAGTATAGTTTTCGCCAATGTTTTGGGCTTTCTTCTTTTAACTTTTTGATTAGCATTACATTGTCTGAACTTGATGAGAATGCTTTTAATAGGCTTCCTAGTTTTGAGAGATCTATATTTAGTTTTGCACTCTCGTTTCTTAACTTCATATTTAAAAGCACTTCTCTTGAGCTTGAGTTGCTCTCTTTTAAGTATTTGATTTCCGTTGGTGCAAGTCCTATCATTTCGTGCATTTCGTTTAATGCTTCTGTGCTACTTGTTGGAAATATAATAAAATTTGCGATGTTGTCTAAAAACGATGAACCCCTTTCAATTTGTTTAAAGAGGCTAAGGCTTTGAAAGCCCATACACATTACTCCGCCTATCTTTCTTACTTCTAGTATGCTTTCTAGGATTTTTTCTTGCATAGTTTCATCTTGTAGATAATCTTTAAGTTCGTCTATAAAACAGAAAAAACCCCTAGTATCGGTACTATTCTTTGCTTGGTTTTTTAACTTATGAAATATATACATCGCTGTAAGTGCTGATGTTTTCTTATTGGTTAATATGCCATCCATATTTAGTACTGATAGTTGTTTTTTGAAATTTAGAGCATCTTCTTTGTTATCAAATATTGAACCTTTATAGCTATCAAACCTTGTTTTTAATCTTGATTTTCCATCATTGTCGGCTGGAAGTGAAATTATAAAGTCACTAAGTGTTATAACTTGGTTTGGTTGCTTCATTTCATACATTCTATCTACTGTGCTGTTAATATCCTTTTTTTCTTCGTGTTCATCTATCTTTATCTCTGCCATCATTTGAAGCCATGATTTTAAAAATTCCCTGTTTTCGTGTGTATCGGTAAGGGTAAATGGGTTTAGTTTAAACTCTTCGCTTTCGCTGTCGTGATACTCTCCATCCATATAGTTTGTAAAGTTGCTCATTCCTCTTAATTTATCCATTGCAAATATGTTTATCGGATATTTAAATAGATTTGTCATTAAAAACTCGGCAAGTGTTGTCTTTCCCTTTCCAGTTCCACCCATTATCATTGTATGACCTGCTGGTCTATCGCCGTCTGGTGTATAGTGGAAGTTAAAAAGGAATGGTGTTTGGTTTATATGCTTAAATGTTGTTACTGCTTCATCTCCCCAATCATTTCTATTAAAGCCTGTTACTTCGTTTTCAAAGTTAGCGATTGTGGATAAGTTGCTTATGTTTAGCGTTTTTTTTCTTGCATTTAAATTTCCCCTGCTTGGAAAGAAACTAAAATAAAGTGGTTTTTGATTTAGTGTCTCTCTTACGACATTTAACCCTTGATTTTCAAGAATATTTTTAAGCTTGTTTGCTTTATCGTCTAACTCTGATAAGCTATCTGCTAGGCAATATACTGAAAAGCTTGTTTCTACTAAGTTTTCTCTGTCTGCTTGAACTAACTCCATTAATTCATCAAGCTCTGCTTTTACTAAATCAACTGAGAATGTTTTTGTGTCTTTTATTTTTTTGATTGCTTTTCTTTTTTCATATGCTTTAAAATAAATCATTGCCATAAATTCATTATTACTTTTGATTAGATTTGAAGTAATAAGTGATTTTAACTGCTCTGTTTCGTAGGCTTTAACACTTATAAATCTTGCATATTTGGTAGTGCCGTCGTTGCGAAAAAATTCTATATAATCTTTTTTAAATTCAACGTCTGAGCTTATATAACAATCCGTTATTAATTCGTTTGTATATCTTAGGCTGGTTTCTTTTGCATTTGAGTATGTAGCATAAAAATTAATTATTTCATCAGCTTTCATCTGGCATGGATTATAAATTAAGAGATAATTTTTAATATTTAAAAGCGTTTCATTTAATAGATCTATCTTTTGTCTTAAATTTGCACTCTCGCTACTTTCTTCGTTTTGTTCGCTTGTTACTTTTGTCTTAAAACTTTCAAGTATGCCTGTTAAATTTTTAGTGATTGTTGAGATAATTAAGTAATATTTTATTGAGTAAATATCTTGATTTGTCTCCCATTTTTCTATTATCTCTTCTGCGTATGGGTTTATATCTCTTTTTTTAATTTTAGTTATATCTTGTTTATCTTTTTTAATAATTAAATTTATTTCTACATCGTTTTTTAATGTTGTAAAAAACATAACACGATTTAAAAGATAATCTGTTTCATCATCTAGACTAATTCCAGCATAGCTCGTTCCCTTTAGCTCTACTGCTATGGTTGCATTGCCATCTTTTGTAATTATTACATTATCTCCATATTTACATGCGATATTATTTTCTTTTGCTAATGTATAAATTTGTGGTTCTGCTAACATTATCATCTTGTCTGCTTTTTTATTTAATCCGCTTCGGTTTGTCTGCTTATTGTTGCTTTTTGCATTCTTTTCATTTTTGGCATTGTCAAAGCTTAACTCTTGCTTTTCTTTTTCCCTTTGTTTTTCCTTCTTCCAGTCTTTAAATACATCAATTAATCCACGAGCCATTTTTAACCCTATGCATAAAATTTATTTTGAGAAATTTTCATTTTAGAACCGATGATTGCATATATATCTTCATCAAAAAATTCTAAAATAAAAAACAAGCAGTATAAAACTGCCACAACCACTAATGAATATAAAATTAAAACAAACCACGCTATAAATCCAGCTATAAATACAATAATTAAGCTCGTTGAAGTTAAACCTATTATTTTTGTTTTTTTAGTTAAATCCATATAGCAGTCTGTTACTATCATTTTTGCTTCCTTACATTGCCGCCGCAGTTAATCCGTAACAAATACCAAGAATAATTGAAGCAATTAAAATAGATTTTGCGTGATTTTTTGCAGCTTCAATATTAAAGAATGCAACTAATGCTAAAAATATAATCCATAAAACACCAAGTACAAGAATGACTGTATTTAAAACACTTGCTACACTACTTCCAGCTTCCGTGATTTGTTCATTTGCAGCAGTTGCCATTTTTTTAAGCACATTGTCTCCTGCACCAAATAAAAAGACTGGCGAACATACTAAGAGCCAGTAAATCTTTTTGAGGTTTTTTGAAATTTTTTTCATTGAGTTGTCCTTTGATTATGATTTTATTTCATAACTATATCAAAATCAAAAAAGAAACATTTTGTAATTTTATTTTTTAAAATTACCATTTTATAGGCATTTGCTAAGTGTATTTAATTTATTTTAATATTTTCATTTACTTTTTGATTTTTTTAGTTTTTATTATATTTGCGATGTTTGATGAAGTTTTTTTAAAAAATATTGTTTTGCAAAATGTTCTAATTAAATTTTTTTCTTATTTTTCCATTTTTTACATATTTTTATAATTTTGTTTATTCTTTTTTGTTTTTTGCAAATATGATTTTTTATTTCTTATTAGTTTTAAAATTTTTCAAATATTTTTTTAAAATTTTCTATTTTTTCTTTAATTACTTTGTTTTATTCAAAAATAAAAATGCAAAGCCTTTTTTATTTTATTTTTGAAATTTGTTAAAAATTCAAAAATCAGCTATAAATGCCGATTTTTTCGGTATTTATGCTAAAAAATGGCACACAAAAGGGGTTATCCTGCCTTACTTCTTCTAATCTCTTTTTTATTTTTACTAAGCTAATATAATTTTCAAATATTTTTTATTTTTTTTGGAGATTGTTTTGAGTAGTATTGATTGGGATAAATATTTTGATGAATTAAAAGCTATCAGAGCTGGACGAACTAAATTTACAAAATCCGAGCATAAAAATATTTATTTTGAAGGTGGTAGAGGATTTGCAAGATCTAATACTAATTTTTCAAAAAATAATTTTACCAAACAATCCGTTATTAAAATGATTTCAAATTTACCAAAAACTTCAATTAAAAGATGCATTGATTATGCTCTTAAAAATTCTATTGACGGCACAGCTATTAATGAAAAAGGGGAGAAAGTAAGCAGTGATGAAGTGATGATAGAATGGAGCAAGGATTTTGGCAAAAATCTAAACTCAAAAGATGCATGGCATTTAATGTTTTCTATCAAAGAGCCATGCAGTGATAAACAAAAATTAAAAGCTTTAGAGCAAAGTGTTAAGAGTGTTCTTGGTACTAATTTTACAGGACATAAGTATGTGTTTGTAACGCATACTCATCAGAATAATCCGCATGTACATGTGGTCTTAAATAAAAGAAATAATTTTACTGGCAAAAAAATTCACTTTGATAGTCGTACGGAGATTAGAGAATTTTTTGATGATGCAAGGGATGCATTTGCTTATGCCCTATCAGCTCGTGGTCTAAAATATGAAAATAAAAATTTCTTGGATAAGGATTTAAAAAACCAATTTAACAAAATAAAATCTAGTATTAAGCTTGAGGCGGATGATTATACGGCTAAGGATAAAATCAACGACTATTATGATAAAATGCAAGATAAAAACAGAGAAAAATACAACTCGACTGCTGAGCGAATTAAAACTATGAATGATGATCTTGAGAAACTTAAAAAAGTCAATGAAGAGCTTTTAAAACTTTTCTTACTCTATGCTAAAAAGCGAAATAAAAAATCGTATAAACTTGCTAAAGAATTAAAGCAAAGCAATAAAATTATCAAGGACAAAAGCAATAAAATTTTAATTGAAATTAAAAATATTAACAAGCTAACGTATGAAGCTAATCGCCTTAACGAGATGAAACTCGCAAACTATAAAGACCGCTCAGTTGGGCTTACTTTGCTTGAAAATTTTAGCTATAACTACAACAAGCTTTATCCGAAAAACAAAGGTGCGAGTAAGGCTGATTTTGAGAATTATACAAAAGTTAAACGAGCCATAGCCGTGCTTCGCGATAGAAAAGATGACAATGCTAAAAAATACTTTGATGATAGCTTAATCGTTACTAGGATGCTCGGTCACAATGAAAGTCTTTTTAAACTAGGTAAAAAGCTTGAGACTTTGGATAAAAATTTATACATTTTAGAACATTCAGAACTTGGAGCTGATGAAGCTAAAGAGTTTAAAAAACGGCTTAATAGTAATAAAGAATTTATTACTGAAGTGTGTGAGAAGCGGTTTGAATATGTTTCTAAAAAGCTTTTAAAAAGTGAAAATATAAACAAAAATGACTTTTTATTTAAAGAATATTTTAAGGGTGTTTCTGTACTTAGTACCCAGCCAAATGAGCGACTGGCTAAAATCAAAAAAGAAGCAGACATGGCAGATAAATTCAGCTCTCGTAGTGGCATTAATAAATCAAAATCTAAAAGCAAAGATGGCTTTGAAATTAGACAAAATGCGTACAGGGAGTAGTTTTTCTCCCTTTTTCTCATAATTTATTTTTGATTTTCTTTTGAATTTTCTTTAATTATATTTTTTATCTTATCGCCATATGGCTTCTCTAGTTCAATTTTATGCTCTTGTAATTTTTTATACTCTTTTTCAATGCTTCTTATAAGTTCTGTTTTTGCTTGTGGCATTAAAATATCTTTTTTTTTGGTAAAATAATCAACATTTTTTTCTAAATTTTTACATAGTTCTTTTTTTGTCTCTTTTAAAACTTCTTGTATATTTCCTTTAAGTTTTGGTAATTTTGTATGTATTGTTTGCTCTATAATTTCATTTTGTATATTATCGTAATCATGTGAAGACCAGTTTCTAACACGCCTTAATCCTTTTAGTTCGTCTTTGTCAAATTTACTTAAAATTTTATATTCTTGATCTTTTTCTAACTTTTCAAATTGTTGATGAATTACATCAAAGTGTTTCATTATGGCAGGTTTTAAAATTGACTCATCTTCTAAAGCTTTTTTAACCCCTTTTAAACTACAAATTTTTTCTATTTCTTCTATTTTTTCAACCGCTATTTCCAATCTTCGGATGTGCTTAGACATAAATTGCCCCTTTTACTATTTTATTATCTTCCATTTTTTGTTCTGAGTAAAAATCACAAATATCTACAGATTTGTGAAATTTATTTGAAATTTGCTTTCTTAAATTATCCAAATACTCAAGTGCATTATACACATCTAGTCTCTCTAAAAACTCTTTTTTATCCGCTAAAACAACTATATCAATATCTGAATTTTCATCAGCATAACCTTTGGCATAACTTCCAAATAAGCCTATTTTTTTAATGCCATCATTTTTAAGGTTTGACTTTAGTTCTGATAAATACTCCAATATAGCATCTTTTGTCAAAATAGAGTTTTTATATTCTTGTTTTAAAACTATCATTTTTTACTCTTTTTATTGTAATCTTTATCAAATGATTTTTAAACTATATTCTGTCTATCTTTTTCCAATTTATCGATTTATTTCCATTATTTTATCTATATCGATATTGACTGTCTCTTTACCTAATTCTTTACAATATTTCAACTTTTCAGTTAAATAATATATTTTATTGAGTTTTGCCATTTTGTTTGCTGCATCAAGATAAATATTGCCTTGAACATTTCTTTGCCCTTTAACTCTCGTTTCTTCATCGGCTATCTTTTTTGCTTCTTTTGCTTCTTTCTCCATTTTTAATAGTCTTTTACATTCTACTTCTGTTAATTGATCAGGTTTTTTTGAGGATATACTATTAATATCGCTTGTTTGTTTGCTACTTTGCATCTTTGGTGGTTCGGGTAACTTTAATTCACTGCATCCTGATATTATAACCCCTGTTGTAGCAATAGCTACTAAAGTTTTAAACCTTTGCATAATCTTCTCCTTGAATTTTCCAAAATTATACATACTTTAGAATAAATATGTTCTTATAATTATACCACTATTTTCTTAAAGTGTGTTAAAATATGATTATATTGTGTTAAATATATAGTAAAATATTAGTTATATTAAAGTTATAAAGTGTTAAATAATTAGTTATTATAAAGTTATTTATAAGTTATAAAGTGTTATTTAAAATATAATCTCTTTTTTTATTATGTATTATTTATTTTACAAAAAAGAGACTATTTTGAATATGCTATAACAATTCATTGCTCTTTCTTTTTTTGTTATTTGTTTTTTATTCTACTTTATCGGAACATTTTGTAAAAAGTTGTAATTCATAAAATGCTATCAAATAGCGATTTTATCGGTTTTTTAGTTATATTTTGTAAGCTTATACAAGCCTTAAAGTGTAAAAAACACCTGTTTTAATGAAGGAGTTGCCACTTATTTCTTTTTATTTCTGGTGTATGTTTTACTTTTGTGAGTTAAAAGTAAATTTAATTATAGGTTATATATGCGTTAAAAATGGGTTAAATATAGTTTTGTTTGTTTTCTTTGCTCTATCTCTTCGTCGATAAATGTTAGGACTTCTTCGCTTAAACCTTTAAATTCAAAGCCTAATGAGTCAAGATAATTTACCATCATTTCTATTGTTTTTTTAAAAATATAATCTCTTTGTCGTTTATATTGCTTATTTGCTCAAAGGGAAGAGGAGCTTTTGATAATTCCATCATTGTTTCATATGCTCTTTCAAATTTATTATAGCGTCTATCCATGTTTTAATTTCCTTTTCGCTTTATCGGGACATTTTGTAAAAAGTTGTAATTCATAAAATGCTATCAAATAGCGATTTTATCGGTTTTTTAGTTATATTTTGTAAGCTTATATAAGCCTTAAAGTGTAAAAAGCCCTATTTTATTTCCCCTTTATCTCTGTTTTAAATAATCTTTTTCTATTTTTTTACAGACGATATCTAGTCTTTTATAACACTCTCTCATTTCTGCTAAACATCGTACTTTTAGCTCTATTTCTTTAAATTTAGACATATTACATCCAAATAGTTCCTTTACTTTATTGTTTTTCGCCTGTGGTTCTAAAATATCATATTTCTTTGATAAATATTCCACTTTTTTGTTAAATTCGTTTAATGGCTTTGTGATACTCTCTTTGCTAATTTCATCAGCTTTTAGTCCAAGTATTTTCCCTACAACCAAATCATCATTAAAGTCTTTTAAAATGGCTTTATCTGTTACTGCTCGTGGGATTATCTCTTTTACTATGCCATTAAATTCTATCCCCTTTTTATCGTTATCAAATGCTAGTATTATATTTGCATCTGTAGCTTTTTCATTTAGATAACTAAATACTTCTTTTTGGCTACTTGATATTTGCCCATTTGTTGAGCATAAAATAGTTTCTTTTAAATTTAACTTTTTTAGTTCACAATATGACAAAGCATCTATTGCACTCTCGCAAATTACAATATATTTAAAGTTTTCTAAATTTTTTTGCGAGTCGTCCCCTTTTAAAATTTCTAATCCTTTGTTTCCGTTGCACAGCTGTTTAATTGGCTTGTCATAAGGATTTCCTTGCCTATCTTTAGTAAGAGGTTTTGAAAGGTAGCTAACACTTCCTGTTTGGATTAAAAATTCAATTTTTTTCTCTCCATTGCGAAAGCTTTTACAAGTGTAACTTGGTGCTATGGCATTTGCATATTTTTCATCTTGTTTTAACATGCTAAAACTATTTAAAATTTGGGGATCAATTTTCCTTTTGACTACTAAAAATGAATTGCTTGTAATAATAGGTAATTTTTTAAAGTCTTCTATTACTTTTTTATTGCTTTGATTTGTTGTTTCTATCGGTTTTATATTGCTTTTTAATTCGTTTATATTTATTCTATCGATGTTTATTAGATCTCTTATTCCTACACCACGATTCTTTGCAAAATTATAAATATTTCCCCTATCGTCATTGTCACTTGGATTAAAATATAAATAATGCCCATTGGCTTGGCGTGATATAACTATTGTATCGTCTTGATCGTTTGTAAGTGTCTTATAATTTCTACTGCTCTTATTTCTCTTCTCGTAGTAACCGTTATTTTTTAAAATTTCATCCAATGGAAGTTCTGCTAAATTTTCTTTTTTTACTTCCATAGCAATTTTAATCCTTATTTACCCAGCAATCTTTTTTAATATTTTCTACTTTATAATAAGTTTTGCAAAACTCTGAGTTTGATCTTTTACAAAATTTACTACTACTTGTGTTAACTATTAAATTTTTAAAGCCTTTTGCTTTTAAATTATTATATTCATCTTTTGAAATATTTGTATAAGCCTTTTCACTAGACCATTCTATGCTAGAATACCATCTAGTATTTTTACATACATTTTTTGGCTTAACATTTGTGTATTTATGATTATAAAGTGCATTACAAAATCCAAAAAGCTTAGTTCTTGGTCTGTATTTATACTCTATACAATGACATCTTTTATCCCCACAATTTTCTTTAACACATTTTGTTTCAGGATGATTATTCAACCATTCCGCTGTGCATTTATCAGCACTTAGATTAGGCAAAACATTGTCTCTTAAATCTGCAAATACTTTATCGTCGACTGCAGATGAGCCAACAGGACAAAGTCTTAAAAAATTTCTTCTGGCATTAACAGTATCGCTCCAATGTCTGTGATGAATACTAAAATAACGTTTTAATGATGGAGAACACTCGCTAGGTCTTGTTCCGCTAGATAAACATAAAATAGCTTCACAAGCAAGTTTTGTGTCACCTGTTAGTATATCTCCTGCATTTAGACTACTTGCTAAAAACAAAGCCGAAATTATGACTAAAACTCGTTTTTTCATTTCTACTCCTTTGTTGAAATTTGTGCTTCTTCTTCGTGCATTATGCTCTCACTTGGCTCTAAATTCGAGTCAAGTATATTTTCGGTTTTGTTTGGATCGCAAACGTCTTTTTTATCCCCTTTTTTATTTAACCAATAAAATTCTTTAACTCTAACTTCCCAAATATATCTCGTATTTCCGTTATTATCTATATATTCGTCTGTTGCTAATTCCCCTGAGCATAAAAATTGAGAGCCTTGTTTAAAGTATTGATTTGCTACTTCTGCCGTTTTGCCAAATAGTTTAATAGGTATCCAATCTGTATGCTCTACTCTGTTTCCGCTACTATCTGTCCATTTTTTAGTTATTGCCAATGAATTACTTGCTATTGTATTTCCTGCGTTGCTGTATCTTAATTCAAAATCTCTTCCCAGATATCCACACAAATCAACTTTATTCATTTTAATTACTCCTTTTGAATATAAATTTTGGAAGTCCTAGTTCATCTTTTGGTAGCTGTTTTGTTTCGGGTTCAAATATATTATCATTGCGTTTATATTCGACTACGTTTTTATTAAAACTCTCTTCAGTTAAATTTTTATTGCTGTTATTATATGAATGCCTACTTGATGCCATTGTGCTTGTATAGTTGATGTTTAACTCATATTGATGTTGTAAATTTTCTAAAATTTTAAGCAGTAATGAGTTTGTAAGTGCTTGGGCTTGTTTTTGATTGTTTGCCTTACTTAGTTGTTTTGCGAATTTATTTAAATCGTCATTCATTTTTGCTTTTGAGTATGAATTTGTTTTATCTTCTTTGTGAAACACATCTTCAAATGCCAATAATGCATCAGTCTTTGTTGCATTCTCTCTTGCTTGTAAAAATTTTTCCGCATTTTTAATATTTGCAATCTGAGCTTTA
Source organism: Campylobacter blaseri (assembly GCF_013201895.1). Classification (NCBI taxonomy): domain Bacteria; kingdom Pseudomonadati; phylum Campylobacterota; class Epsilonproteobacteria; order Campylobacterales; family Campylobacteraceae; genus Campylobacter; species Campylobacter blaseri. The sequence continues at coordinate 1,437,843 of NZ_CP053841.1, read as the reverse complement.
TAGTTTGCTCTTTCTATTGGATCAATGGATGCATTCATCTTGGCGGTTATTTCTTCTATACTTTTGCTTAAATTTACTCCATTTCTTAGTGCGTAAGTGCATTGATTTATTTTGCTTGTTAGTTTATTGCTTGAAGTCTTAACCGATATTCCAAAAAATTGACTATTTGTTTCTAAAAACGAACAAGCCATTTTAACTCTTGCCACGTCACCCATAATATCTTCTGGAATATTTTTAACGCTACTATAGATGTCTTTCATTGAATTGATCATCTGTGTTACATCTCCTAGTATTTGATTAACATCATTCATATCAACACCTAATTCTTTCATTTGTTTTTCAAAGTTTAATGTGTCTTGAACCATTTGCTCATATTGTTTAATTTGTTCCGCATAATCTTTTAAAGTTTGAGTATATCCAACTACAGCTTGTGCAATCGCAGCAACATCAATTGTTGGAATTCCACCAGCATTTAAATTATTCAAATATAGTGAAGTTGCAATACTTAGTGCTATTAATGTTTTTTTCATTTGCTATCCTTTATCTTCCTTTTAATTTATTGTTAAGTATCAAATCTTTATCATTTGCTTTTTGCATTTTTTCAAAAGACTTTGGATAGTGTGTTTTAAATCTAATTTTGTTTATATTTTTTCCTATTTTAAATTCATCATAGGATTTAATTATAGTTTTTATATCTGCATTTAATGTTTTCTTTTGAAGATTACTCTCATTTTGCATAAGTTCAAATTCATTTTTTAATTCTTTGTATAATTTTGGATTTTCTTCTTGAAATATTTTATTTTGTTCTTGCTTTGGCATATCAAGTATTTTGATATTGTTAAACATATGTTCATAAGCTTTATCTTGATTATATGGTTCGTATGAAACAGCCAACGCTTGATTTAATTCAATATATTTTTCTTCTTGGTTTTGTTTATTATCTTGTTGGCTGTTTAAAACTTCTTTTATGTATTCCAGTTTTTCTTTAGGTGTTTTATTGCTATATGGAGTTATTTCTTCGTTATTTTGTTGCATTTATCGCTCTTGTCCTTTTGATTTTTCCTTTTTCATTTCTTTTTCTAGTTTTTCATACATTTTTGGATAATTAAATTTAAATCTTTCTTTGTTGATATCTTTGTCAATATCTTGTATATCTCTTTTTTTATTTTTTTGGAAGTATTCTTTTAATTTATCATATACTTTTGCTTCTCTGTCCATTTTTTTGTATTCATTTCTTAAAATGCTTAAATCTAATATATAATCTTTGTCTATTTTTTCATAGAATGATTTTTCCAACCATTCGACATTTACACTTCCATCTTTATTTAATTCTTTTTTAGTTGGCTCATACAATCTTTCATTTGTTATCTTTTTGGCTTTAGTCGAGCTTATTGCTCTTTCAATCAAATTTTCTTTTACAAAAATTTCTTTATTTTCAATTGTTTTTTGTTTACTATCTTCATCTATAAATTTTTCATTTGATAGAATTATATGTTGCCCATAATCTATTCCAATCTGTTCGTATTCTTTATAATAAAATTCTGCTTTTTTAGGATTATGTTCGTTTGCTAAATACATAGCAAAGTTGATGTCTTCGGCTCTAACTGCTATTTCAGTTAATTCTATACTTTTCATTTCATTTTTATCTATTTTGTCAATTTTACAATGATCATCTATTATATATTCTATAATCTCTCTTTTTTGTTTTGGAGTTAAAGATTTTAAAAATTCTTTTTTTTCTTCCTTTGTTATGGTGGCATATGTGGCAAAATAATCTAAATCGCCATAAAAATTGCTAACATTAAACATAAGACCTTCAAAATTTTTAACTTCCATTTGTCCACCATTTTCTTCTTTACCAATAGTAATGCCCGTCATTGCTAGTTCCTTTCAAGCACATTTGTGCTTTTGTTTAAAATTTTATTTTTTGTTTGTTTTAAAGTATCATTTATTTTTTTATAAAATTTAGGATAATTTTCTTTGAAATTTGGAGTTTCTTTCTCTATGTTGCTTATCATTGTTTTTAATTTTTCATATCCTTTAACATCTAATCCTTTTTTGGTTTCTTTTTCATATGTACTTTGTAGTTTAGTATAATTTATTTGCTCATTTTCCATAGTTGTTAAACCATTTTTAACCTTTTTTTGTTCTTTATATACTTCTTTTACCAAATCCCCTACAACTTCTTTAAAATTAGGACTATCAAATGCCATTTCTAGTTTTTCTTTACGTTGTTTGTCTTTAGTTTCGCTTTCTTCTTTCCCCTGTTTTAACATCATTTCTAGGCTTCTATCCATTTCCTGTAATGCCGTAATTACACCATTTATCCCATCGCTGTTCATTAAATTGTCTATAGACTTTTGAAAATTTGCTTCAAGCTTTGATTGTTGTTCTTTTAATGCTTCTAGCTCTTTTTCGTGTTGTAGCTCAAGTTCTTTAGCTCTTTTATCCCAGTCATCTTGTTCGGCTGAGTTACCTTGATTTTGCTTCTTGCCTTGTTCTTCTTGGTTTTCTTTCCCTTTTTCTATTTCGTTAGTATTGTCTTTTAAATTTTCATTTTTTATCTCTTTTTCTTTTGCTTTTATTTGCTCGTCTAATTTTTCTTTTTCTTTTAAAATTTCCAAGCTCTCTTTTAAATTCTGATTATTTTTTATATTATCCAACTTGTTTTTTAAAAATTCTCTTTTTTGTTTTGGGCTTTTAAATTCGTTTAGTTCTGCTTGTTTTTCTTGTATTTTCTCATCTATTTTTTCTTTTTTTTCTAATGTTTCAATGGCTTGTTTTGCATCTTTACTTAAATGTTCATTAGAAGAATTAAAACTTTGCTGTGCTTGTTTTTTCTTCTCTTTATTTTCTTCTAATTCTGATCTGTTATTTTTTTGTTCTAATGGTTCATATATTTCTTGCTCTTGAAGATAACTCCATTCGTTAAGTTGCTCTTGTGTTAGCTTATCGATCATCGTTTAGTCCTATTATTAATTTAATTCATAGTGTTAATTTTAAACAAACACTTTTAAAGTATTTTACTTCTATTTAAATTTAAAATAGCTGTAAAAAATGACACACAAAAAACAAAAAAACGGCTAAAAATTTAAAAATGCTCACAAATGCCATTTAAATGCTCTACAATCAAAATTAAACTTTTTTCGTATGTTTTCCTTACTTTTTATTTTTAAGCCCTAAAATACCCCTTAAAATTAATCAAAATTGCCAACAACCATTAAAACATTAAAAAAATATTTTAATCATTCAAATTTTAAAAAATCCCTTTGTCATTAATAATTAAAATAAATTTTTTCTTAAAAAGCAAAAAAATAAAAAAATCTAAAATCTGTACTAAAACTATAATTTAATATTTTTTTAAGTTTTGTCAAATTTAAATAAAATTTAAAAAATTCTAAATTTCTAAACTCTCCAATATTTAATTTCTTTTCCCTTTTTAAATTTGTATTTTATATATAGTAAGGGCTGGAACATTTTGTAAAAACTTAAACTTTTATTCTAATTTTTGCTTAATCCTTTAAAAACCTTTAAATGCTATGTTGTGTTCTTATTTTTAGACTTGAACCTTAATTTAAAAAATCGTTTTATCGGAACATTTTGTAATTCTTAGTATAAATTTAGATTATTTTTAAGCTATTTTTAATATATTAATCCCTTTATTATGGACTTTAAGCTTTGAAATATTATTTTATATTATTTTTAAATCTTAAATTATACTATTAATTTAATATTATAATAAAATATTTATTTATATTAAGGGAATAATGCTTATATGTTAAATTTACTTATTGAGATTTTTTTGCTAAAATCTACTTATGAAAAATTTACCAAAAAATAGAAATATTTATATTCAAAAAGGCAGGTTTTATGTTGACCATCAAAAAGATGGTGAGAGAATTCGTCGCTCTACTGGTATTAAAAAGTCTGCTCTTGCATTTGATTTTATACGTAAAAATTATGATAGGTTTATAGGTTCTAAGGCTGAACTCGAAAAAGCTAGGCGTGATTATTATGAGCTTGAGAATTCCCAAGTCGATCGTCAACTAAGAAAAACAGAAAATGAATTAAAGCTTATAAAAAATAGTAGCGAGTTTAGTTTTGATAGTGTGATTAATAATTTGCTTCAAGAAAAATCTTTTTTAAAAGACAAAACTATTAAGCTTTATGGTGTTATGAGTAATGCTGTTAGTGATTTTTTAGAATATAAAGGCATCCATTATTTACCTGATTTTAAAAGGCATCATAGTGTTGAATTTGTTCAATTTTTTAAGGATAAAGGCTTAAAAGATAGCTCTATTAGTGGCTATTGCTCCTTTTTAAAAATGTTATTTCGCTATGCTGTAAATAATGATTTAATCTCAAAAAACCCGTTTTACATGCCAAGATTCAAACAACAATATGACAATGTGAACGATGAAAAATTTACACCTTTTAGCCTTGAAGAAATTTTAGAACTTATAAAAAATGCGAACGATGAGGAACTACGTTTATTTTTGATAGTTGCTTTTTTTACAGGTGCTAGAACTGGCGAGATTTTCGCTCTTACTTTTGGTGATTTAGATTTTGAAAATAGACAAATTCGCATCAATAAAACACTTTCTGATGTCGGTATCGTGGATTCTCCAAAAACCAAAACAAGTAATCGCACGATTGATATGCTTAGCATCGTTTATAAAGAACTTATAAAGCTAGATGCAAGTGATAAAAATAAAAGAATTTTTAGGCGTTCTCGTTCAATGATAAGGATTAAATTTAATGATTTGCAAGAAAAACTTGGCTATAATATACGCAGACTTTACGACACTAGGCATTCGTTTGCATCCGTTATGCTAAGTCGTGGTGAGGAGCCGATGTGGGTTGGTTGCAAAATGATGGGACATAAGGACTTGAATGAAACTTATCGCTCGTATGCAAAATATTTGCCAAAAGAAGTCAAGCAAAGGGCTGTTTTTTTAAATGATATTGTCATTTAAAATTTATTTTTAGACATATTTTTAGAAAAGTATGCTATAATATCAATAAAATTTAATAAAAATAGAATGATTTTCGCTTCTTTTAATGCGTTTAAAGCCCCATTTTATGGTATTCAAGCTTAATATTTTTAAGTAGCATAATAAGATATAGAAACAATGAAAAAGTTTTTAATATTTTTAATATTATTTTATTGATTATAATTCTAATTTTGTCATTTATTATACCATTAAAATCCAATAACCTATGGCTGATATGGTTTATACTATTCTTTGGTATGTGGTTATTTTGGGTGTTATTAATTGCAAATCATTTTACAAAACAAGACTTTAAACTGACTTTTATTAGCTCATTCTTTATGATTTTATTTTCTTTAGCTATATTAGCCTCTGGAAATGTTTTTAAAATTCTAAATTACGGCAACATCAATTATAAAACCCTAGTTTTAGATAAAAAAGCGTTTTACACATTACCTGATGAAATTTGTAAAGAAAATTGTGAAAATAAAGAATCAAATACATATATAGATAAAGGCGATAACAAAGACATGATAGAACTCCACAACATAAAAGCATTATCAACTTTAGGGAAATTTTATTATTTGCAAACAACTGATGGTTTGAGATTTGAAATAGATGCAAACTATATTAAAAGCAAAGTGCCAAATAATAATTAAAACAAACATGGGTATTTATCTAGTTTATAAATTTAACTTATAAAATTTAATAAAGCCAATTTATAACTAGATAAATCCTAAAACAAAGTAATATGTTTTAGGATTATTTCTATAAAAACGAAAAACAATATTAATTTATAGCATATTAAATCTTGTTTTAATTATTTTATAGTTATAATTTTATTTAATATAAATTTATAGTTTACATAAATTAAAAAATAACTTAATTTAAACTATAGATAAATAACAACACAAAGGCTCTTATGAAAACAGCTCTTAGCTCACTTGGGCTAATTACTGCTATAAATAAAATTCCATTTGATGCAAACACTATAATTAACAAATTCGCCCTAAATGAGATTGAACCAAGCATTGAAGAGTTTGTTAGGATTGCAAAACATTGTGAGTTTAGAGCAAAGATTAAAAAACTTGATAAAGCTTTAATTATAAAATATGAAGCACCATTTGTAGTTCAAAAACAAGATAATACTTTTTTTACTATCTTAAAAGTTTTAGAAGATGGTAACAAGTATTTAATCTATGATGGTGGAAACGAAGCAAGAGAGATAAGCTATGAAGAGCTTACAGCCATATCAAATCCAAAATTTATAGTATTAGCACATAAGACATTAAACTCTCAAGTTAAATTTGGATTTGCTTGGTTTTATAAAAGAATGCTTAAGTTTAAAAGAATTGTATTTGAGGTATTAATTGCCTCATTTATAATGCAACTCTTTGGACTTGTTACTCCACTTTTTACTCAAGTTGTTTTAGATAAAGTTTTAACTCACCATAGCATAAGCACACTAAATGTTATTGCAATTGCATTTTTTGCTGTTATTATCTTTGAGATGCTTTTATCTTTGTGTAGAAACTACATCTTTGCTCATACTACTACTAAAATAGACTCAAGGCTTGGTAGTGAGCTATTTAGCCATTTAGTTCTTCTTCCAATGACCTACTTTGAAAACAGAAAAGTTGGAAATATAGTTGCAAGGGTTAGAGAACTTGATAGCATAAGAGACTTTATAGCAAACAAATCAGTCACAGTTTTACTAGATATTTTATTTAGCTTTGTGTTTATTGCTATGATGCTTTTATATAGTGTAAAACTAACCTTAGTTGCCATAGGATTTGTAACTATAATTGCTCTAATCTACTTTTTTATAACTCCACTTCTTAGAAAAAGGCTTGAAGATAAGTTTCAAATGGGAGCAGCTAGTAACTCATACTTAGTTGAGTCAGTTACAGGTATGCAAACAGTAAAATCCCTAGCCATTGAAGGAAGCATGCAAAAGCAGTGGGAAGAGTATCTAAGCAAATATGTAAGATCTAGTTTTAATCTAAACAATTTAAGCAATATAGCAGGAGGCTTTGCAGGAGCACTTCAAAAACTAATGACTTTAAGCATACTCTATCTTGGTGTTGGACTTGTAATAGAAGGAAAGTTAAGTGTTGGGCAATTAATTGCATTTCAAATGTTTGCAGGACAATTTTCAGCCCCAATTATGCGTTTGGTTGGTCTTTGGAATGAGTTTCAACAAGCACTTTTAAGTGTAGATAGACTAGGCGATATTCTAAACACTCCAACAGAGCAAAGCACCAATAAGCCAATAGCAATTGAAAGAATCAAAGGTGATATTAGATTTGATAATGTTAGCTTTAGATATACACCAAGTTCAAATTTAGTCCTTAAAAATATCTCTCTTCACATACCACCAAATAGAAGCATTGGGATAGTTGGAAGAAGTGGTAGTGGAAAAAGTACCATCACAAAACTAATTGAGAGATTATATCTTCAAAGTGAGGGAGCTATCTATATAGATGGCATAGATATAAGACATCTAAACCCATATATCCTTAGGCAAAACATAGGGGTGGTTTTACAAGAGAGCTATCTTTTTAGTGGAAGCATAAAAGATAATATAACATTTGCAGCAACAAACGCTAGTATGCAAAGTGTGATTGCAGCTGCAACTGTTTCAGGTGCCCATGAGTTTATAAGTGAGTTACCAAATGGATATGATACTTTAGTTGGAGAAAGAGGCTCAGCTTTAAGTGGTGGTCAAAAACAAAGAATTGCCATAGCAAGAGCACTTATAAATAACCCAAGAATTTTAATATTTGATGAGGCAACATCTGCACTTGATTATGAGAGTGAGAGCATTATAAATAAAAACTTAGTTAAGATTAAAGAGAATAAAACATTTATTATAATAGCTCATAGACTAAGCACTGTAAGAAATTGTGATGAGATATTTGTAATGGATAAAGGCGAGATAAAAGAGCGCGGTACTCATGATGAGCTTATGGCACTAAATGGATACTATAAAAACCTATATGATAAGCAGGTAAGTTAAATATGAATACGGATCTAACTACCATTAAAATACAACAAACTACTCCCATTAAAACCCACTCAATAATTTTAAATCCAAACACTGCATATAAAAAACAACTATCTTTGCTAAGTTTATTTAAGGTAAAAAATGGTTAAAATATTTAAAGATATAAAAGATGATTCATATGAGTTTAAACCAACCATTGTAGAGATTGAAGAGACACCGCTAAATCCTATAGGAAGATCAATTTTATGGATAGTTATTGCCATTATAGTATTTGGAGTTTTTTGGCTATTTTTTGCTAAAGTAGATATAGTTGTAAGTGCAAGTGGTAAGTATATACCAAGTGGAAATATAAAGATATTAAAACCACTTGAAAGTGGGATAATCTCTAAAATTCTTGTAAAAGAAGGAGATAAGGTTAAAGCAAAACAGCCTTTGATTGTGATTGACCCTAGTGTATCAACAGTAAATTTAACAACAAAAAAAGAGAACTTAAAAGCCTTAAAATATTCCATAACAAGGTTAGAGCTTTTAGTAAATAAAGATGAGTTTATAAAAGATGTAAATTTAAGTATAGATGAAAAATCTCTTTATATAAATCAAAAAACAAACTATGATGAAACCATATCTCAATACAGCTTTAAAATAGAACAGCTCATAAACTCCATTAAAGCAAATGAAGAGGAGATTAAAAAGCTAACCTTACTAAAAGATATTGCAACTAAAAGAGTAGAAAAACTAAATAGAGTAAAAGAGATTATAGCCTATAAAGAGTATGAAGATGCAAAGAGTAAAGAGCTTGATTTAAAATCACAACTCATAGTCTCAAACGAAAAACTACTAATGGAAAAAGCAAGACTTAATGAGATTAAAACAGAGCTTGATGTCTTTAAAAGCTCTTCCAAATCAAAGTGGATGGATGAGCTTTTAAATAAACAAAAAGAGGCAAGCTTAGTTAGAGCTGAAATTAATGCTCTAACCTTCCAAACAAAACAACAAATCATATCATCCCCTGTTGATGGCTATGTTGGCAAACTTTTAGTTCATACCATTGGCTCATCCATTAATAACTCTGAAGAGCTTTTATCTATAATCCCATCAGATGAGCCATTAATCATTAGTGCAAATATGCTAAATAGAGATGTTGGATTTTTAAAACTTGATCAAAATGTCTCTATAAAAGTAGATGCTTTTAACTTTCAAAAATATGGCAAGATAGATGGCAAGCTAATACACATTGCAAATGACTCTATAAAAGATGAAAAGCTAGGTGAAATCTATGAAATAAAAGTTAAACCTTTAAAGACAAGCTTAATGGTAGATGGAGAACTAAAACAGATGGAGCCTGGTATGAGTGTAGTAGCTGAAGTAAAGGTAGGAAAAAGAAGAGTAATTGAGCTTTTTATATACCCTATTATAAAATACCTAGATGAAGGGCTTAGTGTTAAATGAAAAAACTCATAACACTAGCTTTTATAACTATATCATTACTAAATTTAGCCTTTGCAAATGAGGTTAAATTTAGCTTTGAGTATCTTTTAGATAGAGCCAAAAAAGACTCACCTACTCTAAACATAAAAGATATAGATATAAAACTAGCCAAAGAAGATACTAAATTTCAAAAGGCTGATTTTTATCCAAGATTGATATTTAGTGCCTCATCTCAGTATTCAGATACATTTGATAAAAATTATAACTCTATATATGTAGGAGAAACAGGGCTTCCAACCTCCACCTCTTATCAAAACCAAGCATCAATAATTCTTAGGTATGATATATTTACATTTGGAAAAGATACACTTGAACTTAAAGCCTCTAAAGAAAACATCATAAAATCAACATATGATAAATGCAACTATGAAGTAGAACTTAGTCTAAATTTACTTGAAAATTATAAAAAAGCATTAGAACTTAAAAATAATATATCAATCTACACAAAACTAGAAGACTCATACAATAAACTAAACACATATGCAAAAAGATTAAAAAATGCAGGAGAGCTTAGCAGTATAGACACAAATAACTACAAACTAAAACTACTAGATGTAAAGACAAGATTAAAAACACTAAAGATAGAAGCTAAAACAATACTTTCAACGATAATGGTTTTAACTAGCACTAAGATAAACTCATTAGATGAACTAGCTAATTTTAGTGATGAGATGGGTATATATAACTTTACAGACTTTAACAATACCTATGAAGCTAAGTTTTTAGACTCTGAGCTTAAAAGCATAAAACTTAGTAAAGAGGCATTAGAAAAAGAGTATTATCCTACTATCTCGCTATATGCTAAGTATAACTTTTATGGAAGTGATAGAAACAACTATGAAAGAGCCTATAAGGATATGGACAGACATGGATATGAAGTTGGAGTTACATTTACTTGGGAGTTATATGATGGTGGAAGAAGAAAAGCAAAGATAACTAAACTAGAGCTTGAAAAACAAAAACTTGCATACAAAAAAGCCCAAGCAAAACTAGAGTATCAAAAACAAATAGATGATTTAAATGCATACTTAGAAGCTAAAGATGAAACAAAAGAGCTACTAAATCAAATTCATAAAGATACTAAAAAACAGACAGATCAAATAAACAAACTCTATCTTAGTGGAGAGAGCAATAAGATAGAAATTTTAGAATCCTTAGTTAACTCATTAAGCAAAGAGTTAGAGCTAAACAACCACATCATAAACTCACAATCAAATAGCATTAAAGCAACCATACTATCTTCACAGATAAAAGAGTGCCATTAAGAATAAGAGTCTATTGTTTTAGCTATTTAAAAGACTTTTTGTTTTTTAACTTAGAGACCTTAACTAAAATCTCTTATTTTATATTTATATAGTTATTTATCTTGTCATTTAAAGGCTTATTATTAGCTGTTTAAAGCACAAACAAAGAATACAACTAGATATTAAAATATCTATAATTTAAACATAAAAGAAAGCAAAGACTAAAATATTAGTTTGAAGTAACTAAAAAGTATAATTTAAAACCTATTTCCTAGCTGATTAAAGCATAGGTAAAATCTAACTATTTAATCAATATATTTAATTTTAAAATAAATCTCTATAAAAAATATCATTAAATTACAAAAACAACAACTTAAAACTTAATATTATAATTTATAAAATACACAACATAGCTACCATTAATTTTAAAGTGTAAAAAGTTAATATAGTTGATAACAAATTTCAATAATAAATTTAAATATAATTTCAAATTAGTAATAATTTTATGAGTTTATTTAAGTTTTATTTAGATAATATTTTATTGTTAATTTAATATGTCAAATTTGAATAACAAAACAATAACAAGGAGTAAGTTATGCAAAGTTTTAAAACAACCTATAAAAACATAAAACTTACCTACACAAATACACTACTTAATCAATCAAATATATAAAACCATACAGATAAAATTTACAGACCAAACCAATAAACCAAACAATAAAGAAACTTATATGAAATTTAATCAAACAGATAACAAGGAGTAAATAATGGCAGAGTTTGATATACAAGCATATAAAAGTGCAAAAATAAACCAAATAATCATAAAGGAACTTCCTTGAAAACATTCAAAGAGCTTGCATTAACTATGTTAGCAGCTACAGTTTTAGTATTAGGTTATAACTTTTATACTTCACTAAACACAACTAAGATATCAGTTCATACTGATATGAATTTATCAAATCACCCAGAACTAAAAGGCATTGTATTTCAAGAAGAGTTAGATAGAATAGGATTTGAAAGTTGGGATATAGATGAGTTTGAAAAATATCCTGAAAAAAACCAAACTCTAAAACCATTAAGACAGTATCTAAAAGATAAAGACACAAACAAGGTATTAAACTTTTTAAAAGATAATAACTTAAGTGTAGATGTAAGACTTCAATACAATACAACACCACTAATGTATTCAAGCTTTTACAATGATTTAAATACTTCAAAAGAGCTTATAAAGCTTGGTGCTAACATAAGAGCAAAAGATAGATACTCTTTAGCTCCACTAGCCTATGCTATATCACATAACTCTATAGATGTAGTAAAATTATTAATTGATAATGGAGTTAAATTTGAAGAGGTTCCTAGGGTGCAAGGGTATTTAATCTCTCCAGAGTATAAAGGGAGCATAGGTTCAATAATTATAGATAAAGATACTTTAACTATTAACTATGATTTATATATTGGTGAAAAGTATTATAGCACTAGAAACAACTCAGAAACAGGTGAACCTTTTAAAGATTATTGGAGTGGGAAAGTTAATCTATTTTACTATGTAGTAAGAAGAAATTTTATAGAGATAGCTAAACTAATTTTAGAGAGTGGTTATAAGCCTGATTGTAAATTTGATAACACCCTAGGTAAGAATTGTTTTAAAGAGCTTACCAAGATGCCAAACTACGAACCAATGTTAGAGTTAATGCTAGAACATAATGTATCAGGACAACCTAATGAAGAAGAGCTTAAAAAGGCTTATGATCATTGCCTATTTCTACATGAGCATGGATGGAATGAAAAAGAACTAAACAAAGATGAAAAACTATTTTTTGATGATTTACATATTAAATTTTTAAATAAAACTTGTAGTGATAGAAATTCAACATTTAAAAATACTAAAGAGTATATTAAATTTAAAAATCAAAATACTCTAATGATTGAATTAACAAATATAGGTGCTGATGAATTTGAAAGAAATTTGAGTAAAAAAATAAATAAAAATAAAAAAGTAATCTATAAAAACCAAACAGATACAATCTATAATAAAATAAATCATATAGAGCATAAACTAAAAAACAAGGAGTAAAAAGTGGCTAAATTTGACAGAGCTAAATTTTGGGAAGAGTTTAAAAAAGCCTCTTTTATACTAACTACTACTTTACTCCTAACTCTACTTTTTACAGGTTGTGATAATAATAAATCAAAAGCAGACTTTGTAATCACAAGTGATACAAATGTTTCAAAAGTTCCAGGATTATCTAAATATGTAACACAAGAAGAGGTAGATAGCTTTGCATTTAGATATTGGGGTATAGATAGTAACTATACAAAAGATATTAAACCAAATTTAATACCATTAAGAAACTTACTAAAACAAAAAGATACAAAAAAGGTATTATCTTATATAAAAGATAATAACCTAAGTATAGATATAACTATACAAGATGGAACAACACCTTTAATGTATTCAAGTTTTTATAATGATTTAAACACTTCAAAAGAACTTATAAAACTAGGTGCTAATATAAGAGCAAAAGATAGTTATAAACTCTCACCTTTAGCTTATGCAGTTGAAAACAACTCAACCCTAACAGCTAAATTACTACTTGATAGTGGAGTTAAATTTGATGAACTAGGGTATATACAACAATATATAAATTCACCACTTTATGGAGAAATTATAAATATAATAGTTGATGGAGATAATATCGAAATAATCTATGAAAACAATTGGATAAAAAACATAGATGCTAAATATCCATCTGATGCATTTATTTATATAGTATCAAGAAATTATATAGAACTAGCTAAGATGGTATTAGAAAGTGGATACAAGCCACAAAGATTAAAAGAGTATCCAAGCGGTATATCAGAACTATATATAGATGATAACTCATCTATATACTACTCAGTATATTCAAGGCTTGACAATATCCCAAACCATGAACCAATGCTAGATTTACTACTTAAATATAATGTTTATGGAAATGAGCTTACAAAAGAACAACTTAAAAAGGCTTATGATAGATGTTATAAAAATTATATTGATTTTTTAAAAACAGAAAAAGAGTTTAAAAGTGGAAAAATAACATTGAGCATGGATCCAAAACTGAGTTTATATAGAACAATTAAGTATCATAAAAAACATTGTTCTGACAACAATTCAACATTTAAAGGCATAAAAGAACTTTTAGCTTGGGCTAATGATTATGAAAAAAATTATAATATTTCTGGTTTTTTAAGAGCAAATATAGACAACCCAGAAAAAGTAATCTATAAAAATAGTAATAATAAAATTAATAATAAAACAACTAACAAGGAGTAACTAATGCCAACAAATGATGATTTTAACCAAAGTTTGAAAAATGAACTTATAGAAAAACACACAGATAAACTAACAAATGATATAGTTAAGTCTTTAGGGGATAAAATAAATGAAGACCCAGAAGGTATAACTTCTACTATAAGAGGAAGTATTCATTTTTTAGTAGAACAACTTGTAAATGTATCAAGTGGATATAGTAAAGCCGAAAAAGAGTTGGAAAAACTAGCTCTTAAGAAATTTGGATTTTATTTATCTATAGGTTATGCTGTTGTGGATTCAGTTTTGGCTCCAGCAAAGCTATATACTTATAATATAAGCCATGATGGTTCAAGTCTTGCAGAAGGAAATAATGACTTATATCCTGTTATAGATAAACGCTATTGGGCTTTATTTAGCAAATGGTATTGAGGCAATAACTCTAGGAATGTCTTCTTTACTAGTAGGCGATATTTCTAGTAATCATAATATAGTAATAGAATATAAAGACAAAATTACAAATGAGCTTAAAGAGAGAAAATATATATTATATAAATTTACAAATTACTATGATGGAATTTCTAATGATATAATCTCAGATATAAAAAATCTAGCATTAGATAGAGTTATAGTTGGTAGTGATAAAGGGGAAGATAAAAAGGCAGATATAGTATTTTATAAAAAATATACTGTTGATAACTCAAAAAACACCTTTGAACTAAGAAATGGAAGTGGAGATGAAGTTTTAATACCATTTTTAGCTAGGATAGACTTTCCTTATAAAAACAAAGAGGCTCATATAGCTTTTTCTAAAGGTAAGAATGCTGAAAAAATTATAGTTAACTATTATGCAAATTTTGGGGCTAATGCAAGTAGAGTTTTAAGTGATATAAGATTGTCAGGAAAAGGTAATGATATTAATGCAATGCGAGAAGCTGCTAAATATTCTTTGCAATATTTAAAAGGATATGCTACTGAAAAACATAGAGAAGCAACCGAATATCAAAATTTAGATATCTACTCAGATAGGCATAAAAATGCTAGAGTTGAGTTTTTTACTAAATTTGTAAAAGAACAAGCAAAAAATCAAAGAGAATTTAGCTCCCCGATACACTATGTAGATATAAATCATGGAAAGACATTAAGTGCGGGTTCGCTAACTCAAGGTAGCATAGGAAATCAGGAATTTAACTCAGTAAATGTCTTTGTTAACGGCTCTTATACACAACAACTTCCAACTAAGAATTTAAGCATTTTTGGATATTCTGACAACGATACTATAAACGCTGGAATAAAAAATATAAGCTCTATAATCGGAGAGTATTCCAACAATGTTTATGTAGAAGGTGGCTTAGGAAGCGATACTATAACAACAGGCTCTGGTAATGATACTATCTATACCAATGCTGCTATAAAAGATGAATTTGATAAAGAAAAGGAAAACACAACCAATACAGTAAATGCAGGAGATGGAAATAATACAATTAATGGTTCTAAAGCTAAAGACATTGTAACTACTGGAAAAGATAATGACACTATAGTTACAAAAGCTGGTGATGATACTATAGAAGATAATGGAGGTATTAACTATATCTACGCTGGAGCTGGAAGTGATACCATTAAGATAACTAATAGCAAAGAGTCTTTTATCTATACTAGTAAAGATAGTAAAAATGGAGAAGATAAAGATAAAGAAGAAGATACTAATACTGTTATCTTAAATTCTGGTAAAAACAATGTTTATGGTGGCAAAGGTAAGGAAAATATAACTATAGAAGATGGTAAAAACTTTGTTAATACTTCTAATGGTGAAAGCACTATAGAGATTAAAGGTGGTAAAAATCAAATTATAGGTGGTAAAGACAAAGATACTATAAACATAAGTGGTGGAACAAACACTTTAACACTAGGCAATGGAGAAGATGAAGTAACTGCTACAGGCGGAGATAATACTATACATGCAGGAGAAGGTGCAGATACTATAAAAACTGCAGGTGGAAAAGATAAATATTATAAAAATGTTGCTTAAGCTAGGCAATATCTTTATGATATTTAAATTAAAAATTTTTGAAATTAAATATCATGTTTTAAAAACATATAAGTTTTATTTAGATAATATTTTATTGTTAGTTTAATATGTTAAATTTGAATAGTAAAACATTATTTTATAAGAAATAATAGATATTAAAACCTTAAAACAATAAGGAGCAAGTTATGCTAAGTTTTAAAACAACCTATAAAAGCATAAACTTACTTATACAAATACACTACTTAATCAATCAAACAGATAAAACCATACAAACTAAGCTTACACACCAAACCAATAAACCAAACAAAAAGAAACTTATATGACATTTAATAAACCAAATAACAAGGAGTAAAAATGCCAAGTTTTAAAGCAAGCTATAAAAGTGCAAAGATAAACCAAATAATCATAAAGGAATTCCTTTGAAATTCACTAAACTATCTAAACCAAACCAAATAACATTTAAAACATTCTTTTTAACTACTTCATTGTTTTTAATAACTCTACTTTTTACAGGTTGTGATAATAATAAATCATCTTACACTATAACTCAAGATACAAATGTTTCAAAAGTTCCAGGACTAAGTAAATATGTAACCCAAGAAGAGGTAGATAGTTTTTCATTTAGATATTGGGATATAGATGATGAAAGAGAATATAGAGATGAAAATAAAACTTTAACTACTTTAAGACACTATTTAAAACAAAAAGATACAAACAAAGTATTAAATTTCCTAAAAGAGCATAACTTAAGTGTAGATACTAAGTTTTTACATAGACTAACACCTTTAATGTATTCAAGTTTTTATAATGATTTAAACACTTCAAAAGAGTTAATTAAACTTGGTGCTAATATAAGAGCAAAAGATAGATATAAACTAAGCCCTTTAGCTTATGCAGTTGAAAACAACTCAACTCTAACAGCTAAACTGCTACTTGATAGTGGGGTTAAATTTGATGAGTTAACACAGATACAATACTATTTAAAACCACCTTTTTATAGAAGTATGAAAAATATAATAGTTGATGGAGATGATATTACTATTATATATAAAGGTAAATGGAATACAGATGAGCATTCTAAAGATGAAACAGAGCCATTTGAGTATATAGTAGTTTGTAATTTTGTAGAATTAGCTAGGATAGTATTAGAAAGTGGATATGTTCCAAAAAGATTAGAATATCCAGAGACTATACAAGGTATATCCGAAGGTCATAGTAGAAATTTAGATATAGAGTTTTCTGTTTTTTCAAGACTAGATGACATCCCAAACCATGAACAAATGCTAGATTTACTACTTAAATACAATGTCTATGGTGGAGAGCTTACAAAAGAGCAACTTAAAATGGCTTATGATAGATGTTATAAATGGTATTATGACAAATGTTTTATAGATGATAATATGAAATGTGATGTATATAAATTTTATGAAGAAGAATTTGCATTAGAATATAATCATAAAATGTTTAGAGCCTATTGTTCTACTAAAAATTCAACTTTTAAAGATATAAAAGAATTTTTTAGATATGCAAATGAAGATGTTAAATATACAAATATATCTTCATTCTTTAGTGCTAGCCCTAAAAGTGTATACATAAAAGATAAGAATATGACATTGGAAGAATTAAGAATTCATCAGTACAAAAACACAAAAGATGAAAAAACTAAAAAACATATTGAAACATATTTTTTAAAAAATTATAAAAATATAAATAAATCAACTAACAAGGAGTAACTAATGGCAGAGTTTGATATACAAGCATATAAAAATGCAAAGATAAATGTAGTTGTAGATATAATAAAAACAAAAAATGAGGTAATGGATGGAGATGTGGCAGGAGCCATAGAATCAGCTGTTGATTTGATAGAAGATATGTTAGATAGTGCATTAGAGGGGGTAAAAGATAAAAATGAAGCAGATAGAGCATTAAAAAATCTTGGCAAAAAATCTTTGGGGTTTATGTTTAAAGGTTCAATTTTTGCTATAGATAATATATTTGGTCAGCTTAATTTATCTGACACAAAACCTAATGATACTGGTTCAAGTATAGAAGGTATAGATAAAGATGATGATAAGAATTTATATAGAGTAGTAGATAAAAATGAATTGGTATATTTTTTTAAAAATGCCACTGGATTTGTTGTCGATGCAGCTATAGGTGTATTTGGCGGTGTGGCTGGAAAAGTGTCAAGTTTGTTTTTTAGTGCTAAAGATATGTTTGTTAAAAACCACCTAATAGAGATAAATTACTTTGATAAAAAAACAGATATTTTAAAAGAGAAAAAATTTGTAGTTTATAATGCTGGGGATTATGAGAGTATACTATCTAGTAATTGGAGTAAAATAAACTCATATATGAATGATAGCAATATAGATAGAGTAATACTAGCAAGAGATAAAAATGATGCTGAGATTGTCTTTTATAAAAACTATGATAAAGATAATACATCATATTTAAACACATTTGAATTTAGAAGTTATGATGGTGAAAAGGGAAGTTTAATTCCTTTTTTAAAAAGGATTGATTACCCAAATGATAGCAAAGAAGAGCTTCATGTTGTTTTTGGCAAAGGTGATGCACACAAAGTTTTAGTTAACTACTTTGGAAATTTTGGAAATAATGCCAGTAGGGTTTTAGATGATGTAGATTATAGTGGTAAAATCCAAGAAAAAATAATGATAAAAGAAGCTGCTAAATATGCTCTAAAAAATTTAAAAGGCTATGTGCTTGCAGACCATAAACATGAGACAGAGTATGATAATATAAAATTTTACTCAGATAGACATTTAAACACAAGAAAAGAGTTTTTAAAAATGTCTCTTTTAAAAGAGATGGGCGAGAGAGATTATACAAATGCAAATTCTCCTTATTATCTTGATACTAAATCTAATAAAATGGTTGGAAAATCTACTGCAAATTCAGGTGGATTGTTTGAAATAAATAGAGATGCAAATATATTTGTTAGTGGTAACTATACTCTTGACCAAAGTATAAGGTATGGTAATAAAGTAGACATAAATGTTTTTGGTTATTCTAATAACGATAGTATAAATATCAAATCTTCTAATAATGTTTATGTAGAAGGTGGCTTAGGAAGCGATACTATAACAACAGGTTCTGGAAATGATACTATATATACCAATGCTGATATAAAAGATAAATTTGATGAAGAAAAGGAAAACACAACCAATACAGTAAATGCAGGAGATGGAAATAATACAATTAATGGTTCTAAAGCTAAAGACATTGTAACTACTGGAAAAGATAATGACACTATAGTTACAAAAGCTGGTGATGATACTATAGAAGATAATGGAGGTATTAACTATATCTACGCTGGAGCTGGAAGTGATACCATTAAGATAACTAATAGCAAAGAGTCTTTTATCTATACTAGTAAAGATAGTAAAAATGGAGAAGATAAAGATAAAGAAGAAGATACTAATACTGTTATCTTAAATTCTGGTAAAAACAATGTTTATGGTGGCAAAGGTAAGGAAAATATAACTATAGAAGATGGTAAAAACTTTGTTAATACTTCTAATGGTGAAAGCACTATAGAGATTAAAGGTGGTAAAAACCAAATTATAGGTGGTAAAGATAAAGACACCATAACCATAAGTGGTGGAACAAACACTTTGATTTTAGGTAATGGAGAAGATGAAGTAACTGCTACAGGCGGAGATAATACTATACATGCAGGAGAAGGTGCAGATACTATAAAAACTGCAGGTGGAAAAGATAAATATTATAAAAATGTTGCTTAAGCTAGGCAATATCTTTATGATATTTAAATTAAAAATTTTTGAAATTAAATATCATGTTTTAAAAACATATAAGTTTTATTTAGATAATATTTTATTGTTAGTTTAATATGTTAAATTTGAATAGTAAAACATTATTTTATAAGAAATAATAGATATTAAAACCTTAAAACAATAAGGAGCAAGTTATGCTAAGTTTTAAAACAACCTATAAAAGCATAAACTTACTTATACAAATACACTACTTAATCAATCAAACAGATAAAACCATACAAACTAAGCTTACACACCAAACCAATAAACCAAACAAAAAGAAACTTATATGACATTTAATAAACCAAATAACAAGGAGTAAAAATGCCAAGTTTTAAAGCAAGCTATAAAAGTGCAAAGATAAACCAAATAATCATAAAGGAATTCCTTTGAAATTCACTAAACTATCTAAACCAAACCAAATAACATTTAAAACATTCTTTTTAACTACTTCATTGTTTTTAATAACTCTACTTTTTACAGGTTGTGATAATAATAAATCATCTTACACTATAACTCAAGATACAAATGTTTCAAAAGTTCCAGGACTAAGTAAATATGTAACCCAAGAAGAGGTAGATAGTTTTTCATTTAGATATTGGGATATAGATGATGAAAGAGAATATAGAGATGAAAATAAAACTTTAACTACTTTAAGACACTATTTAAAACAAAAAGATACAAACAAAGTATTAAATTTCTTAAAAGAGCATAACTTAAGTGTAGATACTAAGTTTTTACATAGACTAACACCTTTAATGTATTCAAGCTTTTATAATGATTTAAACACTTCAAAAGAGTTAATTAAACTTGGTGCTAATATAAGAGCAAAAGATAGATATAAACTAAGCCCTTTAGCTTATGCAGTTGAAAACAACTCAACCCTAACAGCTAAACTACTACTTGATAGTGGGGTTAAATTTGATGAGTTAATCAAAATTCAATCTTATTTAAAACCACCATATTATAACTTAATTGAAAAAATTATAGTTGATGGAGATGATATTGCTATCATATACAAAGGTAAATGGAATACAGATGAGCATTCTAAAGATGAAACTGAACCATTTGGATATTTAGTGTCTAGAAACTATATAGAACTAGCTAAGATAGTTTTAGAGAGTGGGTATATCCCACAAAGATTAGAGCGTAAAAGTGGTATACAAGGTTTACATAGAATTGAAGAAGATTTACCAATAAGACATTCAGTATATGCTATTTTAGATAACATCCCAAACCATGAACAAATGCTAGATTTACTACTTAAATATAATGTTTATGGTGGAGAGCTTACAAAAGAGCAACTTAAAATGGCTTATGATAGATGTTATAAATGGTATTATGACAAATGTTTTATAGATGATAATATGAAATGTGATGTATATAAATTTTATGAAGAAGAATTTGCATTAGAATATAATCATAAAATGTTTAGAGCCTATTGTTCTACTAAAAATTCAACTTTTAAAGATATAAAAGAATTTTTTAGATATGCAAATGAAGATGTTAAATATACAAATATATCTTCATTCTTTAGTGCTAGCCCTAAAAGTGTATACATAAAAGATAAGAATATGACATTGGAAGAATTAAGAATTCATCAGTACAAAAACACAAAAGATGAAAAAACTAAAAAACATATTGAAACATATTTTTTAAAAAATTATAAAAATATAAATAAATCAACTAACAAGGAGTAACTAATGGCAGAGTTTGATATACAAGCATATAAAAATGCAAAGATAAATGTAGTTGTAGATATAATAAAAACAAAAAATGAGGTAATGGATGGAGATGTGGCAGGAGCCATAGAATCAGCTGTTGATTTGATAGAAGATATGTTAGATAGTGCATTAGAGGGGGTAAAAGATAAAAATGAAGCAGATAGAGCATTAAAAAATCTTGGCAAAAAATCTTTGGGGTTTATGTTTAAAGGTTCAATTTTTGCTATAGATAATATATTTGGTCAGCTTAATTTATCTGACACAAAACCTAATGATACTGGTTCAAGTATAGAAGGTATAGATAAAGATGATGATAAGAATTTATATAGAGTAGTAGATAAAAATGAATTGGTATATTTTTTTAAAAATGCCACTGGATTTGTTGTCGATGCAGCTATAGGTGTATTTGGCGGTGTGGCTGGAAAAGTGTCAAGTTTGTTTTTTAGTGCTAAAGATATGTTTGTTAAAAACCACCTAATAGAGATAAATTACTTTGATAAAAAAACAGATATTTTAAAAGAGAAAAAATTTGTAGTTTATAATGCTGGGGATTATGAGAGTATACTATCTAGTAATTGGAGTAAAATAAACTCATATATGAATGATAGCAATATAGATAGAGTAATACTAGCAAGAGATAAAAATGATGCTGAGATTGTCTTTTATAAAAACTATGATAAAGATAATACATCATATTTAAACACATTTGAATTTAGAAGTTATGATGGTGAAAAGGGAAGTTTAATTCCTTTTTTAAAAAGGATTGATTACCCAAATGATAGCAAAGAAGAGCTTCATGTTGTTTTTGGCAAAGGTGATGCACACAAAGTTTTAGTTAACTACTTTGGAAATTTTGGAAATAATGCCAGTAGGGTTTTAGATGATGTAGATTATAGTGGTAAAATCCAAGAAAAAATAATGATAAAAGAAGCTGCTAAATATGCTCTAAAAAATTTAAAAGGCTATGTGCTTGCAGACCATAAACATGAGACAGAGTATGATAATATAAAATTTTACTCAGATAGACATTTAAACACAAGAAAAGAGTTTTTAAAAATGTCTCTTTTAAAAGAGATGGGCGAGAGAGATTATACAAATGCAAATTCTCCTTATTATCTTGATACTAAATCTAATAAAATGGTTGGAAAATCTACTGCAAATTCAGGTGGATTGTTTGAAATAAATAGAGATGCAAATATATTTGTTAGTGGTAACTATACTCTTGACCAAAGTATAAGGTATGGTAATAAAGTAGACATAAATGTTTTTGGTTATTCTAATAACGATAGTATAAATATCAAATCTTCTAATAATGTTTATGTAGAAGGTGGCTTAGGAAGCGATACTATAACAACAGGTTCTGGAAATGATACTATATATACCAATGCTGATATAAAAGATAAATTTGATGAAGAAAAGGAAAACACAACCAATACAGTAAATGCAGGAGATGGAAATAATACAATTAATGGTTCTAAAGCTAAAGACATTGTAACTACTGGAAAAGATAATGACACTATAGTTACAAAAGCTGGTGATGATACTATAGAAGATAATGGAGGTATTAACTATATCTACGCTGGAGCTGGAAGTGATACCATTAAGATAACTAATAGCAAAGAGTCTTTTATCTATACTAGTAAAGATAGTAAAAATGGAGAAGATAAAGATAAAGAAGAAGATACTAATACTGTTATCTTAAATTCTGGTAAAAACAATGTTTATGGTGGCAAAGGTAAGGAAAATATAACTATAGAAGATGGTAAAAACTTTGTTAATACTTCTAATGGTGAAAGCACTATAGAGATTAAAGGTGGTAAAAACCAAATTATAGGTGGTAAAGACAAAGATACTATAAACATAAGTGGTGGAACAAACACTTTAACACTAGGCAATGGAGAAGATGAAGTAAATGCTACAGGCGGAGATAATACTATACATGCAGGAGAAGGTGCAGATACTATAAAAACTGCAGGTGGAAAAGATATATTGTTTGGTGGAAATGATAAAGATGCTGATAGATTAGAAGGTGGAGATGGATACGATGAGTATCATGTAAGTGCTAATGATATAGTTATGGACTCTGATGGAAAAGGTAAAGTTTGGTTTAAAACTTATAACCCTTTAAGCGGTGGAGATGAGACTGAGGTTGGCTCTAAAGTATATAAAGGTGGCGGTTATACATATAAGTTAAGTGGAGATAAGTTAGATGTAACATATGATGAAACTAAAGAGAGTATAACTATAGAAAACTTTAAGAAAGATTCTAGAAAACCTCATTTAAATATAAAATTAACTGATAGAAAAGAGCTTACATTTAACATATCTAATGATAGTACTTCTGAAGGTGATGGAGTAGAAAAAACTATGAAGTTTAAAGTTACTCTAAATGAAAAGCTAGACTATGGTGAATATGTTATATTAAATGTAAATGGGCAAAGGTTGCTTTTTGGAACACTGCCAAAAGATAGCAATATAAACAAAAAGAATTTAAAAACAGATGGTATATATGAATATAAATTTACAGGAGATAAGGAAAAAAATGAAGATTCTAAATTTGAAGTAAGTGGTTCTGTGGAAGCAGTTTCTGAAAATATAATAGTTAAAGATATAAAACCCGGAAAAGGAACTATATATGATGATGACAAAAAACCAGATGATCCAGATCCAGAAGATGAGGCATCACCATTAGTAATTGATCTTAACAAGGATGGAATTTCAACCACTCCATTATATGATTCTGCTTTTTTTGATTTAGATGGTAATGGTTTTAAAGAACAAACTGGTTGGGTAGATTCAAACGATGCTTTTTTGGCTGTTGATAAAAATGGTAATGGCATTATAGATAATGGAAATGAGTTATTTGGAAACCATACTATTG
Source organism: Campylobacter blaseri (assembly GCF_013201895.1). Classification (NCBI taxonomy): domain Bacteria; kingdom Pseudomonadati; phylum Campylobacterota; class Epsilonproteobacteria; order Campylobacterales; family Campylobacteraceae; genus Campylobacter; species Campylobacter blaseri. The sequence continues at coordinate 1,413,393 of NZ_CP053841.1, read as the reverse complement.
AAGATAATAACTACTCTTATATAGATAGAAAAAGAGTTAATGGATTTGAAGTTTTAAAAGCCTATGATTCAAATAATGATGGAGTTATAAATGCTTTAGATAAAGACTTTGATAAGCTACTTTTATGGCAAGATAAAAATAGTGATGGTATAAGCAGTAAAGATGAACTAACAAAACTAACAGATAGCTCTATTAGCTCCATTGACCTTAATTATAAAAATGTTCATATAGATAACAATTCAAACACTATAAAACAGACTTCAAAAGTAACATTTTATGATGGAACAAAATCTGATATAGCAGATGTTTGGTTTAAAGTAAATACAAGAAATAGCATTGATAATATATCTGTAGAGATACCTGAGCATTTAAAACAACTGCCCGATATAGAAGGAGATGGTCTTCTTAGGGATCTTCTACCATCAGCAGCACTAAATAAAAATATAGATAAAGCTTTAGTTGATTATGTAAATTTAGATAAAAATAAACGCAAAGAAAATATTGATAGTTTAATATTTAAATGGGCTAATGTGGATAGTATAAACCCTAGAAGCAGAGGCTACTATGTGGATGCTAGAAAATTAGCTGTTTATGAAAAACTTATGGGTAGACCATTTTTACAACTAGGAACCAATAGAAACCCAAGAGAAAATGCTTCTAGAATAATAGAATCTAAATATCAAAGATTTACAAACTATGTATATGCTAGTTTAGAATTGAATATATTATATAAAGATGTTATTGATACAGAGTATATGAAATTTGACAATCAAAGCAAAAGATTATCTTATGATTTTACCAAATACAATGAATTAATAAAAGAGCTTTACATAAAAAATGATCTTGAAAGTATAGGACATTTAGTATCGTTAGTTAATATGGTTGCAAACTATAAACCAATTTTCAAACAACAACTAAATTCTAACAATATTAATTCTTTTAGAGACAACAAGGAGATTTTGGCATTAACTTTGAGTAGATATCAAAAAGCCTCTAATAATGGAAGCAAACTGTATGGAACAGATGAAATGGATTTTTTACAAAGTGCTTCTGGAAATGATACATTAGAGGGCGGAAAAGGCAACGATATTTATAGCTTTGATTCTGGGTTTGGAAACGATGTTATATTTGATATCTCTGGTGATGATACAATAGTATTTGGAAAAGGAATTTCTTCAAGAGATGTTCTTTTTGAAAGAAACTTATCTGATATTAAATTAATAATTCCAAATGAAGGTTCAGTTGTTGTAAAAAACTTTTTTGATATAACTGGAAAAAGTGGTAATGGCGTTATAGAAAATATTGAGTTTTATGGGGGAGAAAAACTTAATTTAGATGACATATTACATCTTGCACCAATCAAAGCAACCAGTGAGCCAGATAATTTATACTTAACTAATAGCGATGATAAATTTAATGCATTGGATGGTGATGATACTATTTATGGCGGTGATGGAGATGATGAAATTTTTGGTGGTAATGGTGATGACACTCTATATGGCGATGATGGCAACGACACTCTAATAGGTGGAGCTGGAGATGACACTCTTCAAGGCGGTATGGGAAGTGATACTTATGTCTTTGGTAGGAACTTTGGAAAAGACACTATAATAAACTTTAATCCAGATAATAGCATAGATACTATCTTATTTACTGAAGACATTAATAAAGATGATTTGGTTATTAAGCAAAGTAAAAATGATCTAATAATAACTTTAAAAGATGATAAAGATGGTTTAAAAAACTCAATTACAGTAGTAGACTTCTTTACAAAAACTCCATCTAATGAACTTCATAACATAGTTAATCAAATCAAATTTAGTAATGGTGAAATTCTAAGTTTAAATGAGATTATAAAACTTAGCATGTTAAATGCTGATGATAGTGATAATACACTAACAGCACTAAGCGATGATAGCTATACTATAGATGCAAAAGGTGGTAATGATACCATTACAACTCTTGGGGGTAATGATACCTTAATAGGCGGAAAAGGAGATGATGTCTTAAGTGGTGGATTAGGTAATGATACTTATATATTTGGTAAAGGCTTTGGAAAAGATACTATAATAAACTTTAATCCAAATCATAGATATATAGATATAGTTAAATTTACTGATGGTATTAAAAAAGAGGATTTAACCTTTAGTATTGAAGATAATGATTTAATTATCTTACTTGATAAAGATAATTATATAACTATAAAAGAGTATTATAAAACAGACTATAATGGCATTTATAATAACACAATATCAAAGATAGAGTTTGATAATGATATATCTATGAATATAGAAGATATAAATAGAGCCATTATAGATAATAAACTTTCAACCACAATAAAAACTGCAACAAGCAATAAATCATTTAATATAGATAAATCTTTAAACACAGATAATCTAGTAATTACTACTTCAAGTGGAGACGACACTATAAAAGCAGGAAGTGGTAATGACACCATAAACTCAGGTGCTGGAAATGATACTATAGATGGTGGAGCTGGTGATGACACTATAAAAGCAGGAGATGGAAATGATACTATCATAGGCGGAGCTGGTGATGACCATTTAGAAGGTGGAGCTGGTAATGATACATATATATTTGGTAAAAACTTTGGAAAAGATACAATAGTAAACTATAAATCAAACCAAGGTGATATAGATATAATTAAATTTACTGATGGTATAACTAAAGATGATTTAGTATTTAAACAAGATAATCTTAATCTAATAATATCTTTAAAAGATGATAATCAAAACACTATAACCATAAAAGACTTCTATAACCTAGGCTATAGAAATGAAGCTAGATTTATAATAGATAGTATTAAATTTGATGATAACTCAACTCTTAGTTTAAAAGAGATAAATGAGTTAGCTCTTTTAAATGCAAATAGCATAGTTTCAGTTACAACAGATGATAGCTATAAAATAGAGTTAAGCAATAGCTCTTCAAACTCAACCATTACAACTCTTGGTGGAGACGACATTATAGATGGTGGAACTGGTGATGACATTATAAACTCAGGTGCTGGAAATGATACTATAGATGGTGGAGCTGGTGATGACACTATAAAAGCAGGAGATGGAAATGATACTATCATAGGCGGAGCTGGTGATGACCATTTAGAAGGTGGAGCTGGTAATGATACATATATATTTGGTAAAAACTTTGGAAAAGATACAATAGTAAACTATAAATCAAACCAAGGTGATATAGATATAATTAAATTTACTGATGGTATAACTAAAGATGATTTAGTATTTAAACAAGATAATCTTAATCTAATAATATCTTTAAAAGATGATAATCAAAACACTATAACCATAAAAGACTTTTATAAATTAGATAATAATAACTTAGCACTAAATGTTATAGATAAAGTTGTATTTAGTGATGGTAAAACTCTTAGCTTAAAAGAGATAAATGAGTTAGCTCTTTTAAATAGTGATGATAGTAGTAACTTCTTAAGTGTTGTTACAAATGATAACTATACAGTTAATGCAAAAGGTGGAAATGATACTATAACAACTCTTGGTGGAGACGACATTATAGATGGTGGAACTGGTGATGACACCATAAACTCAGGTGCTGGTAATGATACTATAAATGGTGGAAGTGGTAATGATGAAATCTATGGTGAGAGCGGAAATGATACTATCATAGGTGGATTAGGTAATGATAGTTTAGAAGGTGGTGCTGGAAATGATATCTATATATTTGATAGAAACTTTGGAAAAGATACAATAGTAAACTATAAATCAAACCAAGGTGATATAGATATAATTAAATTTACTGATGGTATAACTAAAGAAGATTTAATATTTAAACAAGATAATCTTAATCTAATAATATCTTTAAAAGATGATAATCAAAACACTATAACCATAAAAGACTTTTATAAATTAGATAATAATAACTTAGCACTAAATGTTATAGATAGAGTTGTATTTAGTGATGGTAAAACTCTTAGTTTAAAAGAGATAAATGAGTTAGCTCTTTTAAATAGTGATGATAGTAGTAACTTCTTAAGTGTTGTTACAAATGATAACTATACAGTTAATGCAAAAGGTGGAAATGATACTATAACAACTCTTGGTGGCAATGACATTATAGATGGTGGAACTGGTGATGACACCATAAACTCAGGTGCTGGTAATGATACCATCAATGGTGGAGAAGGTAATGATAAAATTTATGGTGAAAGTGGAGATGATATAATCAATGGTGGAGCTGGTGATGATGTATTAGTTGGTGGTGCTGGTGATGATACATATGAGTTTGATGATAACTTTGGAGAAGACATTATTATTAATAAAAAAGATAGATTTAGCAAAGACATCATTAAATTTAATGGTAATATTAAAGATGTATCTTTCTTCCAAGATAAATATGATCTTAAGATACACTCCAACACAAATTCTATAACCATAAAAGACTTTTATAAATTAGATAATAATAACTTAGCACTAAATGTTATAGATAGAGTTGTATTTAGTGATGGTAAAACTCTTAGTTTAAAAGAGATAAATGAGTTAGCTCTTTTAAATAGTGATGATAGCAGTAACTTTTTAAGTGTTGTTACAAATGATAACTATGCAGTTAATGCAAAAGGTGGAAATGATACTATAACAACTCTTGGTGGTAATGACATTATAGATGGTGGAAGTGGTAATGACACCATAAACTCAGGTGCTGGTAATGATACCATCAATAGTGGAGAAGGTAATGATAAAATTTATGGTGAAAGTGGAGATGATATAATCAATGGTGGAGCTGGTGATGATGTATTAGTTGGTGGAGCTGGTAATGATATATATGAGTTTAGTGATAACTTTGGAAATGATACTATTATTAATAAAAAAGATAGTATAAATGATATAGATATAATTAAATTTAATGGAACAATTTCACCAAAAGATCTAAGCTTCCAAAAAGTCAATAATGATCTTTTTATATATAAAGCAGATAGAAGTGGTAGTATAAAAGTAGTAGATTTTTATAAAGATAGATCTCATATGATAGATAGTATAGAATTTACTAGCACAGGCAAGAGTATATCTGTTGATGAGATTATATCTTTAAGCACTATGAGAACCACAGAATTTGATGATAATGTTAGTGCAACACTAAAGTTTAACTATACAATAGATGCTCTTAGTGGAGATGATATAGTAACAACTCTTGATGGAGATGATACTATATATGGAGGAGCTGGCAATGATATCATAAACTCAGGCACTGGTAATGATACTTTAGATGGCGGTGAAGGCAATGATGTTTTAATCTCAGGATTAGGAGATAATACATTTATATTTAGTAAAGGCATTGATACTATATATAATACAAATCTAAGAAAAAGTATTATGAAATTTGATTATAATTCAGCTGAGTTTGAATATATCTATAATGACTCAACAAAAGATTTAATAGTTAAGTATGATGATAGTAAAACAACTATTAAAAACTTTGGAAACATAGACAATGTTATAGATGAGTTTGTATTTAAAGATATAACTTTAAGTAAAAGTGATGTTATTAAAAAAGCTTTAATAGCATCTGGCAATGTTGATACTATAACTATGTTAGATAATACTACTTACAATGCTGGATTTGGCGATGATATATATGTAGTTTCTAAACCTGGTATTAAAGTTATAATAAATGATGAGTTTGAGCTTTATGGTGTTAAAAAAGAGGATTTTAATAATAGTTTAAAATTTAACATAGATGCCAATAAAGATAGTTTAGAATACAAGTTTAATGATAGTGATTTAATTATTAACATTAAAGATGATAAAGATACATCTATTACTATAAAAGAGTTCTTAAAATATAAAGATACAAATTTCTTAGATATGAAAACACCTATTACTAAGGTAGTATTTAAAGATGGCGAAGTAATAGATATAAAAGAACATATTAATAGTAAATTTAAACCTACAATCAACACTACAGCACTAAGCTTAAATGAAGATGAGCCATTAAGTAGTAAATTAGAAGTTACAAACCCAAGTAACTCAGAGCTTACTTATGAGATAGTAAATAACTCAGACAATGGTAGCTTTACACTAAATACAGATGGAACATACTCTTATAATCCAAATAAAGATTATAACGGTAAAGACTCTATTACTATTAAAGTTACAAATGAGTATGGTCAAAGTGACACTAAAACTATATCTTTAAATATAGCTTCTATAAATGATGCACCTGTGTTTGGTGAGAATGAAACTAGCTTTAATCTAAAAGATATTAAAGAGATATCAAATACATTAGTAGCAACTGATATAGATAGTAGCTCATTAGAGTTTAAAGTACAAACTCAAGGAAAAAATGGAAGTCTTAGCATAGATAGTAATGGTAATTGGAAGTATATGCCTAATAAAGGTTATCTAGGAAAAGATAGTGTAGTAGTAAAAGTTATTGATGATGGAGGATTAAGTGATACAATAACTCTAAACTTTAATGTAGATGCAACACCACCTACGTTCAACACTACAACACTAAACTTAAATGAAGATGAACCATTAAGTAGTAAATTAGAAGTTATAAATCCAAGTAACTCAGAACTTACTTATGAGATAGTAAGTAGTTCAAACAATGGTAGCTTTACACTAAATACAGATGGAACATACTCTTATAATCCAAATAAAGATTATAATGGTAAAGACTCTATTACTATTAAAGTTACAAATGAGTATGGTCAAAGTGACACTAAAGAGATTATTATAGATGTTAAGGCTGTTAATGATGCACCTAGCTTTACATCAACTAATACAGACTTTAAGCTATTTAATGAGTTAAACTTTAGTTCTACTTTAACTGCAAAAGATGTTGATGATGATACACTATTCTTTACTATAGAAAACAGTCCTAAATTTGGCAAGTTTATAGTAGATAATAGTGGTAACTTTACCTATACTCCAAATAAAGGTTATTTAGGAAATGATAGTGTAGTAGTTAAAGTAAGTGATAGTGAGGGATTAAATGACACTATAACTTTAAACTTTAATATAGATGCATCAAGTCCTGTTATAAAAACTACTACTATAAGTTTAGATGAAGATAATACTATATTAGAAAGTCTTGATGTTGAAAACCTTTCAAATACTAAGCTTACTTATGAGATAATAAGTAGTTCTGTAAATGGTAATAGCTTAATAGATGAGAGTGGAAATCTTAGCTTTACACCAAATCTTAACTACAATGGTAGAGATAGTATTACTATTAAAGTTACAAATGAGTATGGTCAAAGTGACACTAAAACTATATCTTTAAATATAGCTTCTATAAATGATGCACCTGTATTTGGTGAGAATGAAACTATATATGATATTAAAAATACAAATACCTTAGTTTCAAACTTAAATGCATTTGATGTAGATGGTGATAATTTAACATATAAAATAATATCTAACCCAAAGAATGCAACTTTAACTATAGATAAAAATGGAGAGTTTACATATGTAGTCAATGATAACTATAAAGGCAAAGATAGTTTTATAGTAGAGGTAAGTGATGGAGAATTTAGTGCTACTAAAGAGATTAAGCTAAATATATTTGGATATATCCTTGAGGAAAACACAGATATAGTTATAGATGATTTAAGTAAGATATCAAATGAATTAAATCTAGCAAATTCTGATATCTCAAATATAGAGTTTATTAAAGACAATAACACTCTTGTTATAAAAGATAGTTCTATAAATGCAAAAGTGTCTATAAAAGATTACTTTATAAAAAATAGCCATATAGATACTATAAATTTTAAAGATAATTCCAAACTAGATATATTAAATACCAATCTAGTTACTCCTAGTAAAGAGTGGTATCAAATACATTTCACTGCTAAATTAAATGAAAAAGGTATTGCATTCTCAGATATAGAAAATGCAAGAATATATGGCTCTAATGATAGTGATACTATTATAAATACCAATATAAATAGCATTATAAAATCATATAATGGAGATGATACCATTATATCTGTAGCTAGTGATACAACTATATATTCAGGAGATGGCAATGACTTTATAATAGCTGGCATTAACAATATAGTTTATGGGGAGAATGGAGATGATACACTAGTAGCTAATGGAGAGAGTGTTAATTTAATAGGTGGCAATGGAAATGATACATATATAGTAGATGCAAACTCTAATAATACTATTATAAAAGACAAAGAACTTATAAACGCCATTGATGGTGGCAATGATAAACTTATACTAAAAAGTGTTAAAAAAGAGGATGTAATATTTTTTAGTAAAGATGGTATATTTAATAAAGACTTAGTTATAGAATATAATGATAAAAAGACAACTATACTAAATCAATCAAACAAATACTCTGCAATTGAAACCATAGAGCTAGAAAGTGGAGAGTTTATATCAAACACTCAAATAAATAAAGTTATAGAACAGTTAAACTCTTATGCAGAAAATAACGGATTAACAAATATAACTCATAGTGATATAAAAAATAACCAAGATATGATGCAAATTGTTATGAGTGGGTGGGGGAGTTAAAAGTATTTTATATCTAATACATTATTAACCATAAACACCAAACTTTAATTAGTTTGGTGTTTGTATAATAAATTTTATACAACTATTAAAAACTTTTTCATAATCTTTATTTTACAATTATAAAGTTTTAGTATTGTGCATTAAAGCATACTCTTTAACACTATATATTACTTATATACCCATATCAAACCCACTATCTACTCTTGTTTGTTTTATATCTTTTATTTCATTTAGTTTATACCTTCCGATTCTTTTAATAACTTCTCTTGATAGTTGTTTAATTGTGCCAATTGTTCTTGCAAAGATAGAATCTGATTTTGTGAATTCTCTTGTAAGATTGATTGTTTTTTCAATATGCTCATACAATTTATTAACTGAGTTTGCAAGTCTTGTTGCGATTGTTTGGAATTGTTTAGTTCCTTCTTTAAATTCTCTAGCTCTTGCTGATAACTCACCAGTTCTTTGTGTAGATTCTCTTGCATTATTTGAGAATTTTCTAACTCTTTCAATAGAGTGTTTAATAGTTCTATTTTCTCTTTCTCTTGCTTCTCTTTTATCTCTAATTCTTTTAATAATTCTTCTTCTAATAATGTCATCATTTATCCTTTTACTTAATATTTTATATTTAGTGTTTATCTTTTTCCATGTATATTTTTCTTTATATATGTTTCCATTCTGCAATTTATCTGTTTTAGGTTTTTGTTTTCCCAGTAATTTATCATACTCCAAGTTAATGATATTATTATAATCATTAATAATATTATTGATACTATATAATATATGTCTATCTTTCTTTCTTTTTCTTGAAGCTTGCTCTTTAAGCCAGATATTTCTTGTTTGCATCTCTTTATCAAATTTTGCCTTGAGTCTGTTAAGCTCCTCATCTCTTCTTGATAGTTCTTGTTTGAATCTAATAATTCTAAATTCTTTGTTTGTTTTATTTGTATAGTACTTTTTAAAGATGAAACTTCTTTGTTTAAAGCTTGAATCTGGGTTTCTTGTGATAGTATTTTCTGCTTCAACTCTTGCTTCTTTAAACTCTCTTGCTCTTTCTTCTGCTTTAACTCTAAGTTGCTCCAAGCTCTCAATGCTTGTAAATTCTTCATTGAACATGTCCCCCTTAAATCTTCTAGCTTTTTTACTATTTGAGAGTTTAATTGATATATAATCTTTTCCCGCTCTTGTTACTTTTATATTGCTACCATTTAGTGCTTTTAATATATCATCTCTACAACTAAACTCACTATTTGTAAATTTAGCTGTAAGTATCTTTTCAAGTTCTGTATATTTTTTTACTAATCCTATATCTTTTCTAGAGCCTTGTAAAATGTGAGCTTTTTGGGGATCTTTTGGATCAGAAAAGTTAAATCTTAAATTGATATAGTTTTGCCAGGCATCTAGAAGATAAAGGTCTTTTTTATGATAATAAGGATTAAAGGCTAAATTAGATATTAAATCTATTTTGGGGATAGTAAAATTAAGCTCTAGCCTTCCTTTATCAGTATGTTCAACCCACAATATGTTGTACCTATTTTTATAATTACCAAATAATAATCTTTCAAATTCATCTATTATTATTTGTTTATTCTTTAAGCTTATATCTTTTTCTTCAAAAGAAAGACAGCCAATACAAAGCTTTTGTTTTTTTTAACTATACTTCTTGTAAAGCTTTCACTACCCTTTAAAACCCTAGCGGTTCCTTCTTTTACCCTATTGTTTAAGAGATAATTTATACCAGCTATACCTCCACCGTTTTTGGTTTTAAAAAATTTAATCAACATTTCATCAACCTTTTATACTACAAGTTTATTTAGTAAGCTTTCAATACTTATTAAACTTTTTAACACAACATTATCTAAGCTTTTATTGGTATTTATATATTTTGCTATTTGATTAATATTATTACCTATCCTTGATAATTCTATAATCATAGCTTTATCAAATTTATGAATGGGTGGTTTAGAGTGCAATATAATATATCTTATGTAACTAGATATACTAAATCCTGATAAGTTAGCTTTAAGCATAAGACTATCCATTTCATCGTCATTTAATCTTATGCTTATTTTACAAGTCCTATTATTTTTTAGTTTCATCAAAGTACCTTTTGTCTTGCATTAGTTAAATATTGTGCTATAGCAACTAGAGTAAAAACTATTCTTGAATTTTTAGCATCGCCAATTTTTATGTATTCGGGCAAGTTTCTTCCTTCTTTAATCCTGAGATCTAGTGTTGAAACTCCTATGCCAAGGACTTTGGCTGTTTCTTTCCTATTTAAGCTTTGTCTGCCCTGAAATTGTCTCTCAAGACTTTCAATGGTTAGTTTTAAAAAATTTACATTATCCATTTTTTATCCTTTTCTTAATCTTATTTAATACTAATTATACGTTTGGAAATTAGTTTTAGTTAAAAAATACTGGAAATTTAAAAAAGTAAATAAAATATAGTAATTTAGAGCAAATTAGAGTAAAAAATTTAATTACTGAGTTTTATTGTGTTTAATATATTAACTTGCTGATAGTTAAATAAAATAAAGATAAATTAGAATTGGGAGATAAGTTATTTTTATTCATATAAGTTTTCTACAATTTCTTTTCCACTATCAGGCATGAGTTTTGCATATCTTAGAGTATGGTTTATATCTGAATGATTCATTAGTTTTTTAATAGTTAGTATAGGAGTTCCTGCTATTGCAAGATGGGATGCAAAGGTATGTCTTAGTGTGTGTATGACTACTCTATTAGCTGTATCATAAATTTCCAGGTCTTTATTGAAAAGTTTGTTCAGCAGCGGTTGAATAACATTTTGAATTGTAGCTTTTGGCTTATTTATCAAAAAATCATTTGCTGAAATATCAGTATAAATTTTAAGTATCATATTCAAAGCTTTTTTGCTTAAAAATCCAGTATATTTACTAGAAGTTTTAAAGTCTTTTATTATAACTGATTTTGTTGATAAGGATACATCTTTTTTCTTTATATTTAAAACACCTTCAAGTCTAGCTCCAGTGCAAAGAGCAAGTTCTATAAATAATTCTAGGGCAAAATCTCCTTTTTTAGCGACTTCCTTGCGAAGTAAATCTATTTCTACAATTTCTAAAAATCTTTCTCTTTTATTGTCAGGTTTTTTAGTTTCTATTTTATATGGACTTATGTGGTTTATTTTATTCGTTCTTATGGCATAGTTAAAGATAGTTCTTATTATTCCTATTATAGAGTTTAGTCTAGATTGAGATAGTTTTCGTTTTGTTTTTGGCGAAATTATTTTAGTAAGTGCTTTATAGTGTTCGTCTATCATTTCAGAAGTAATATCTATTGTGTACATTTTGCCAAATTTATCTTTATGATAAATTTCATAATCTCTTTTTTGCTCTTTAATGTTTTTTTCATTGTTTGGATTTTGTTCTAATTTAAAATTAAAAAAATTCTGTGCTATCTGATCAAAAGTAAGGGAATTTTTACTATTTTTATGAGCTATTTTTTTAGATATGCTATCGGGAAGTTCACCATTTCTTTGTTTTGCATCAAATTCTTTTTTCTTATTATATGCATATGTTACATTAACTCCTTCTGATTTTGAACCTATTTTAATATTTGCTTTTTTATTGTTTATATTAATTCTTATATAATAAACAACATCACCATTTTTTAGATTATTAATCCAAACCCCAGGGTATTTATTAACACCAAAGGTTGAATTATAGTTTTTTAAATTTTTTGACATAGCCATTCCTAAATTTGTTCCCTATTTGTTCCCAAAAATTGTAAAAGTACATGATATTCTAGTATAACTTAGAGTAAGCTGAAGCTATAAAAATACCTATTTTAGGGTATTTTGTATCATTTTATAATATTTAAGAATTATATATTTTTGAATCCAGCATCCGGAGCCATTACTACTTAAAAATCTCCATTTTAACGATAGTTTAACTTCTTTAAGTTTTTATCAAATTTGTAAAATTTGTTCCCAGAATTTTATTAAACTCTAAAATATTTCATAGTATTTTCAGTTTTTATAAAATAAGGAATATCAACAAACAAAATAGCAAGGAGACAGCATAATTGCTAGTATTGCTAAGAAAATTGATAATTACTGTAAGTAAAACTATTGCAAAAAGCAACATAATTCATTGCAATTGTAATTTTAGAGATTATAAATTAAATGAACTAGGTAATATTAAATACAATGATATAAAAAAATATAAGTTTTAAAAATAATTTTATGTTTTATTTGTTTGTGAGATAATTTTAAAACTAACAAAGACATACTAAGTGAATGCAAGAAAAATAAAAAATAGCTATTCAAATAAGTGAGTTTATAATTTCAAGTATTTTAGTATATAAATTTATAGTTAAGCATAATCAATCATTACTTAAACCTTTCTTGCAAAAACTAAGATTATAAGCAAAACAAATTAAAAATATTATAGGTTGGAATATATATTATTTTAAAATTAATAATGATATACTTACAAAATTAATGTAGTCTATTATAATAAATATAGATATAATAGAGTTTAACAATTAAAGAAAGGTTGTTGAAGATGAAAATTAAAATAGTTTTGTTAGTTTGGTGCTTGGTTTCTGTTTTAAATGCAAATAATGTATCATCAAGTACTGGAGTATTTGAATTTAATAAAGAGTCAGAACAAAAGATAACGCAAAACCCTGAACTTAGAGATGATGGAAATATTATTTATGTTAGTAATATCAGTGGAGTAGGCGAAAGCCTAGAAAAAGCTAAAAAAGATGCTATACAAAATGCCATGAAATTTGGCGTAGGTGAATACTTGGTATCAAAATAAGAATTAAATAATGATGAATTAAAACAAGAAGTTATAAACCACTCAAATGCCTATGTGCTTGACTACCAACAGATAAATGAAGCAAACGAAGGTGGTATTTACAAAGTTATAGCAGATGTAAAGCTAGAAAAAAATAAGGTTTTAGGAACCTTAAGTAAATTAAACATAAATCACATGGATTTAAGTTCAGGTGTTTTGCAAAATTATATCGATGATCAAGTCAATAAAAAAGAAAATGCTGAAAAATTAATTAAAAATGAAATAATTAAACCTTTTCAAGACGGATATGCTTACGATATTGAAATTTTAGATATTCAACCTTTAAACAGAAGCGACTTAATAAAATCTAGAGATATAAGAGGCAATAATTTTAAAGATGCTTATATATATAAAAAAATCGTATTGAGAAGGGTGATATAAATGAATTTTTTGTAGCTAAAGTAAAAATTAAAATGAATGAGAATTATGTAAAAAAGGCAGAAAAAATTATAAGTCAATTTTCTGAAAAATTAAGTGATAATATTGATAAAAAGGCAAATTTTGTAGTAGATAATCGCTCATATTTTATCACTGATGACCATATAAGAGAAAAAATATTTAATAAAAATTTAAATATTATTGATATCCATGGTCTTGTTTTTAAGATTATTGATAATCAAGATGAAGTATGGATAAGAAAATGTGTTCCTGATAAAAAAAGAATGAATATTATGGATTTAAGTGGTTCATTTGAAAGTCAATATGCAAATCTTGAACGTGAATTTATATCTGATTTACCTTATTTTTTCACACTTAAAAAACTAAAGAAATTTAAAGCTGCTGATAAAAAAACAATATAGAATTTTATTATGATAAGGAAATTGATACTCAGTACAATAGTATTATAGTGCTGTTGCAATCTATAAGTCCTAAGCATGTAGATAATCCATATTTATATAATAAAACTCAATATTTACATTTTATAACCAAAGAAAGAATTTTTTATATATTAATAAAATTAGACAATCAAGATATAGAAAATAAAAAAAGAATCGATTTTAATTTGCTTTATACTGAAATAAATGAATGTAATGACTAAGGAGTGATCAATGAAAAAGTTTTTATCAATTTGTGCTATTGTAGTAATAGCTAATGCAGGTATAGATTCAGTTGGTATTGATGAAAGTGGCAATATCAAACTAAAAGCTACAAGCGAAGATGTAATGAAGATAGGAGATGTAAGAGATAAACAAGCTTGTCTTAAAAGAGCAGAATTAAAAGCTAAAGCCGATATAGCTAAATTTTTTAAAGAGCAAATTACTTCAAAAGATGTAATTGATGAACTTTCTCAACAAACAGAAAATGCAAAAATAGAGGCTGGTGCTGAGTCAGAGACTATTAATAGAGATGTTATTGTAAATGAGACTACACAGATACAAAATAATGCTGAAGCGGCATTACGTGGGGTTGTTGTAATTGAGAAAATAGCTTCAGTTGAAACAAAGGAGTGTAGTGTAACTGTAGGTTTTAATAGTAAAACTTTAAAAGTAGCAGAGGCTGCAACTAGAGCTATGCAAAAATCAATGTCAGGAGATACGGAAGTTATTAATTCCAATGGTATATCTGTAATCAAATCTAATAATAATTCATCTAGTAGAAGTGGAATAGAAAAAGCCCAAAGTTCTTCTAAAAGATCATCTATGTATGATGAATTTTAATGGTATATCTTAATAACACTATCAATATTTATTTTAAAAATGCTAGTGTTTTTATTTAAAAGACACTAAGCAAAGAATTATATTATATATTTAAATTATTTTTATATAATTAATAAAACATCTTTTAAGATAAAAAGGTGTATTCATGGATAGCAATGCCAATATCAATAATATAAAAAAAGAAATTTATCCATTATATGCAGAAATGCTAAGTGAGTTAAGGCATATTTTAGAAAAAATAAATACTAGAGTTTTTTGCTTTCAACGGGGAAAGGATTATCCATGTAATAAAGATGATGGAATTTTATTTGTAGGAAAAGCTACAAATGGATGGACTAGTAACTCTATAAATGTTGATGAATTATTTGATATAAATAATGAAAAAAATAATTTTTACTATAAATGATCAAATTAAGTGGGTAAATGATACAAAAAATAATAACAATGGATACAATAGCAACAAATCTGCATTTTGGAGAGTTGTTCGAAGTATTTCTAATAAATATTACAATGCTTAACAATTAATGAATTTTGTAAAAAATTTAATATTTCTTTAAATATAGAAAAAACAATAAAACCACATCACAACACACTAGATATGGGCAGATGATAATATAAGTAAATTTTTATGTTTGCTTATATTATCACAGGAAGTTTAAATTTTTAATTTTTTGATATAATTAAAGTATTATTTTAAATTTAAGTTGTTGGTATGAATCCTGAAGATGTTGCTAGAATAGATATTGATAAATTACTTATTAGTGCTGGTTTTATTATTCAAGATATGGTTGAATTTAATAGAACAGCATCTCTTGGAATAGCTGTTCGTGAATTTGTTATGCAAGATGGCACTAAAGCTGATTATCTAATTTTTATAGATGGAAAAGCTTGCGGTGTCATAGAAGCAAAAAAGAGCGGAACATCACTAAGCGGAGTAGAAAACCAGTCAATAAAATACGCAAATAATTTACCAAAAAATGTAAGGTGTTACCAAAATCCTTTACCATTTTTATATGAAAGCAATTCAAAAGAGATTTATTTTACAAATTTAAAGGATGACAATCCAAGATCTAGAAAAATATTTGCCTTTCATAAACCTGAATTTTTACGAGAACTTTTAAATCAACAAAGCACTCTTAGGAATAAGTTTAAAAATTTTCCAACACTTAATAGGGCAAATTTAAGAGATTGTCAATTTGAGGCAATCAGTTCAGTCGAAAACTCACTTCGTGATCTAAAACCAAGAGCACTTATACAAATGGCAACAGGTGCTGGTAAAACATATACTGCTTGTAATTTTATATATAGATTAATTAAATTTGCAAATGCAAAAAGAGTACTATTTTTGGTAGATAGAAACAACCTAGCAAGACAAACAAAAAAAGAATTTGAAAATTTTCATTTAAGTGATGAAAACCGTAAATTTAGCGAAGTTTATATAGTTCAGCACTTAAGCACTAATGCTATAGATAAAGATGCAAAAGTTGTTATTACAACTATACAAAGATTATACTCTATGTTGCAAAATGAATCAGAATATGATGAAGTAAATGAAGAAATTTCAGCTTTTGAAACCAAACCAGTCCAACAAAAAAATGTTGTGTACAATCCAAAAGTTCCTATTGAAACATTTGATTTTATTGTAGTTGATGAGTGTCATAGAAGTATTTATGGAGAGTGGCGACAAGTTTTAGAATATTTTGATGCATTTTTGATAGGACTAACTGCTACTCCCTCAAAACAAACTTTGGGATATTTTAATAAAAATTTGGTTTCATCTTATCCGCTGGAACGCTCTATTGTTGATAAAATCAATGTTGATTGCAATATTTTTAGGATTAAAACTAAAATTTCAGAGGGTGGCAGCACCATTGAGGCAGGAGAAATTCCTACGATAGATAAAAGAACTAGAGAGCAAAGATATGAAAGTTTAGATGAAGACTTAGAGTACTCTTCTAAAGATCTTGACTATTCTGTTTTAGCTCCAAATCAAATTATAACCGTTTTAGAGTGTTATAAAAATTCTATTTTTACACAGCTTTTTCCAGAACGTGAGCCAAATTTTGTACCAAAAACTTTGATATTTGCCAAAGATGATAATCACGCAGAAAACATAACAAGACTAGCAAGGGAAGTATTTAACAAAGGAAATGAATTTTGCAAAAAGATAACCTACAACATAGGAAATGAAGATCCAGAAAGTCTTATAAAAGCTTTTAAAATAGACCCTAAATTTCGTATAGCAGTAACTGTTGATATGATAGCCACAGGAACAGATATAAAAGCTCTTGAGGTAATAATTTTTTTAAGAGATGTTAAATCTTCTATTTATTATGAGCAGATGAAAGGAAGAGGCGTTAGAACTATAAACTCAAATGACCTACAAAGTATAACCCCAAATGCTATATCAAAAGATAAATTTTACATCATAGACGCAGTAGGAGTAACGGAAAGTAAAAAAAGTCTCTCATCTACACTTGAGCGAAAAAAAAGTTTAAGTCTAAAAAAACTTTTAGAAAATGTTGCAAAAGGCGATATAAGCGATGATACTCTTAGCACATTAGCAGGTAGGATCGTAAGAATAGAGGCAAATATAAATAACGATGATAAAAATAAAATCAAAAGTTTAACAGATGGAAAAAGTTTGTCAAATATAACTAATGAAATTTTAGATACTCTTGATGGTGATAAAACTATAAGTAAAACTCAAGATGAAATAGATGCATTAAAAGATGCTACTGTAAAACCATTTAATTCCCCAGCTCTTAGAACACTTTTAGTTGACCTTAGTTCAAAATCAAAAATTTATATAGATTTGGTTTCAACTGATGAGGTTGTAAGTGCTGATTTTAGTAAAGAAAAAGCACAAGAGCTTATAGTAAGCTTTAAAGATTTTATTGATAAAAACAAAGATGAAATAGAGGCTCTTAGCATAATTTATAATACAAATTACAAAAATAAATCTCTTACATATAAACTTATAAAAGAGCTTGATGAGAAACTAAAAACCTCACTTTTAGAACCTGAAAAAATTTGGGAAGCATACTATGTAATTCAAGATAATAAAGTAAGAACTAAGAAAGTTAGCATCGCAGAGTGCTTAACAAATCTCATACAACTTATAAAATTTGCCATTGGTTTTAATGATGAATTAGTTGAATTTAGTTCAGTTGCAAATTCTCGTTTTGAGCTTTGGTGTGGTAGGCAGATAAATAAGGGTATAAGTTTTAGCGATGAACAAATGGAGTTTTTAAGGCTTATAAAAGACTACATAATAACAAATTCTTGTCTTGATAAAAACGACATACAAGAGCTACTAGGCGATAAAGGTGGCATTTTTAAAGCAAACAAACTTTTTTCAAATTTTGATGATTTGTTAGATGATTTAAATTTAGCTATAGTGGCGTAAAGGAAAACAATGAAAAACAATATTTTAACTATAGATGAAATATCTTTAGATGAAATAAAAAGTTATTACGAATGTTTAAGTGAAATATCGGATAATGAACTTTTTGAAGGCTTATTGGCTAATGGTCTTTTTGCTGATAAAATACCAAATTTTTTATCATCTGAAATATTTTTTAATTTTGTTAATAATAAAGATATAAATTTTGAGCAGAAAAGTTTTTTATATATAAAATATGAAAACATGAGAAATATAAATATTCCTAGACTTCTAGCAATACCAAATCCGTTTGCATACTATAAACAGTGTAAAATTTTAAAAGAAAATTGGGATAATCTAAGAGAACATTTTAAAGAAAAAACAAAAGATGATAAGCATAAAATTAGTAGAATACATATCAGAAAAATATTTGATAGTAAAAAAATATTTGAAATGAACTACAAAACTCATAAAAAAGATGGAAATCCAGAACAAAAAATTTTTATAGGAAAAAAATATCTAGTAAAAGCTGATATTTCAAATTGTTTTCCTAGTATCTATACACATTCTATAGCATGGGCTTTGATTGGAAAAGAAGAAGCCAAGAAAAATAAAAATAAAAACAACGAATGGTATAACCAAATAGATAAATCAACAACATGGCTGAACAATAATGAAACCCATGGGTTACTAATAGGACCGCATACTTCCAATGTAATTTCTGAAATTATTTTAGTGTGTGTTGACAATGAGCTTTCCAAAAAATATGAATACATAAGAAATATAGATGACTATTCTTGCTATGTAGAAACAAAAGAAAAAGCAGATCAATTTTTAATAGATTTGTCAAAAGAATTAAAGAAATTTGATTTATCTTTAAATCATAAAAAAACTGAAATTGTAGAATTACCAATTCCTTACAATAATGAATGGGTTAGAAAATTAAAACTATTTAAATTAGAACATTATCTTGAGTCAAATACTAATATTAAGAAAATTAATTATAAAGATGTTTGTTTGCTTTTAGATACAGGAGTAGAATTAATGAAAAACAATAAAGATAATGCTGCTATTTTAAACTATGCTATTAAAATTTTACTCAGAGAAAAAATGTCATTGAATGCAGAAAAATACTTTATAGATACTATTCATCATTTGCTTTTAATCTATCCATATCTTGTCATTTTATTAGAAAAGATTTTTGATAATATAAATATGGATATAAAAAAAACTAGTCAAATTTCTGATGATATTTTTAGTTTAGGAATTAGAACAAACAATTATGAACTTATGTCTTATGCTATATATTTTTCATTAAAATATAATTTTAAACTTAAACATAAAAATTTAATCAAAGAAGCAAATAAACAAGAAGATTGTATTTTTATGCTACTTTGCTATTTATATGATAAAAAGAATTTAAGTAAATATAAAGATAAATTTAAAAAATATGTAAACATTGCTAAAAAATTCATCGTAGACCAAAATAATATTAAAGTATTAAATGATGAATTCTGGCTATTTGCATATGAAGTTTTAAAAATGGAAAAAGATAAATCTTTACAAAAATGTAAAGATTGGAAGCAATTGCAAGATAATGATATTTCTTTTATAAATTTTGAAAAAATAAATTTAAATTATAAAAATAATACAAAAAATAAAGAATAAAAATGAATAACATTCCAAAACATTGGCAGATTAAAAAGCTTGGGGAAGTTTTTAATATTTATCGCGGAGGTTCCCCACGCCCTATAAAAGATTTTTTAACAGATGATAAAGATGGTATTAATTGGATAAAAATTGGAGATGTTGATAATGGCTCAAAATACATAACTAAAACAAAACAAAAAATTATAAAAAGTGGTTTGCAAAAAAGCAGAGAAGTAAATGCAGGGGATTTGCTTTTAACAAATTCTATGAGTTATGGTAGACCATATATATCTAAAATAAAAGGAGCAATTCACGATGGCTGGCTTGTGTTCTATCCAAAAATAGATATATGTAAAAACTATGTTTTTTATTTTTTTACTAGCTTTAAAACTTATGAAAATTTATCTAGTTTAGCTGTTGGGTCTACAGTAAAAAACTTACAGATAAAGTTCATAGAAAATCTTGAAATTCCACTTCCTCCACTTGATGAGCAAAATAAAATTGTTGAAAAAATAGAAGATTGTTTTGAAAAGATTGATTTTGCTATTTTAAAACTTGAAAAATCAAAAGAGCTTATAAAAACATACAAGCAATCAGTATTAAGCGATGCATTTAATGGTAAATTGATAAATTCAAATTCAAAACATTGGCAGATTAAAAAGCTTGGGGAAGTTTTTAATATTTATCGCGGAGGTTCCCCACGCCCTATAAAAGATTTTTTAACAGATGATAAAGATGGTATTAATTGGATAAAAATTGGAGATGTTGATAATGGCTCAAAATACATAACTAAAACAAAACAAAAAATTATAAAAAGTGGTTTGCAAAAAAGCAGAGAAGTAAATGCAGGGGATTTGCTTTTAACAAATTCTATGAGTTATGGTAGACCATATATATCTAAAATAAAAGGAGCAATTCACGATGGCTGGCTTGTGTTCTATCCAAAAATAGATATATGTAAAAACTATGTTTTTTATTTTTTTACTAGCTTTAAAACTTATGAAAATTTATCTAGTTTAGCTGTTGGGTCTACAGTAAAAAACTTACAGATAAAGTTCATAGAAAATCTTGAAATTCCACTTCCTCCACTTGATGAGCAAAATAAAATAGTTTTAGAAATAGAAAAAAGGTTTAAAGTTGCAGATAGCACATTAAGCTTGATAGAAGAAAATTTACAAAAAGCAAAAGTCTTAAAACAAAGTATTTTACAAAAAGCTTTTAATGGTGAGTTAGTAAAGGATTAAAATGGGTGAAAACAACTTAGTAAGCAAAGTTTGGAACTATGCAAGCGTATTAAGAGATAGTGGGGTAAATTATACAGAATATGTATCGCAACTTACCTATCTTATATTTTTAAAGATGGATGATGAGAGAGTTAAAAATTTAAACTCAGTTTCCAAAATACCAAAAGATTGCTCTTGGGAGTATATAAAATCTCTTGATGGTGAAAGTCTAGAGAGTGCTTATACAAATGCTCTTGCAACTCTTTCTAAAATGGATGGAATTATAGGTACTATATACCAAAAAGCACAAAATAAGATAAATGAGCCAGCAAAGTTAAAAAGAATTGTGAGTATGATAAACGATGAGACTTGGATGGGGCTTGATGTGGATGTAAAAGGTGTGATATATGAGGGATTACTTCAAAAAAATGCAACTGAGAGTAAAAGTGGTGCTGGGCAGTATTTCACGCCTAGGGCTTTGATAAACACGATAGTTGAAGTAATGAGACCAAATATAGATGACAGTATTCGCGACCCTGCTTGTGGAACAGGTGGATTTTTACTTGCTGCTTATGAATATATGAAAAAACAGAGCAAAGATAAGGAGAAATTATCTAATTTAAAACAAAATTTAAGTGGAACTGATATATCTCCACTTGTGGTTAGTTTATGTGCTATGAATTTGTATTTGCATGACATAGGTGTGGATACAAGTCCAGTAAAAGCAGGAGATTCTTTACTTAGTTTAGGCGAAACAAGGTATGATATGGTTCTTACAAATCCACCTTTTGGTAAAAAGTCTTCAACAAAAGTTATGGATAGTGATGGCGGAGTTAGTGTAGAAAAAGATAGTTATGAAAGAGATGATTTTATCATAAGCACATCAAACAAACAGATAAATTTTTTACAACATATAATGAGCATTTTGAAAATAGGTGGCAGAGCAGCTGTAGTGCTTCCTGATAATGTACTATTTGAGGGAGGAGCTGGAGAAAAAGTAAGACAAAGGCTCCTTAGTAGTTTTAGATTGCATACTATTTTAAGGCTTCCAACTGGTATATTTTATGCACAAGGGGTTAAGGCAAATGTTTTGTTTTTTGATAAAACTACTATAACTAGTAATGAGTATGCGACAAAAGAAATTTGGATATATGATTTTCGCACTAATCAAAATTTTACACTTGTAACAAACCCTTTAAAACAAAGCGATTTAAAAGATTTTATAAAATGTTACAACTCAAAAGATATAACTAAACGCAAGGAGAGTGAGAAATTTAAAAAGTTTAGCATTGATGAAGTATTATCAAGAGAAAAAACAAATCTTGACATAACTTGGCTTAAAGACGACTCTTTTCAGGATTTAGAAAATTTACCCGAGCCAAAATTCGTGTTAGATGAAATTTTACAGAATTTACAAAGTGCTTTAGATGAGTTTAAAAAAATAGATGTTTAGTTTTGGTATTTTATAATAAAAAAAGGTGCACTTGTGTAACCCCCAATGAGATATTTTTGTTAGATTTGTTTTATAGAAAGCATTATCATATAATGAAAATTTTAAAGAAATTGTCTATGTATTAGATTAAATTTATACATTATATTTTTTATTTTTCAAACATTCAAATAAGGAGCTAGGGTAGGTTGTTAAAACGATATAGAAAATTTAGCATCTACACCATTTGATTTTGAATCACTATTATAGGCTTCTTCATATGATAAACTAAATTTCATATTTTTTGCAAATGCAACTTCTATGCCTAAGTCTAAAGTAGTTAAGTTTTTAAGCTCTTTTCCTCTTAGATGAGCAGTTCCTATAAATATCTCAAATTTAGAGTTATTTTCCACTGTGAAAATTCATACCAATTAGTTCGGATCAATATAAATCAGATATATTGCAAAAGACAAAAAAGCAGATGTTATGGTTTCAATCCTTTAGAATATCTACTTTTTCATTCATAGTATTTTTTAGTCATTCATAGGCTCTTACTGTCATTCAGAGCGAAGCAAAGAATCTCATAATTTTTTTAATTTAATTATTTTATAAATTTAAACAAAAAACAAGTATTAACTTAAAACTAGATCCTTCGGGTAAACCCTCAGGATGACTAGGTAGAAAAAGTCGGGTCAATATATAACTTTCAATTGGTAGTTTTTAAACAAATTTAATCTTTTTATTTTTAATAAAAGAAGTTTTAAGATAAGCCAAAGTATCTAAAATCATTAAAAAAGTTCGCAAATCAATTATAAAGTATTTTGATAATAAATTTATATAAATAGGTCTTGTTATTTAAATATGTCAGGTTTATTTACAAATTCACTGCTTTAAAATAATGGTAAAAGCAACGCCATCTTGTCGGTTTTGGACTAAAATTTTGCCCTGCATTTTCTCCTCTATAATTGCTTTAGCTAGGTAAAGCCCTATACCAGTGCCTTTTTTCTCTTTAGTTGTAAAATATGGATCAAATATATGTGGTATGATTTTTTCATCTATACCGCCTGCGTTATCTGAGATTTGAATTTGAATTTGGGTGTTTATTTTTTCTATATTTATATCTATATTTGGTGATTTTATCTGTTTGTCTACAAAGGCATCTTTGGAATTTACTATTAGATTCATCAAAACTTGGGAAAACTCATTTTTGTTACCATAAATGGAAGTATGCTGTTTGTCATAAATGTTTATTTTAATGTTGTTATGTTTTAGAGTTGGTCCTATTATTTTTAAAATAGAATCAATTGCATTTTGCACAAAAAACTCTTTTTTAACAGTATCACTTCTGTAAAAATCTTTAAAGTTATCAATGGTATTTGACATAAATTCAATCTGGTGCATAGATGTATCTAAGGACTTTTCTAAAAGTTCATCTTTTAGTTTTCCCTTTGCTTGAAATTCCTTTAAATTTTGCAAAGTTAGAGAGAGTCTTGTAATTGGATGCCTCCATTGGTGGGCTATATTTCCTATCATATCGCCTAGTTCAACTAATTTGTTTTGATGCTGTAAAAGTCTATCTTTTTTTGCGTTTTTTAGACTCTCTATCTGCACTTTTTTGTCTAAATTTATAGCTAGTTCCCTTAGTTTTTGTGCTTGTAAAACGACTATTTCATACATCTTTTTTAAAGGGCTTGAAAAAATCATACTAAAGATGATTGACATAAAAAAGGAAAATATCAAAATTGCTACTACCATTTTATTGTTATTATCTGTTAGCTCTTGTTTTGATTTTTCACTTTTTATAAGAAGCAGATTTAGCTTTTGTTTTCCTAAATTTAGAGGCTGTATGTAGATTGTGTCGCTAAGCACTTTAGCTTTTTGCTTGTTTTTATTTATATTTTCAACCATTTTAGTTGTTAAATCATCTTCAAGTCTATGTTTTGAGTCATAAAAAGACCAGTCGTGCTCTTTGTTTTTGTGCTTTATGTAGTATCCGTTCATGTCAGTTATATACATATCATAAATTGTAGATTTTGTTATGCTCTCTAAGAGGTCTTGGATAAATATATTTATTATCAAAATTCCTTGAAATTTAGCTTTTATGTAGATAGGAGTTGCAACTCTAGCAACTGCTTTGTTTGGCTTTTCAATCTTGCCATGCTCTATGTTTAAATCAATTGGAGAAAACCAAACAGCATGGTTTGGGATATCTTTTGAGCTTGTAAAATAGTAGCGGTTTGATTTGTCTTGTAAATTTAGATTTTTATATGGCTCATCATATTGATTATCTCTTTCAAATCGTATTTTTTCAACACCATTTTTATCAAGAAATCTTAACTGCATATAGTCTTTGT
This sequence comes from Campylobacter blaseri, assembly GCF_013201895.1. NCBI lineage: Bacteria > Pseudomonadati > Campylobacterota > Epsilonproteobacteria > Campylobacterales > Campylobacteraceae > Campylobacter > Campylobacter blaseri. The sequence continues at coordinate 1,388,326 of NZ_CP053841.1, read as the reverse complement.
TTGCATCCATTATAGTTAGCAAAAGCAGGTCTATGTAGTATTCATACGAGTTATCTTCTATGAAATTTAAAAAATACTCATTTTTGGCAATTGCTAAAACAGAGTCAGCCTTTTTCTTGAAAAAAGTATCAAACTCTTTTTTCTTTTCACTACTTTGCAAAGCAGCTTCTCTTTCAAAATCACGCAAATTTAAGTCATTTGAGAGATGTATATGTATAATGGTAATGGAGATTATAAGTAGTATTGTAAAAGTTATATAGGATAAAAATAGCTTAAATCCAAATTTCTTATGCTCTTTTGATAATTTTTCTATTTCAGGCATATTTTTCTATCTTGTAGCCTATATTTCTAACATTAATTATAAAATTTTCCCTTAATTTTTCTCTTAATTTTTTAATCTTAGTTCTTAATGTATTATCGCAAATATCCTTACCTTCCCATACATAGTTTATTATAACTTCTGGGCTCATTGCTGTGCCTATATTTTTTACAAGTAGATAAAGTAGCTCTTTTTCTTGAGAATTTAGCTCAACAATCTCTTCTTTATAATACAGTTGCATTGAGTTTAAATCAAATGAATAGTTATTTGTAATATCCATAATCTTTGCACTATCTTTGTGCATAAGTTTGTTTATCCTAAGTTCTAGTTCCTCAAACATAAAGGGTTTTCTAACATAATCATTACAGCCTGCACTATAACCCTCTTTTACATTTTCTAAATCATTCATAGCAGTTAGATAAATGGCTGGCGTGTCGCTTGTTTTTCTTATCTGTTTTAGAGTTTCTATGCCATTTTTTATAGGTGTGTTGATATCTAGTAAAAATATATCATATATGGTTAAATCAGCATTATCAAGCAGTGTTTGACCATCATTATAAAAGTCCACACGGTGACCATTTAGTTCAAAATAGTTTTTTACCTGTTCGCAAATAAAATCATCATCTTCTAGTAAAAGTATTTTCATAATACACCCTTTTATGAAAAATTATACCATTAAATTTTGATATAAAGTAAATTTGCAATTAAAATTAATTATATATTCATTTAAATTCCATTAAGCACTTTATAGGCACTTTTGTTTGTTATTATTTTAAGTGATAGATCTTATATAACTAAAAGGAGGAGATCAAGATGAAAAATTTGGTATTAAAAATAGCACAAATTGTTTTTTTAATCACTATACCAATTATCTCTTTTGCTCAAGATGATCATGGAAAAGGTAAAGCCTCAATGGTCGCTGTTGAGGGCGGGGATTCCTGTATTAAGTGCCATAGTGGCATTGAATCGATTAGGGATGATAAGTCTGATATGATGCAGCAAATTTTAGCTATTGGCCAGTCTCTTGGAGATAGTGCAGGGTGTGTTGTTTGTCATGGCGGTAATCCTGAAAAAGGAACTGCAAAAGCAGCCCATGAGGGTGCACCGGTGGATCATGCTGGAGGATTAGATACATTTGTTAGAGATCCTGGATCAATGTGGGTTGTCGATAAAACTTGTGGTATATGTCACTCAGATACAATAGCAAATACTAAAAAATCATTAATGGCTACTGAAGCTGGTAAAATCCAGGGGAATTTACATTCATGGGGAAGTGAGCCAACTAAAAAGGTTAAATATGCAAATTATGATGTAAAAGATGAAGATGGAAAAGAGCCGGCTTGGGGAACAAAGGTATATAAGGACTATATGGTTAAAATGATTGATAAGTATCCAGACCAATTTCCAACCGAACTTAAACAACTACCATTGCCAGCAGAAGGTCCACAAGATTTTACTGGAAAAAATAAAGATGAAATTGGATATATGGCTTCTATAACATATCAAAGATCTGATTGTCAAAGATGCCATATAGGCGTAAGAGGTAGAAAAGGAAGAGGTGACTGGAGAGGTATGGGATGTTCTTCTTGTCATATTCCTTATAGTAATGAGGGTTTATATGAGGGAAAAGATCCTACTATAGACAAAAAAGAGCCCGGACATTTATTAGTTCATATGATCCAAAGTTCAAGAGAGGCTAAAGTAAAAACTCCTTCAAGTGTAGAATTTAGTGGAATCCACCCAGAAACCTGTAATAGTTGTCACAATAGAGGAAAGAGAATTGGTGTATCATATGTTGGTCTAATGGAGCAACCTTATGGATCACCATTAACTGAAGATGGAGATTCTCAATCCAAGCATCATGGCAAAAGATATAAACACTTAAAAGAAGACTTGCATTTTGAGGCCGGAATGACTTGCCAAGATTGTCATACATCAGTTGATATGCATGGAGATGGAACGTTGTTTGGTACAACATTGGGACAGGTAGAAATAGAGTGTTCTGATTGTCATGGTACAAATGATAAATTTCCATGGGAGTTAAAAATTGGACGTGGAGAAAAATTTGATATTAAACTTTCAAATGAGGAAAGAAGTGTAGTTCAAGAATTGCCATATTTCATGACCCAAGGAACGGTATATGATAAACAAGATGGATATTTGTTATCAGCAAGGGGCAACCCTCTTGGTAATGTTATAAAAGTCAAGAATGAAGATAAAGTTATAGCTCATTTGGCTTCTGGAAAAGATCTTGAAGTTCCTTTATTGAAACATAAGGCAAAACATGATTTTTGGAAATCTTTAGATGCTGATATAGCAATGAATAAAGTTCAATCACATATGGATAAGCTCGAGTGTTATTCATGTCATGCTGATTGGGCTCCACAATGTTATGGATGTCATGTTAAAGTTGATTATAGCAATGGCAAAACTGCTACCGATTGGATAGCATCTGGTTCTACTAGTTTTAAAAATGGTGAAACATCTGAATCAGTTCTTGGAACAAAAGGTAAAAAGCTATTTGGTAAACCGAGCGAAACTAGGTCTTATCTTAGATGGGAAGATCCAATACTAGGAATAAATGGCGAAGGGCTTGTGAGCCCAATAATACCAGGTTGTCAAGTTACTTATACAGTAATTGGACCAGATGGTGAGACGTTAATTCTTAATAAACAAGCTAGAGTTCCAGATGGACCAAAAGGCTCTTTAGTTGCAGGAACAGATATGTCTCCAGCGCAACCTCATACAACAGGTAAAAAAGCTAGGACTTGTGAGTCTTGTCATACTAATCCTAAAGCTTTGGGATATGGAATTAATGATGGTGATTTTATGACTAAGCAAGATAAGGATATTTATATAGATATTCAAGATTTAAGAACAGGTGAATTTGTACCATCTAATAAAAAAGTTCAGATGAAAGCTATTCCTGGTATGGATTATGATTGGTCACAAGTTGTTACCAGGGATGGAAAACAACTTCAAACAGTTGGTACTCATTGGCCATCTTCTAGGCCTCTTGACCAAAGTATGAGAGATACTATGGAGAAGGTTGGGTTGTGTGTTGGTTGTCATCAAAACATGGATAATAAAAAACTATGGGATAGGTTAAACTCAGATAAAAAATTAAATGCACAAGAGCATATTGAAAAGATGAATGATATAATCAAGAACACAGTAAAGTAAAATAGATCCAAAAGAAGAAAATATTTTCTTCTTTTGGCTATAGACTATAAGATAAGTTTAAAATTTAAAGGAAAAGAATGATTAAAATTTTTTTATTAATATTAGCTCCTATGTTTTTAGTAGTAATGTTATTAACAGAAACTAGTGGCGCTAATAGTGAAAGTAAAATCCAAAATATCTTTACTTCAAATCTAGATAATGATGAAATATCAAATAGTTATGATGATATTATAAATCAAACATTTAAGGATGTTGCAAAAATTGATCCAAATGACAAACAAATGATTTTAATTTTTGGCGCAAATTTAGACCCATATTCAAATATGCTAAAAAAAGATATAGCAAATAGTAAAGATTTGCAAGAAAAATTAAAAAATATTTTTTCTTCATATTATTTTAACTCTTATGAAAACTTAAGACATAAACAATTTCATGAAGGTGATTTTGTAGATGTAGATACCAAAACAATTATAGATATATATGGTATTAAAGCAACTCCAACTTTAATCTTTACAGATAAGGTTGGAAAAGCTATTATAATAGTTCCTGGATATATGCCAACAAAACAATTTTTAACAACTATGGATTTTATGTTAAAGAAAAAATGGAAAAATAAAAATAGAAAAAACGGTGAAGTCTATCAAGCTTTAAAAGAATTTTATATTGATAATGGTATAGAAATAAGACAAAAAGATAGATAAATGAAAACTATAAATTTAATATATTGAATTTTAAAATACAATATATGTGTATAAAATATTTAATAAAGAAAATTTTCAAAAGAGTATTAAAGTTTTACTTTTGGCAAAAAGCTTAGGTGAGTTTTTATACAAAGGCCATTATGATAATTTATATAGCTCAGAAGAGCTAATTTTAGTGCTTTGTAGTGTTTTAAATTTTAATTTAATAGGTGACAGTTTTATTTAAAAACAACATAGACAAAAATATAAAATCTCAAATTTACAATAGCAAATTTAGCAATTATGAGTTTAAAATACTATAAGCCACAACAGCACCACTGCTAATAGCCCATTGTAAATTATACCCACCACAATCTCCATCTATATCCAAAATTTCTCCGGCAAAATAGAGATTTTTTATAAGCTTTGACTCCAAAGTATTTTCATAAATTTCATTACAACTAACACCGCCTTTTGTAACTTGTGCTTGATCCCATGTGTAAGTATCTTTCACACTAAAAGTATAGTTTTTAAAAGCACTAATTAACCTAGCTCTTTCTTGTTTTGTAATATTGCCTGCTTTTTTTAAATGTTCCACATCCGCATACTTTAATAAAGGTATAATTAGTCTTTGATTTATAAACCCATTTAAGCTTTCTTCGATTGTTCGAAGTGGAAATTTTGTAAGCCTTTTTATTAATACTTCATCTAGATTATCAAAAGAAAAATTTGGAAAAAAATTCACAGAAACATCAAGTATAGTACCATTTTTTAAAAGAGGTGCAACCATGGTTGATAGCTGAAGTGTGACAGGGCCAGAAATACCATAATCGGTAAATAAAATCTCACCATACTCTTTGCGAATCAAGTTGCCACTTTTTTGATTTATAAGTTTTGCCTCTACATCCACTCTTAACCCTTTTAGGCTTTTATTGTATGGATTGTCTGTTACTAGTTGAACGATAGAAGGCATTTGCTGAGTTATGCTGTGGCCTAAGCTCTTAGCCAAAATATAACCATCTCCGCTTGAGCCTGAGCTAGCATAGCTTTTTCCACCAGTTGTTATAACTAAATACTCGCCATAAAAACTCTTTTTATCTGCTTTTATGCAGAATTTATCTTTGTGAAATATTTCTTTAACTCTTGAGTTATATATAATCTCTACACCAAGCTCATTTGCATAGAAAAGTAATGCTTTAACAACGCTCATTGCTTGCATCGATTGTGGGTAAATTTTACCACTTTCAAGCTTTACGGTCTCTAGCCCTAAATCATTTAAGAAATTTAAAGTTTTTTCTAAATCAAATTGGCAAAATATATCTTGAAAAATATTTTTAGTAGAGGAGTGGTAGTTTGAGGGTTTAATATTTGCATTTGTAAGATTGCATCTTCCGTTTCCAGTTGCTAGGATTTTTTTACCTATTTTATCGTTTCTTTCAAAAAGAGTAACTTTTAAACCTTCTTTTGCTAACAATATGGTTGCAACCATTCCAGCCATTCCACCGCCGATAATAAGTATTTTCTTTTTTGCCAATTACGCTCCCTTTATATCTGAAATTTAGAATAAATTATTAGCTAGGTTATATCTATCTTTATACGAAATTTTTATCATATATACTTTGTAAGTATTTTTTGTCTTCATTGTAGCTTAGTGCTACCAAAGCTCTTTGCAGAGATATTTTAGCTTGCTTTTTAGCTCCTTTTTTAATGTTTGCATTTGATGAGTTTTCATAGATTTCATATAGTATATTTTGAACAAATTTTGATAATTCTATATTATTAGCTCCATCTCTAGAAATCGCATCTACACTGCAATATATAAACTCAGCCTCATCAAAAGATATTAAAGACAATCTATTATATAAATTTTTCTTTTCTTCGTTTTCTTTAAAATCATCATTTAGTAGCAGTTTTGATATCAATATAAGAACACTTATCGCAGTTCCTTGGTCATTTATCCCTGGCGAAAGAGCTTTTTGTGCAACCTCGCTTAGAACCATAAATCCAAATCTAGAGTCTTGATGATAGCTTCTTTGAATATCAACGATAAAGGTGTTTAAGATATCATCCACTACCGTGCTGTCTATATTACTACTTCCATCTTCAAAATAGATTTTTAATAAGTTTTTGTTTTTAGCTATATAGTCTCCTTGCCTAGCAAGAATACTGATATTTAGTTTAAATTTGTCCGCTATATTTTGTAATTCATTTAAATTTATATAGGAGATATAGCCTGTTTTTATAGATTTTAACACTAAATTTGGCTCTATGTTTTCATCTTCCTTCCAGCATGCTCCAAAATTATGAGCTTCTTTATATAGTTTAAGCGATTTTTCCGTTGCATTGTAGATTTTATTTAAAGTATTATCAAGTCTTCCAAGCTTTGATAGTGTATGTATCCAGCGAATTAGCATTAAAATGATATAAAATATAACAAATAAAATACTTATAAAAAGTATAAACCTACCATTTTGTTCATAGTATCCAGTGTTGAGTCCAATTTTAGCAATTATGGCATATACAAAAGCAGATATGAAACTTGAAATTGCAAGTCTAGTATTATCATCAGCCATAACAAGCTCGGTTGCACGTGGGGAGCTGTTGCTTGAAGCTGATGCAAAGGCTGAAACCATAATAGATAAAGAAAATGTACTAACTGCAAGAAGACTTGAAGCTATGATATTTAGTAAATCATCTATTGTTTTTGATTCGATATTTGGAAGTATATTAGGTTTTAAATATATTGTTCCTAAGAGTGCAAAAAGATTAAAACTAAGTGCTAAAATAACACCAAAAGTAGGTAGAACCCATAGTGTGTTACTAGGTTTTTTCAACCAAAATATAAGTTTATTAAACATTAAAACTCCAATGATTTATAGTAAAAAATTATACCAAAATAATTTAAGTATTATTGGTTGATAAATAAATGCTAATTATGCTATTATTGCATAAACTACCATAGGGAGGGCTTTTGAGTGCAAATCAAGACTGCACCAAAATTTATGGAGATGGCAATGAGGAGATACGCTTAGCTACAGGAAGTCCAGGAGAGCTTGGTTTGTTGGAGGCTATTTTTAACGATTTTGCTAAAGATAAAGATGTGAGATTGTGCTGGATAAAAGCTGGAAGCGGAAAAAGCTTAGAGCTTTTAAAAGATAAAAAAATAGACATTGCAATGGTTCATGCACCTAAAGCGGAAAAAGAAGCGATTATGGAAGATTGGGCAAAAAATAGAACACTAATTGGCTCTAATGAGTTTTATATAGTAGGAGATAAAAAGGACCCAGCAGAGGTTTATACTAACATTGCTGAAAAAAAGGTACTATTTTATATAAGAGCCGATGACTCAGGCACTCATAAAAAAGAGCTTTCAATATGGGAAAAAGCAGGTATAGAACCAAAAGGAGATTGGTATGTGGCAAATAAAGACTTTATGTTAGCTACTCTTAAAAAAAGCAGATGAAACTAAAGGTTATTTTATGACTGATTCAAGCACCTTTAAAGAAGCTATGAAAGAGCTTAGGAACATAAAACCGCTATTTGTTGGAGATGAAATTCTCATAAATACATATGTTGCAATGACTAGCGATGAGCCAAGAGAGATTGATGAGGAGTTTATAAAATATCTTGCTTCACACGGAGGACAAGAGATTAAAACAAAATATGGTATTAAAGAGTATGGCTTGCCACTATACGAGGGTGTAGACTATGCTAAAAAATACTTTAAAGAGTAGATATTTTTTGCCTTTTATTTAAATAAAAGGCAAAAATAAACAGTATTAAATTGTAATACAATAGCAGTTCATCTCTATAACTAAACTCTTTAAATATGGGACGATGTTTATATAGTTTACATAAAATTTTCTTTTAAGATAAAAATAGCTAATATAAGAATATAGGGTAAAAAGCATAGCTTTGAAATAGAAAATAAACAAGTAATTTGTTATAATGTATATTTAAAATAATGAGAATTTAAGATTTAAGGTATTATATATGATAATAAATAAAGTATTAGATAATGAAGTAGATAGTGATTTTTCCAAATATAAGACTATTTATGCAACTATGCCTTTTGATCACTCACATAAAAGAATTCAAAAGCTAAAAGCAGACGATGGCATGGAATTTCACTTTATGCTAGATGAAGATGTTAGAGTTCGTGGGCTAAACCACGGAGATATATTTTTTAGAGATGAAAAAACTAAAACCCAATATGCTATAAAAATTGCAGAAATACTATGTTTAGTTATAAAAGTAAAAAATAGCAAAGATAGAGCAAGCATAGGTTATGTAATAGGCAATAGGCATGCAAAAGTGTATTTTGGAGATAATGTTTATGAGCTTTTAACTCCATATGAAAAGACCATGGAAGATATGCTTTCTCAAATTAAAGAGGTTAAAGTATCAAAAGGGCATAGGGTTTTGCTTCCTGAAAAATCTCTAATGGCTATCTTGCCTAATTCGCAAGAGCCGCATAGTCATGATCATTAAGGAGATAGGTATTAAAAATTTTATAGACTCAACGCTATTTATACAGCAAATTAATGATAGTCAATTCCCAATAGGAGGTTATTCACACTCTTATGGTCTTGAAACGTATATACAGGAAGAGTTTATAAAAAACGAAGATGATACAAAAAAATATCTGGTAAATTATCTATCAAGCTCTTTTTTATATACAGATCTTTTTAGTGTGTGTTTAGCTTATAATGCTACAAAGAAACTAAATGAAGACGAGATTATAAATTTATGCACTATTTTAAGAGCAGCAAAAAACCAAAAAGAGCTAAGGGAGGCTTCTGAAAAACTTGGTTCAAGACTTGTTAAAACTCTTTTTGAGATGAGCTTAACATTTGATTTTGATTTTTTTAAGAGAGTAAATTTAAATTTAGAAAAAAAGAATATTCCATTTTATCATAGCGTTGCATATGGTGCTATATGTGCTTTAGCTAAAGTTGATCTAGATTATACTCTTTCAAGTTTTTCCTTTGCAACGGCTTCAACTATCTCTATAAATGCTGTAAAGACTATCCCTATTAGTCAAATGGCAGGACAGAGAATTCTTTTTAATATTAAAGATCTAATACAAAATATAGTAAAAAGAGTAAAAGAGCTAGATGAGGAAGATTTAGGGATCTCTTTTCCAGGTATTGAGATATCTTCTATGCGTCATGAGCATCTTTACTCAAGACTTTATATGTCATAAAAGGAGAATAAATGAAATATATTAAAATTGGAGTTGCAGGTCCTGTTGGATGTGGTAAAACACATTTAATAGAGCAATTAGTTAAAGAGTTTTCAAAAAATTATAGTATTGGAGTTGTAACAAACGATATCTACACAAAAGAGGATGCAAATTTTTTAAAAAACTCAGGCGTTATTGCAGGTGAAAGGATTAGGGGTGTTGAGACAGGTGGTTGTCCACATACTGCGATTAGAGATGATGTTTCTATGAATTTAGAAGCAGTAGAGGATTTAGCCAAAGAACACCCAGAGATTGATATAGTTTTTATAGAAAGTGGCGGAGATAATTTATCAGCTACTTTTTCACCTGATTTAGCAGACGCTACTATATTTGTAATAGATGTTGCAGAGGGCGGTGATATACCTAGAAAAGGTGGTCCAGGTATAACTAGATCGGATCTTTTAATCATAAATAAGATAGATTTAGCCCCTTATGTTGAAGTTGATCTTGAAAAGATGAAATTTGATACCATAGCACAGAGAAAAGAGCTACCTTTTGTAATGACAAATTTAAAAAGTGGTGAAGGTTTAGACAGGGTATTTAGCTGGATTAGAAAAGATGTTTTATTTGAAGATGTAAAATGACCCAAAAGTTAATGCATTCAAGAATTAGTGAATTATCTTTAGAATTTGAAATGATTAACGGAGTTAGTGATATTAGAAATATGTATATGACTCCACCTTTAAGAGTTATGAGACCATTTTTTGAAGATAATTTTACTGAAGTTATGATTATGAGCTCATCTCCTGGACTTTTAGAAGGAGATACTCAAATTTATGATTTTAACTCTAAAAGTGATACAAAAATCAAAATAACTTCACAATCTTATGAGAAAATTCACCCTATGAGTGAAGTTGGGTTGGCAAAAAGAGAGATTAATATTAAAGTTGAGAAAAATGCAACTTTGATCTGTAAATTTCTACCAGCTATTTTATATAAAGATTCAAATTTTAAAGGCAAAGCCAATATAGAGCTTGAAGACGATAGTTCAAAGCTTATATTTATAGAGTCATTTGCTGCAGGAAGAGTTGGTAGGGGAGAGAGTTTTTTGTTTAGAGGTTTTAAAAACTCTATAAAAGTAAAATTAGACAAAGAACTTGTATTTTTTGAAAATAATCATATATCTCCAAGTGAAATTCCATACAAAGAGATTGGGTTTTTTGAGGAATATGATCATTTTACTAGCATTTGTATGTTTAATTTTAAAAACACAAAAGAGCTAAATCAAGATATTTATGAGATTTTAAAAAATGAGGAAAAAAAACTAGATATCCGTACTGGAATATCTAGTACTTTTAGAGGTGATATGCAAATTAGAATACTTGGTAAAACGGGGCAAGATTTGCTCCAAGTTATTGATTTAATAATAAATTATGCAGAAAACATATTAAACAAAGGAGGCAAATAGTGCATTTAGTACCAAAAGATATTGAGAGATTAATGATATTTACAGCAGGGGAAGTGGCTAGAAAAAGAAAAGCAAGAGGTTTAAAGTTAAACTATTCAGAAGCGGTTGCTTTAATTAGTTCAGATCTTTATGAGATGGCAAGAGATGGCAAAACTGTTGCAGAACTTATGAGAGATGGACGAAAAATTCTTACTCGCGAGGATGTTATGGATGGTGTTGCTGATATGATTAAAGAGATTCAAATTGAAGCTACATTTACAGATGGAACGAAACTAGTATCAGTTTCTCGTCCAATAGTATAAGGAGGATATGTGATACCTGGAGAAGTATTTTATAAAGATGAAGATATAACCCTAAATGAGGGTAAAGAAACTAGAGAGTTAATAGTTACAAATAAAGGCGATAGAGCAATCCAAATCGGAAGCCATTTTCACTTTTTTGAGATTAATAAAAATCTTGAATTTGATAGAAGAAAAGCTTTTGGTTTTAGGCTAGATATACCTGCTGGTAATGCTATTAGGTTTGAGCCTGGACAAAGCCATAAGGTCTCTTTAGTTGAGCTTGGCGGTAATTCTAGAGTGATAGGTTTTAATGGTCTTACAAACGGAGTAACTTTAAATAAAAGACTAGATGAAGTTATGGACGATATAGTTAAGTTAGGGTTTGCTAACAAAGAAAGCAAAGAGGAGTAAATTAAATGAGTTTCAAAATTTCAAGAAAAAAATACGGATCAATGTATGGACCTACAACAGGTGATAAAATTCGTCTTGGCGATACTAATATAATTATTGAGATTGAAAAAGACTTTGCTGTTTATGGCGATGAGTCTCAATTTGGTGGTGGTAAATCAATTAGAGATGGCATGAATCAATCATCAACAGCCACACACTCTTCTGGAGCTGCTGATTTAGTTATCACAAATGCTATTATTCTAGATTATACAGGGATATATAAAGCAGATATTGGGATAATTGAGGGTAAAATTTCAGGAATTGGAAAAAGTGGAAACCCTGATATAAATGATAAAGTTGATCCTGGTTTAGTGATAGGTGCAGGAACTGAAGTAATTTCAGGTGAGGGTAAAATTGTAACAGCTGGTGCTATTGATACACATATTCACTATTTAACCCCACAGCAAGTTGATACTGCACTTAGCGCTGGAACAACTACAATGGTTGGTGGTGGAACAGGTCCTGCTGATGGAACAAATGCTACCACTTGTACGCCTGGACCAACAAATATAACAAACATGCTTAAATCTTTTGAAGGTTTTCCTATAAATGTTTTGGTTCTTGGAAAGGGAAATTGCTCTAGCAAAGAGCCTTTAATAGAACAGATTAAAGCAGGAGCAGCAGGCCTTAAAATACATGAAGACTGGGGTGCGACAAGAGCTACTATAGATACTTGTTTAACTGTGGCTGATGAGTATGATATAGGTGTTGCTATACATTCAGATACCCTTAATGAGGCAGGAAACATTGAAGATACTCTTTCTGCTATTGGCGGTAGAGCAATTCACTTTTTTCACACTGAAGGGGCAGGTGGAGGACATGCGCCTGATCAAATTGTAGCTGCAAGTGAACCAAATGTCTTGCCTGCTTCAACAAATCCAACTATGCCATATTCAGTAAATACAGAAGATGAACATTTAGATATGGTCATGGTTTGTCACAACTTAGATAAAAATATTAAAGAGGATGTGGCTTTTGCTGATTCAAGAATTCGCCCTGAAACTATAGCTGCTGAAGATATTTTACATGATAAAGGAATTTTTTCTATTATGAGTTCTGATTCTCAAGCCATGGGTAGAGTAGGTGAGGTTATTATTAGAACTTGGCAAACTGCTTCAAAGATGAAAGATCAGTTTGGACCACTAGAGGTTGATAAAGAAAATGAAAATGATAACTTTAGAGCAAAAAGATATGTTTCAAAATACACTATAAACCCAGCTATAGCTCAAGGAATTAGCGAATATATAGGCAGTGTTGAGGTTGGTAAATATGCCGATTTAGTTTTATGGGAGCCTAAATTTTTTGGAGCAAGACCTAAAACGGTAATTAAATGTGGTTTTATTATGTCCTCACAAATCGGAGATCCAAATGGCTCAATTCCTACACCACAACCTGTTATTTATAGAAGAATGTTTGCAGCGCTTGGTAAAGGGATACAACAAAGTTGTATAACTTTTGTATCAAAATTAGCAGATGAAAATGGCATAAAAGAGAACTTAAATTTAGGAAGAATAGTTTTACCTGTAAAAAATTGTAGAAATATAGGTAAAAAAGATATGAAATTTAATGATAGTATGCCAGAGCTAAGTGTCAATCCTGAGACTTATGAGGTTAGAATTGATGGAGAACTTGCAACTTGCGAACCAGCTGATAATCTTCCTCTTGCACAACTATATAATTTATTTTAACTAAATAATATTTCCCCTTTCAAGGGGAAATAAAGCCTATCTTTTTAAATTTATATAAATAAATTTTGGATTTTTATTTTCATTAAAAAAATAATAAATTTGAGGAGGTTTAAATTCATATAAATTTTCATCATAAAATGACTTAATGGATCTATTTATTGCTTCTTGTGGAGATAAATTTTGTGACTCTAAGTCTATTTTTATCCAATCACCTCCATTTAATTTAAATGATGGAGATCGTATATCTTTACTTTCTATCGCATATAATTTTTGATTTAAATCACCATTTTCAATTAACACTAAAATATCATTAGATTCATTTTTATTTATTGATTTCAAAAAATCTAAATTTTCTATTTTATAGGTTATTATAATTCTTTTTTCTATCTTTTTTATTATTTTAAATTGGAGTTTATTTTGTAATTTCTTATTAAAAGCTTCCCGATAAAGAGTAGGGGAAATTTCATATTTTTTTGTAAAAGATCTCGTAAAAGTTTCATTATATGAAAAGCCACACTTTTTAGAAATTTCAGTTACCTTTATATCACTAAATTTTAATAGAAATTTAGCTCTTCTTAGTCGCAAGGATCTTATAAAAGATGCTAAAGTATCATTTGAATAATCTTTAAAAATTCTTTGTAGATGAAATTTAGAGTATCCGCCTATTTTTGCAATTTTTTTAATACATAAATTTTCATCTTCTATGTTTTGTTTGATAAATAAAATAAGTTTTTCAATATGAAGGTTGTACGAACTATCATTTATTTTTTCTTTGTCTTGCATATTTGTTACATCTTGAAATAATATAGATAAAGAAGATGGTGATTTTTTGCCAAGTGGTGTAATTGTAATTAAGTAATTTTTAGAATTTATATCTGCATTAAAATTTATATTTATATATCTTGTTTTATTTGAATTTTGCGATATTAATAGTTCATTTATTAAGGCGTCTTTTTGTGATGGAGTTAAAAATTTACTTTGATTAATTGAGCTAGATAAATTATTGCTAATTTTTTTAAAGTCATAAAAACTATCAAATTCTAAACTGGCTGAAACTATATTAAAAGTTTCATCACAAGTTATTAAAATTCCATTTATTTGTTTTATCAATACATTCTCTATATAAATATTTTGTTCGTTTAGTTTTTTGAAATTAACGCTACTTTTTCTAAACCATATAAAGTTTGTTGCTGCGTAAATTAAAACACAAAATATGTAAAATAATAAATTTATTAATAAATATCTATTTAGTTCATTTGTATAAATTTCTTTATCTCTTTCAAAAACTAATTTCCAATTGGTGTTTTTTATATCAAAAACACTATATTTGTTATTTGATAAATTGATATATTCAAAAGATATAGTTTCATTTAAATTTCCAAAACTTGCTAAAATTTCACCATTTTTGTTAATTAAATATAAATTTTTATCATATAGTGTTTTATACTCTTTGAAATAATTTCTTATAAATAAAAAAGGTTGTCCGCCACAGAAAACGCCATACTTTTTAAGTAAATTTATAGGCGTGCAGATGGATACGCTTCTAAGACCAAGTCTCATAGAAATATATGGATTTGAAGCAATTGTTTTGTTTGCTTTTAATGTGTCATTATACCATTCTCTACTTTTTAAATTATAGTTATGTGGGGTAACGTAGTCATCATCTGATATATAAAAACTTCCATCATCAAGTCCTAAAATTATATATGGAAAATTTGAACTTTGTTGGAATTTATGCAAAAGTGGTTGAATTTCTTTTGCATCTTGGATGTTTTCATTTTGTAAAAGTAGTGATATTTTTTCAACATCTTTAAAATTTGAATATATCCAGTCTTGAATTTTAGAGTGGACCTTATTAAAAAGAGCATTTTCGTACCTACTTATATTCTCTTTTAAAAGCTGGTAATTAAAATAATAATTTATAGTTAAAAATAATAAGAAAATAATACTTATAACTACAATAAAGCTATGTTCTTTTTTGTTAAAAATAATCAAAATAATCCATAATGTTGAATTTAATATTTATTTGATTATAGTTAAAATCTATAAAAAATCAAATTAATTCAATAATTAATTTACAATTTAAAAAAATTCTATAGTTATTAAAATTAAAATATTATTTATAAAACACTAAATTTAAGCTAAAAAATATAAACCTTTTATAAAACTTAAAAAATAAACTAATTTATGAATATTATAAAATTTTAATTATCTTTTAAGAATATTTGTCTTATAGTTATACAGAGGAAATTAATTACCATATAAAAAGGAGAAAAAATGGGAACAAGAAAAGAACACGATTTTATCGGTGAGTTGGAAATAAGTAATGATGTATACTATGGTATACAAACATTTAGAGCTGTAGATAACTTCCATATGACTGGAAGAAAAATCAAAGATTATCCTTTTTTTGTTAAAGCATTTGCTCAAATTAAAAAAGCAGCAGCGCTTGCAAACAAAGAAGTTGGTGTTTTAGATGCACAAAAAGCTGATGCGATAGCTAAAGCTTGCGATAAGTTAATCGCTGGTGAGTATCTTGACCAATTTGTTGTAGACATGGTTCAAGGTGGTGCTGGTACTTCAACAAATATGAACGCAAATGAAGTTATTACAAACATAGCTCTTGAAATTATGGGACATAAAAAAGGAGAGTATAAGTATCTTCATGCAAACGACCATACAAACTTAGGCCAAAGCACAAATGATACGTATCCAAGTTCAATTAAAGTTGCAACTTATGCAAAACTTACAGATTTACTAAAAGCTATGGAACTTCTAAGAGACGAACTTAGAAAAAAAGGGTCTGATTTTAAAGACATGATTAAAATGGGTAGAACAGAGCTTGAAGATGCTGTTCCAACAACTTTAGGTAATACATTCAATGCTTTTGCAAGCTACATTGAAGCAGATATTGAAAATATAAAACAAGCAAGAGAGCTTATGACATCATTAAATATGGGTGCAACAGCAATTGGAACAGGTATTAACTGCCATCCAGATTATAAATTTGTAGTTGAGAAAAAACTTACTGAAATTACAGGTGTTGAGTTTAAACCTGCTAAAGATTTTATAGCTGCTACTCAAGATACAGCTGATTTTGTTGCTGTAAGTGGAGCTTTAAAAACTGCTGCTGTTAGACTTTCAAAAATTGCAAATGACTTAAGACTTATGAACTCAGGTCCAAGATGTGGCTTAGGAGAGATTGAACTACCTAAAATGCAACCAGGAAGTTCAATTATGCCAGGTAAAGTAAACCCTGTTATAGCTGAAGTTGTGGGTATAGCGTGCTATGAAGTTATGGGTAATGATATAACTATAATGCTTTGTTCTGAAAATGGTGAATTTGAACTTAATGCTTTTGAGCCAGGAATTGCCTATGCTATATTTAATTCAATTATCATTCTTGAAAATGCAACAAAAACTCTTGCTGAAAAAGCTATTAGGGATTTAAAACCACTACCAGAGAATACTTTAAAAGCAGTTCTTAACTCAGTTGGTATCGTAACAGCATTTAACCCTTATATCGGGTATGAAAACTCAGCTTCAATAGCTAAAGAAGCTCTTGATACAGGAAAAGCAGTTGGCGATATAGCTATTGAAAGAGGACTATTAACTAAAGATGAAGTTGATAAAATTTTAGATCCAAAAAGCATGCTTAACCCGCATATGGGTAAGTAAGTAGCTTTGCATATTGTTTTAATATGCAAAGCCCACATTAAAACAGAAGGAGATTTTTATGGATATAATGTTAATTTTACAGATTATAGTCCTTTTTGGCGGAATCTATCTAGGTGTTAAACTAGGTGGTATGGGTATAGGTTATGCAGGTGGATTAGGTGTTATTATTTTAACTGTATTTCTTGGAATGAAACCGGGAAGTATTCCTTGGGATGTTATTTTAATCATAGCTTCAGTTATTTCAGCTATTACAGCTATGCAAGTTGCGGGTGGACTTGATTACTTAGTTCAAATTGCCGAAAGAATTTTAAGGAATAATCCAAAATATATAAATTATCTAGCTCCTATAGTCACATATTTATTAACTATATTTGCAGGTACTGGACACACAGCATTTTCTGTACTTCCAGTTATTACAGAAGTTGCTAAGGGTCAGAATATTAAACCTTCAGCACCACTTGCGCTAGCAGTAGTTTCAAGCCAAGTTGCAATTACAGCAAGCCCTATAAGTGCTGCTTTTGTTGCTATGACAGGTGTTTGTGAACCACTGGGAGTTAGCTACCCTATTCTTCTGTTAATATGTATAGTAACTACTTTTGCGGCCGTAATACTTACAGCCTTTATAGTTAATATGGTTTATGATCTAGATTTATCAAAAGATCCTGTTTATCAAGATAGATTAGCAAAAGGAATGGTCAAAGAAATCGTAGTAGAAGAGCAAAAAGAACTTCTTCCTTATGCTAAACGCTCAGTTGTAATTTTTGGAATAGGAGTTCTTTTTGTAGTAGCATATGCTCTTGCTATTTCTGATAGTGTAAAATTAATTGATCCAGTTAGATTAGGCAGAGATGGTGCTATCATAAGCTTTATGCTTACAATAGGTGCAGCAATTGTAATGTTTTGTAAAGTTGATACAAGTAAACTACTTGGAACAAGTACATTTCAAAGCGGTATGAATGCTTGCATTTGTGTTTTAGGTATAGCGTGGCTAGGTACTACTTTTGTTTCAGGCTATATTGATCCTATTAAATCGGTAGCTTCTGAAGTTGTTACAAAATATCCATATTTACTAGCAGTGGCTTTATACTTTTTAAGTTGTCTGTTGTATTCGCAGGCTGCTACTACAAAAATTATGATGCCAGCTGTTGCTCTTGCTATGGGTATGACAAGTCCGGAAAATTCAGGCCAAATTTGGATTTTAGTGGCTTCATTTGCCGCAGTTTCAGGACTATTTGTTCTTCCGACTTATCCAACAGTTTTAGGTGCTATAGCTATGGATGATACTGGTACAACAAGAGTTGGTAAATATGTATTTAATCACTCGTTTATTATACCAGGTACAATAATGGTTGCGATAGCTGTTGCTTTAGGATTTATTATAGCTCCTATGCTTATATAACAAGGCTATAACTATAAATAAAGATATACTTTGGTAGTTAATAATATTATTAACTACCATTTTTTTATAAAAAAGGTAGTATGAATATGAAAAGAATTGGAATACTAGGAGGCATGGGTCCTCTTGCTACCATTGACCTTTATACCAAAATGGTAGAACTTACAGATGCAAAACAAGATCAAGATAACATACCTATCATAATAGACAATTATCCACAAATTCCAGATAGAACAACTTATATTTTAAATAAAGGTAGAGATCCATTTCCTTATATGAAAGAGTCTGCCATTAGACTTAAAAATGCAGGATGTGAAGTTATTTGTATAGCCTGCAACACGGCTCACTATTTTGCAGATAGACTAACTAAGGAGTGCGGTATTAATATCTTGCATATTGCTGATATAACTACTAAAGCTATAGAAAAAAACTATCCAAATGCAAAAAAAATTGCTGTTATTGCGACAACTGGAACAACAAAGGCTAAAATCTATCAAGATAAGTTAGTTAAAAGTGGCTACGAAGTTGTTATCATACCTGATCCATTGATGGAAAATATTATGGATTGTATATATAAAGGTGCAAAAGCAAATAATCTTAATTCTTATATAGATGTTTTTAATAATACCATGGATAAGATAGAGGCTGATGTATATATAGCAGCTTGTACTGAAATACCTCTATTTTTACCATATGCTACTAAAAAAGAAAAATTTGTTGATGCAACTTTTGAGTTAGCTAAAGCAGCTGTTAAATTTAGCTTAGAAAAGTAAAGGTTTATAAAGAGGTTTGAGATATTGGGTTACAATAAAAGCAACCCAAATATTATTTTTTAATCGAAGTTGGCTTTTTTTCTGATTTATCATATAAAGAGTTATGATAAAAAGAAAAACCAACAAGAGCAGCACCTGAGATAATATGGAGATTTTTAGAAAACCTACTTCTTAAATTAAAAGCACTTAGAACAGTTAATCCCATAGAAACTGTCATCCCTATCTTTGCAATCTCTTTTTTTGTTACTATATCAACAAGAGGTTTATCTTTTGTTTTTTCTTGATCTTCTTTTTTCAAATTTTTGTTTAGCTTTTTTTGTTGTATCATATGTCATCACCGTTGTTGCAGTAAATAAAACAGAATTGATTATTAAAAATGGTAAATATGGCATAATATTCCTTAATAATGATATTTGTTACCATTTTAGCAAAATAAATCTGTATAATTACTTAATATCAACACCTTTCATTGAATTTAAAAGTAGCCCAATGGTCGTTCCATTATGTAAAAATGCTGTTGCAACTGGGCTTAATTTTCCAATCGTTGCACTAAATAAAATAGCTGAGTTTATTCCAACAGTAGCTTTGAAATTTGTGTCTATTAGCTTCATTGTTTTATTTGCCATCTCTTTGATTTGCGCAACAGCGTAAATATCATCTTTTAAAAGAGATATGTCAGCAGTAGCTTTTGCTATATCAGCCCCTCTTTTCATACTAATACCCACATTTGCTTTAACTAGTGATGGCGCGTCATTAATCCCATCACCACAAAAAACAACATTTTTACCTTCATTTCTTAGCATCTCTACTATTTCTGCTTTTTGAGTAGGTAGCATATTTGCAAAAACCCTATCGATTCCCAAATCTTTAGCTACTGAGTTTGCTTTCATCTCAATATCGCCTGTAAGCATAACTATCTCTTTTACATTCAGAGATTTTAGTTTTTTAATCATATCTTTGGCATTAGATCTAATTTCGTCTTCCATTATAGCTATACCAAGTAATTCTCTATCATAAGCTATATAAAGAAGAGTATAGCCACTATCTAGTGCGTTTTGAATTTCACTACTATTCTCCTCAAAACAAATTTTTTCATCATCTTCTAAAAAATGTCTACTTCCTATAATGACCTCTTTGCCTGAAAAATGAGTTTTCAAACCATGTGCTACGATAAACTCAACTTCATCATGGTGCATATGTTTAAAGCCAATCTCTTTAGCAGCACTTACTATGGCTTCTGCTATCGGGTGAAAATAATGCTCTTCTGCACTAGCTGCAAGGTTTAAAATTTGCTTTTTGCTCCAATCTGGATTGAAACTTATGATATCTACAACTTTTAAGACACCTTTTGTTAAGGTTCCTGTCTTGTCAAAAACAAAAGTATCTGCTTTTGATAAAGCTTCAATTGATTTAGCCCCTTTTACCAAAATACCATTTTTACCTGCTTTTGATATAGTTGATTTAAATGCAACAGGGGTTGCAAGTTTTAAAGCACAAGAGTAATCAGCTTGTAAAACGGAAGCAACACTTTGCATATCTTTATTTATAAAATATGAAAGTCCAGCAAGCGAAAGAGTTACAGGTACCAGCCTGTCTGCTAACCTTGTTGCTTTTAATCCAATAGCTGATTTTTCATTTAACGAGTTTTGAATATATTTTTTAATTCTCTCTGTACTTGTGTCATCTCCAGCTAGTTCAGTCCATATTTTTATAGAGCCATCTTCAACTACAGTTCCACTCATAACCTTATCGCCATGCTCTTTTTTTACAGCATCAGCTTCCCCAGTCATAGACATTTGGTTAACACTAGCACTTCCTTCTAAAACATAGCCATCAATAGCTATTGTCTCTCCAGCTCCAACAACTACTATATCTCCAACTTTAATATCATCAGTTGATACTTTGTTTAGATGTTTTTTGCCATTTTTTGTAGTTTCAACCCATGCTTCTTTAATATTTGGTTTTGCAAGTTCTTTTATTAGATCATCGCTTTTATGAACTGTTGTCTCTTCCATATATTCGCCAATATTAAGCATTAAATTTGTGCTATTTGCTGCTATAAAGTCCTTTCTTGAAAGAGAAATTCCAACAGCCATTGCTTCTAACACTTTTGAGGTAAGCCCTTCTGTGAAAAGCTCATTTGCTCCATCTTTTAAAAGTGGATAACTAGCAAAAAGGGTTGTTAGAGTAGGCAATAAATTTTGGTTTTTTATAAATGGAGATAAAGCCAATGAACTTGCGGCAGTGATCATAGGTGCTTTACTAACTTCACTACTTTTATTAGATAGTTCAACTATCTCTATATCTGCTATTTTATCTAATAAGTTCTCATAGTTAATATTTTCATATGTTACAACAACACTTTTTATTGTTTTATTAACCCTAACTGAACTTATCCCATCAATGGCAGATATGTTATCTTCATAGTTTTTTATATCTGAATTATTGTTTAAATTAGGCTGTATAAAACGAATCCTATTTTTACTTTTATGGACTATTTTTAAACTAGTTTTCTTCTGCTTCAATTTCTGCCTTAGCATCTTCAAATCTCTCTTTTAACTCTTCTGTACCAGCTTGTAAAAGCTTACCCATTCTAACTACTGATTTAAAAATGGCTTGTTGTGCATTTTCATTTGTAAGAATATAAGATGCCACTGCTCCTATTAAAACACCTTGTAAAAAGTTACCGCTATTAAAATTAGGCATTATATTTTGCAAAAGGTTATTTTGTTCCATTGTTGCGCTATTATTAACAGCATTTTCTATTTTTTCGTTTTTCATCTCTTTTTCATTTTGTGATAAGTATGGATTTGTCATTTTTGCTCCTCTTTTACTTTTAAAATATTTTCAATAGCTACTATCATACCAACTCCAAGAGCAACATCAAAAGCAGCTCCTAGATAGTTTTTTGATACTAGCTTATTTGATGCACTAATAGACAAAGAGGTTGCAATACCACCTTCAACAGCATACTTGCATATCTCTTTTATGTTTTCTGCTGTTGCTTTTTCTTTGTTGTAAATTCCAAATGCTGCTGCGGTCATTCCACCAAAAAGAGCACCACTTATAAAGTGATCAGCAGGAAGCCTACTAGTAGAAACCCTCATTAACTATCCTTTTCTTCAGGTTTTTTAGCTGTTTTAGCTGTTGTTGAAGCTGTTTTTTTTGTAGTTGTTCTAGGTTTTCTAGTTTTTGTAGTTGTTGTTTTTTTAGGCTCCTCTTTTTCTTTTACTGCTTTTTCCTCTTTAGGCTCCTCTTTTTTACTAACTTTTTCTTCTGCATACTCTTTAATGTCGCTTACTACATCTTTGCCTTTTTCAATTCCATCAGAAACAACCTCTTTTAGTTTATTTCTGTTGTTGTATGCTACAACTGCTGCTGAACCTACTACTAATCCTGCTATAAATGGTAATGCCATTTCAACTCCTTTGTTATAAAATTTATTTTTCAATATTTTTGTTTTCTAAAATTTGATTAATTAAAATACCGCCTAAAGCACCAACTACAGCTCCTGTAAAAAATGATATGTTTGGATTATTTAAAATTTTCTCAATATCCTCTTTTGTGGCTGAGCCTGTACTAAATTTGTTAAAAACTTCGCTTATCTCATTAAAAGATTTTGAATCAAATGTGAACCCCATATTATTTGGATTTATATGTTTTTTCTCATCATCATCTTTTTTTTCTTCTTTTTTCTTATTAAGCTCATTTTCAAGAGCTGGTCTATACTCGTTTGATGATGTAGCCCATAGTCTGAAAAATACATCTTTAGCTTGTTCATCTTCTATAGTGTTTGTTAAATCATCATATAAATTTTCACTTTCAATCTCATAAGCTATAGCTGTAAAAATAGCATTTTTTTCATCTTGTATATTGCTAAATTTTTTATAAATATTATTAGTTAGCTCTTCTTGTTTTAAAGGGTTTATGATCTCCAAGCCAGTTTTTTTAACATTTAAAATTTGTAAAAAAAGCGGGTTTTGAAATTTCTCATAAAACCCTTCATACATAATAATTCCTTGCTTTTCGTGTTCTATTGCTAGGTCTATTTCATTATTCATTTTATATCCTCTATAGTTTTATTTATAGCTTTTAGTAAATTATCTATATTTTTTCCGATTAAAGCATCATCCCACATCTCTTTTGGAAAAATACTATTATCATATTCTATAACCAGCGATCCAACTAATTTATTAAATTTGACATTATTAATGCCTTTTATATTATTAATGATATCATTAAAATTTAAATCCTTAAAGTCGTTAGTATCTATACCTAAATTTTTAATTTCATCTTTTATAGTAGAGCTTACTCTAACTCTAAGCCTTCCTTTTATATGATGGACTAAAGAGCAGTGTTTAAGAAGGTTTATAAAAATTTCTGGTGTTATATTCATTCTTTTCCTTTATTATAATAATTATCTACTTTGAGGCTTAAATTTAGCTGAATACAATTTGAAAATCATTATTGTTTCAATCTATTTCTGCTTGAATTTAAAATTATTGCAGATGTATGGCCTATATGTGTTAAACCAGCACCAGCAGGCCCAATTAGGCCAAGCATAGCAGCACCACTTCCTATTATATTAGTTGAAGTTCCTATTAGATAATTTTGGTTCGCAATTTTTAAAGCGAATTTGCTTAAATCATAAAGCTTTATTATATCTTTTGGATCTGAGTTGGTAATAGCAATATTTGAAACCTCTATAGCTGCCTCACTTCCACCACTTGCAAAAGATATGCTAGTATCTGCTTTACTCATTGCCAAAGTGTCATTCACACCATCACCTATCATAGCTACATTGTGATCTTTAGATAAAGTTTCAACTATTTTTGCTTTTTCATCAGGCATCAAGTTGTGATGAACTTCATCAAAATTAAACTTTTTAGCAAATTCCTTAGCTACTAGTTCATCATCTCCTGTTAAGAGAATAATTTTCTTAACACCTCTTTTTCTTAAGTCTTCTATCATTTGATAACTTCCATCTCTTATCTCATGAGATAAAGATATAAAGCCTGCAAATTTATAGTTTTTTGCTAGATATATTATAGTATTTGCTCTATTTTGCTGCTCTTTTAAAGCTTTATTTTGCCTTATTGTGATTTTATTATCTTGCATTAGTTTTAAATTTCCTAAATGATAGGTGTCATTGCCTATTTTACCTTGAACTCCAAGGCCAATTTTGTTATCAATTTTTATATTGTTTAGTTTTTTAAATCCTAATTCGTTTCCATAATCTACTATAGCTTTAGCTATTGGGTGAGAGTTTTTATCTTCTAAAGACAGAAGAATTTCAAAAAATTCTTTATTTGGCAAATTTGATTTATAATCAACTACAATAGGTTTTGCAGTAGTTAAAGTTCCTGTTTTATCAAAGCAAAAAACATCAGCTTTGCTTATATTTTCTAGATGAATTCCGCCTTTAATTAAAATTCCATGTTTAGCAGCATTTGTTATTGCTGAACTAATGGCTGAGCTTGCAGCAAGAACTGTTGCACAAGGACAGCTCATCATGATCATAACACTAAAAGCATTTGTAAAAGATGAGGTTAAAAATAGGGTGGAGATCGTTAATAGAGTTCCAACTTTAAGCACTCTTTTAGCAAGCTTATCAGCCATAACCTCACTAGAAGATTTTAAAGACAAATATTTATCCACTTCTCCTAAAACTCTTGCTATATATGTTTCATCGCCTAAAGCGTCTACTTTTATCTTAATTCTTCCACTATCAACAATTGTGTTTGCAAATACCTTATCGCCTACTTTTTTATGTACACTTTGAGAGTATCCATTTATGATAGATTCATTAATTTCAGCCTCACCCTCTATTATAGTACCATCTACACATATTTTTTCACCATGGACAAAGATTACTATATCGTCATAACTTACATCTTCTAGATTTATTTGAATTTCTACATCACCTCTTTGAACATATACTTTTTTAACATCCATTTTTATAAGGTTTTTTATCTCAAGGCGAGATTTTTCTGCTGTATATTCTTCAAAAAGCCTTGAGCCTCTAAGTATATAAATAACTTCAAAAGCAGCACTAATTTCGCCACCAAAAATAGCAGTTAAAACAGCTGCAGCCATAAAAGTTTCAAGTGTAAATTTTTTATTTAATATATCATTGTAAGCATCATTTATTAAAGGCAGTGCAGCAAACACGCTAAGTCCGCCAAGTGCTATTGCAGCAACAGGAGAAAGGGCGGTCATTAAGATATGCTCTTTAATAAAAACCCCTATAGCTACAACGCTTAATGCTCCATATTCAAAAAGTTTTCTTTTCCAGCTTTTTTCATTAGGATATAAGGTACAACTTTTGCAGCTATTACAAGAAGTAAGATAATTTTCTTTAATCTTATTTTTAACTATATTTTTGCTAACTACTTTATTTATATCAAAAATAGAATTTAATCTCTCTAAAATTCTATTTAAATTTGTAATATTACTATCAAATTCAACTATTAAAGAGTGGCAGGCAAAATTCATTCTTATACTTTTTACCTCTTTTGATAAGATGTTTTCTATAACTAATTCATTACTTTTTGTAAAAATTTTTGATTTTAATCTTGCTCTATTTTTTATATTTGATTTTATTTCAATTGTTTTTGACATTGCTTACATATCCCCTCTAATAATAGTATATGCCCATGAATTTCAAAGGCATATCTTATTCCTATATCTTTTTGTAAATCTATTATATCTTTATCTATAAAATTAATTATTTTTTTACATTTTATACATATTAAATGATCGTGTCTTAATCCAGTATTTAACTCATACTTTTTTATACCACAATGATCTATGGATTTAATTAGATTAAGATTACTAAAATAGTTTAAAGCACTATATACAGTACTCAAGCTAATAGATGATTTGTTTAAAGACTTATATTTTTTTTGTATATCTTGTGCAGTTAAATGCTCATTATAAAACAAAATTCTTAAAATATCCTCTTTTTGAAATGAGAGTTTTTTAACACTACCTAATATAATATTTAATAATCTTTGAAAATCTTCATCATTACTCATAATTTATCTCAAATTTACGAATGAAATTTAAATTATTATCATATACATTTGAACTATATGTTTTGCCATTATCAAATCTAATTTGATAAAAAAGCGGATCTTTTAAGAGTTTTAAGTTCATGCTCTTATAGTCAAATTCTTTTAAGTTTAAATTCACAAGCTTATAGTCTTTGCTTTTTAATAAATAGATATTTTTATCATCAAAAGCAAAGCCTAAAATATCATTTTGTTTGTTTTCTGATATTTTGATATGGGTTATATCTTGCTTGATTGGAAGTTTTTTAAGTGTTATTTTATCATCATATCTTGCAAGGTTATAAATTTCATTTTTACTATCTTTTATAAAAAGACCTGCATCAAATGGTTTTAGATTACTAAATTTACCCCATATTTTTTTAATAGGAAAAGATAAACCCTTTTCTTTTGCAATTAAATTTAGTTTATTGCTTAAATCATCATCTATTTTAGAATCATGATGAAACACAACAAATTTATCTTTTTTAACCCATATCATATCTTCACTATAAGATATAACAGATACATCTTTTTTAGGATTAAATAGCGGATACAAGTTCATGTGATTTTCATTTAGCTCTTTGTATTTATAATCTAAAGATAGCCTTGAGGCTTTAATATCTTTTTCACTATAATTTTTGCCATTTAAAACAATTGGCATTTTGTTTTGTTGTTTTAAATTTGCCCAGTAATTAAAAGGTAAAAGAGCTTCATACTCTTTTTGGCTTAGATCTTTTTTATCTTCTGTAAGATATGAAAAAATATGTCCGCCGTGATTTTTTTGATATACAAATTTCTCTATAATTGGAGAGTAAAATATATAGTATTTTTGAAAACTTCTTTTGAAATTTTCAATATAAATTTTATAGCCGAAAAATATTATAAATATTGCTAAAAATAGTGAAGTAAAGCAAATAAATTGTTTATTTATCCTTTGTTCTTTAAAGCTTTTTAGGCTATCAAGAGAGATAAAATAAAACAAAATAGTAAAAAATATAGAGTAGGCTATATGTAAATTTAAAATCAAATATAAAACTATAAAAGAGATGATTCCTTTTAAAAAAGATACCATTAGTTTTTGCTCTAAAATGGCTGAACTAAGACCAACATATATAAAAATAGCAGCCATGCAAAACTTAGTAAAATTGCCAAGTGAGTTTATAACAATAGGAGTTGGATAAAATTGATTTATAATAGTGTAAAAAACAGACCCAAATAAAATAAAAAACAAAGTTAAAAATGCAATAGTAAAACTTATATGTAAAAACAGAGCTTTGTTTGTGTTTAGCGGAAGATGAAGTAGAATTTTAACTCTTTTTCCTATTTTTTCAGGCAAGAATTGAGCTATCGCTAAAATAATTCCAAAAACAATAGGTATAAATTTTAAAGAGTATTCAGGGTAATAATTTAAATAGATATATCTATACCACATCATAGATTCAGGTTCAATCCCTTTAAACTCATGATTTAAATTATAAAAAAATAGAAAAAACAATATAGGAAATATTATAATTGCAACTATTATGTAGTATTTAAGTTTTATAAATTCTTTTTGAAAAATTGATTTTATCATTCGTATTTTCCTACAAAACCTAAAAATTTATCTTCAAAATTAGTATCTATTTTTTGAACATACTCATTTTCTAAGTTTTCAAAGCTATATATTAATTTATATTGTTTAAAATTTTCTACTCTTTTATAATTTAAATTTGATATATCGTAATCAACATTGCACTTAAAGCAGTTAAAATTTTGGATGAAATTTTCCATTGTATCTTTGTGAACAAATCCACCTTTTTCAACTATAATCATGCTGCTTACCAAATTTGATAAATCACTCATAATATGACTTGTAACAATTACACTTTTATTAGTTCCATCTAAATAATCTTTTAAATAATCAATAAAAAGTCGTCTATAACCAGCATCAAGCCCCATAGAATAATCATCTAAAATAATTAAACTAGCATCTTGTGCAAACAAAGCACCTAAAACTACTTGAGATTTTTGCCCATAAGATAGAGTAGATAGTTTTTGATTGGTATTTAGATTCATTAAAGATACTAAATCATAAAAGATATCTTTTTTCCATTTTGGATAAAAAAATGAAAGAAATTTCTCATACTGTTTTATAGTAAAAAAATCATAACTTACAAAACCTTCAAACAAAAGAGCAATCTCTTTTTTGATATCGTTTGGCAAGTTATAATTTTTATGACCAAGTATTAAACAATCCCCCTTTAAAGGTTTTAGATAACCCATCAATATATTTATTAGAGTTGATTTTCCAACTCCATTTTTCCCAAGAATTCCAAAAACCTCGCCTTTTTTAATATTAAGATTTAAATTTTCATAAATTTTTTTATCACCGTAGTGGTGGGTTAGATTTTTAATCTCTATAACATCTTGCAATTTTAATTCTTTTTCTTCTGTTCAGTAGCATGGCAGTTTTTGTTGCCACAACCACAACCTCCAGATTTAAATAGTTTTTTATATATATAAAATCCAGCGCCAAGTGCTACAACTATTAAAAATATAATTTCATTTGTTTGCATATTTTTTCCTTTTTATATTTTTATATATGAGAGGTAAAACCTCTCATATAAGATTTATTTCATATCTTTTGCCTGAACCCATATAACAGCATCTTGGCTTAATTCTTTGCCGTCATATTTATCTTGTTCGCCTACACCAAGTGCTGCAAATCCCCACCATCCAGCTTTTGGAATTCCAAAAGTAAATTTGCCATCTTGATCAGCTTTTATAGTTAGTGTTACAAAACTATCTTGTGGAGCTTTAGCATGAGCTTTTTTGCCCATTTTATTAGCTTTAATATCTACATCATAGTTTAAATATTCAACTTCAATTTCAGCAAATGGAACAGGTTTTCCGTTACCTTTTACAATGCCTGAAAAAGTACTGCCAGTCCAAATTGAATATGGTTTTGTAAGTGGAACTATTTCAGCTTTTAGCCCAAGCTCACTATCCCAATCAGTTGGAGCACCAGCAACATTAACAATAACTTTTGTTATTTGTTGTATATATCCATCTTCATTAGCTTCGTAATAAGGAGCTGGAGTAGCAACTAAAATATGATCACCCATTTTTCTAGCTTTGTACTCAGTCTCATAACCCTTACCTGAGTTTGAGTTTCCTTTAAAAGTTATCTCTTTAAGGCTCTCTTTTAAATCTTTTTTTTCACCTTTGTGAACTACATAAAATTCTTCAATTGGTTTAATTTTGCCATCTTTTTGAAGACCCATATCCATAGTATGCTCATCAGCAAATGGGTGGTTAAATACAATTTTTACAGGTATAGTTGTACCTTTTTCTAAAGCACTTTCTGGAGTATATACCATTTGAAAATGTGCAAAAGCAGAAGTGCAAACAGAAGCTGCTACAATTGATGATAATAAAATCTTTTTCATTTTTTTCCTTTTTGTCTTAATAATATATAAACTATTCAGCTATATCTGAACTTTTAACTATAACTTTATGGCCTTCGCCAGCATCAAAATGAGCTTCATACTCACCTTCTGGTTTTTTAAATGTAAATTCGCTATCTTCGTTAAATTTACCTTCTTCTAAAGTTTTGCCATTTTGTATAACTTTAAAAATAACACCATTTGCAGACGAACCATCACTAAAACCACCTTCGCAAGTTATAGTTGAATCGCCATTGTCAAAGCAACTCATTAAAGCAGTATGTGCAAATACTGAACTAGCGGCTAAGATAGACGCAAATAAAATTTTTTTCATAATTCCTCCTTATTATAATTAATATCAATTTTCATTATATATTTATAAAGTAAATATTAATAACTATTTACTTTAAACCACCTTTCCAATTTATCCTTTTTTCTGGAATTAAACCTAATACAATAGCAATCAAGACTACTACTGCATAGTATATACTCATCGCACTAAATCCACTTATATTAAAAATAGTTCCTAAACTAAATACAATAGTTGCCATAAGCATTGCTAAACCAAAAGGCAGAAATAGAGATAAAATCATAAACCTATAACTATTTGCCTGTAATTTAACTACAACCATAGTTGCAATACATGGAGGAGTTAGTAGCATAAATATTATAATAGCAGCTGCGTGAAGAGGTGTATAGCCACTATTTTCTCTCATTGCCTCTTCTGCTCTTTGGTTTTCAGCTTTTCCACTTTCATATATACTTCCTAGTGTTGCAACAGCTGACTCTCTAGCCGCAAAAGAGCTTAAAAAGGCTACATTTATCTTCCAGTCAAATCCAGCAAATTTACTTATCGGCTCTAACGATCTTCCTATCATTCCAAGAAGTGAGTTTTCAATCCTAATGCTTTTTTGTTCTCTTAAAATTCTATTTCTTCCTCTGTCTAAATTTCTCAAAGCTCTATTTATAGTTTTTTCATCTTTAGTTTTTGCTCTAACTATTGAGTATAAAAACTCATTTTTTTTCATAAACTCTTCATCAGCAGTGCTACTTCCAGCCATTTTTTTAGCTCTATAATCACTATAAAAATTTAAAAGCTCTGCCACATTTTCTCTGTTTTGAAATTTATCATGATAGGCAGTTTTAGAGATATCTTTATCAAATTTTTTAAGTATTGTTTGTTCTTGTTTGTCAAATTTAGCTTGCTCTTCTTTATTAAGACCAGGAAATTGAAGCATTACAAATAAAACAACAGCAACTGCTAAGACAATTGTACAAACTTTTTTAATGTATTGCCAAACTCTTTCAACTGCTCTTATTAAAACACCTTTAAATGTAGGCAAATTGTATGTTGGAAGCTCCATTACAAAAGGGGCTGTTTCTCTTGTTTTTAAGATCGTTGAGGTTATGACTTTTGATATTATAAGTGCTGTAAAAATTGTAATAGTAGATATAAAAAACATCATTATACTCATTTGGTTTGGAAAGAATGCCCCTAAAAGCAAGGTATAAAATGGTACTTTGGCTAAACAGTTCATAAGTGGAACTGTAAAAATAGTTGCCATCCTAGCTCTATCATCAGCAATTCCTTTTGTTGACATAACTCCAGGGACAGCACATCCTCCAACAAAAGCTCCACCTAAAACTAAAGGAAGAGTTGATTGACCATGTAAGCCATATTTTCTAAAAACTCTATCTAAAATAAAAGCCATTCTAGGCATATATCCAACATCTTCTAAAATTGCAATAAGTGCAAAAAGTATGAAAAATATAGGAAGATAGTTTAAAAGTGCATTCAGACTATTTACTATCCAAATTCCAAAGTCTGTTATCATAGGAACATGTGCTATATCAACAGCTGGTAAAATACTAGAAGCAAAGTTTTTAATAGCAGCTAAATATGGCCATGTGTAGTTTGTAAGCTGATATCCATATACGATTGCAAGTTGATAAATTGTAACTATAACTAGAAATAAAATAGGAAAAGATAGCCATCTATTTAGTATAACTTTATCCATTTTATCTGTTAGGGTTAATTCATCTTTTTTAGTCTCTTTTACTGATTTTGAAAAAACAACTTCAGCAGAGTCATATCTCATAGCAGCTAAAAAGCTTTGGATATTTTTATTAAATATAGCTTCAAAATGTTCAAGCTCATGTTTTAAATCATCTTTTATATTTTCTATATCTTTGCTTAATTGCTCAATTATAAAATTGTCACCCTCAAGGGCTTTTATAGCAAGCCATCTTTTGTTAATATTATAATCTTTTGTTATTTTTTCTTTGATTATTCTTATGCTTGGCTCAAGCTCTTCGTAGTTGATTCTAAATTCACTATATTCATCTTTTGTATTACTTATTCTATAAATCTCTTCTAAAATTTCATTTTTTCCTGTCTTTTTAAAACCACTAGCTAATATAACAGGACAATTAAGCATTTGTGAAATTTGATTTACATCTACTTTAATGCCTCTTCTTTCTGCGACATCTGCCATATTTAATATAACAATTAGTGGTTTTCCAATCTCAAGAAGCTGAAAAGTAAGATATAAATTTCTTTTTAAATTTGAAGCATCTACTATGTTTATTATAAGATCTGGGCTTTCCTCAAGTATGAACTGTTTTGCAACTCTTTCTTCTAAGGAGTATGAGCTAAAAGAGTAGGTACCTGGTAAATCAACCATCTCAATATCTAAATCTTTGTACGAAAAAAATCCTGATTTTTTATCAACTGTAACACCTGGGTAGTTTGCAATGTGTTGCTTTATGCCACTAAGCATATTAAAAATGGTTGATTTGCCGCAATTTGGTTGTCCGGCTAAAGCAATTTTAGTTTTCATGCTTCCTCTACTTCTATTAGGGTTGCTTCACTTTTTCTAAGAGTAATTAGGTAATTGTGAATTTTTAATTCCATTGGGTCGTATAAAGGGGCTTCTCTTACAACTTCTACCATAGCACCATCTATAAAACCCATATCTAAAAGCTTGTAAAAAAGCTTTCCTTTTGCATTGATATTTTTGATTATATATCTTTTTCCGCTTTTACAGCTATTTAAACCCATAAAATATCCTTAATATTGATAACTATTATTTAATTATGTGGCAATAATAGCACATAAAAACTTATAGAAATATAAATTAGATAGTCAATATCAAAAATAAAATAATAGTAATTTTTTAACAAATGCTTGAAAAAATTATTATTTTTTGATATAGTTCAAAAATTTTATTTGGAGATGATAAAAATGACATATGATGAATTAGAGCTAGAGGCATACCTTTTAGAGGTTATAGAAGAATATAAAGACTTTGATAATATGGATGATGAGGAGCTTTATGAACTAATGACTAGAGTTGCAAGTTATACTGATGATGACTATGAAGAGGCTTATGAATATATTAGTCAATTTAGTCCAATTGATAAAAAAAGAATTCTTGCCTTAGATTTACCAAAATAACTAGTTTATAATTACAGCTGCGATGGCAAAATCTCCATCGTGGCTTATACTAAGACTTGAATTTTTTATATTAAATTTTTCTATTATTTTGTTGGAGAATTTAATTTTTGGTGCGTTTCTTTCATTTTTATAAATTTCAACATCTAAAAAACTAAAATCATTTCCTATTCCTACACCAAGAGCTTTTGCAACAGCTTCTTTTGCTGCATAAAAGCCTGCTAATGTTTTATCTGATTTTATTAAAGAAATTTCATTACTATTTAATATCTTTTGTAGAAATTTGTTACCATATTTGTTTTTTAAATTGCTTATTCTTGAAATTTTAACTATATCTATGCCTAGCATTTATCTCCTTTATTGTAAAATTATATAAAAAATTTGATAAAATCTATATAATTTTTAAAAAGGCAGAAATATGCTAGATATTCAAACTATGTTATTTTTTTCAGCCCTTGGGTCGTTTGTGGGTATTGTTGCTGGTATGTTTGGTATAGGTGGAGGTGGCATTATGGTTCCTATTCTTGCTTGGATATTTTTAAAAAAAGGCATATCGCCAGATCTTATCATGCACTTAGCATTAGGAAGTAGTATGGCTTCAATCATAGTAACAACTTTTTCAAGCTTTAATGCACACAATAAACGAAACTCAGTTCATTGGGGATTGTTTAAAATGATAGTTCCAGGTGTTATAATAGGTGCATTTTTAGGTAGTTTTGTGGCATCTAAGATAAGTTCTATCTATCTTGCTATATTATTTTCAGTATTTATGTTTTACTCATCTATAAGAATGTTTTTTTCTAAAAACTCTTTGGATAATAAAGAGCATATCTTACCAAATATTGTACAGCTTTTTTCTGGTGGTTTTATAGGATTAGTATCAGCCATTATTTCTATAGGTGGTGGAATATTAACGGTTCCTTATTTAACATGGCAAGGGGTTGATGTAAAAAAAGCGATAGGCACATCTTCTGCTGTTGGGTTTGCACTTTCTATAGGTGGGGCTATAGGGTATGTCTTTAATGGATTAAGCATTACAACTTTAAGTGATTATAATCTTGGCTATGTAAATTTAGTTGCATTTTTCTTTATATCATTTTTTAGTTATTTTACAGCACCTTTGGGGGTAAAGTTGATTCACAAAATACCATCTAAAAATGTTAAGAAAATTTTTGCATTATTACCATTTGTGCTAAGTATAAAAATGGTTTTAGAACTAATTAAAGGATAAATATGGAGTATAGATATATAGGAAGAAGTGGACTTAGAGTTACTTCTATATGCTTAGGGACTATGACTTTTGGAGCTATGAGTTCTAAGGAAGAGAGCTTTAAAATAATGGATAAAGCATATGATAGTGGTATAAATTTTTTTGATACTGCTGAAATTTACCCTGTGCCACCTAAAAGTAATACAGTTGGGGTTACTGAGAGCATTATAGGGGAGTGGCTAAAAGACAAACCAAGAGATTCTATAATTATAGCTAGCAAAGTTGCAGGAGCAGCAAATGGGTGGTTTGTTCCTCCTGTTAGATTTGGACTTACTGCTATTGATAGACACCATATAGTAAGAGCTATAGAAGGTTCACTTAAGCGTTTGAAAACTGATTATATAGACTTGTATCAAATTCATTGGCCTGATACTATAGTTCCATTAGAAGAGAGTATGGAGGCTATGGATATCTTAGTAAAAAGTGGTAAAGTAAGATACATAGGAACTAGTAACGATAGTGCTTATGGACTTACAAAAGCTAATGAAATAGCTAAATTTAAAAATTTAGCAAGATTTGAATCTATACAGAACAATTTTTCACTAAATAACCCTAGATTTTTAGATGAATTAGCCAATGTTTGCAAAAAAGAGCAAATTTCACTACTTCCTTACTCTCCGCTTGCTGGAGGGGTTCTTAGTGGTAAGTATTGTGATGGAACATTTCCTAAAAATTCAAGATTTTATGAGTATAACAAAAATAGTGAAGCTAGGCAAAAAGCTATGACTAATAGATTTATCAATGAAAAGAGCTTAAAGGCTACTAAGAAATATATACAAATAGCAAAAAATAATGATATGAGTGTAGTTACTTTGGCTATTGCATGGAGTAAGAGTTTTGAGTTTGTTGCAAGTACGATAATAGGAGTTAGAAATTCCCCGCAATTAGATGAAATTTTAAAAGCCAGTGATATAAAATTAAGTGAAGAGATTATGCATGAGTGCGAAGAAGTGCAAAAAGAATTTATGTATCCTATGGGATAAATTTATAATTACAACTACAATAATGAATTTGACAATTATTAATCTTTGATATATAATTCAAAAATTAATTTAATATGCTAGGAGAGAATAATGAAAAAAATTGGTGTTGTAGTTTTGGTTACTACTTTGGCAAGTTCTTTGTTTGCCCATGATTTATGGGTTTGGGGAACTCAAGATAAAAAATTAAATGTTGATATGATATATGGTCATCACTTTCCAGCCCCTGAAAAAATTGCTGATGAGAGAGTTTCTCTTTTTGAGCCTGTAAAAGTTATAGGAGAAAAAGAAACATTATCTTTAAAGCAAGTGGGCGAAGAAGCGTATCATTATGAAGGAGATAAGTTATCTAAAGGGGCTTATCTTTTAAATGCCTATTATAAAGCTACCCCTTGGATAAAAACAGCTAATGGCGAGTGGGCAATGGGTAAGACTAGAAAAGATGCCAAAGATGTAGAGCTCTGCTTAATAGCTACTATGCAAGGAAAAGCCCTTATTTCTGTTGATGGGGGTGATGGAAAAATCATATCAAAAACTTTAGATAGAGGACTTGAGATAACTCCTATGTTTGATAGTTTAAAAGATATTAAAGAGGGTAAACTTCTTAAATTTAAACTTACACTAAATGGAAAAGCCGTTAAGCAAGCAGAAGTTTTTGGAAGTTATGGCGGATATGCGAGTAATGATATGGCAAGTGCTGCTTTTGCAAAAACTGATTTAAATGGAGAGTTTGAATTTAGACCTTTAAAAAAGGGACTTTGGTACCTAAAAAGCGTAGTTAAAAATCCTACAAATGATAAAGATTGCGAAACTTATCAAGACAAAACTACTTTAATTTTTGAAGTAAAATAATTTAAAATTCATAGCCAAATTTGGCTATGAATTTTCTATTAAAGAACTACTATAAATATATGGTCTTAGTGCATTTAAAATAGCAAGGACATCTATACTTACACTAACTTAAAAATAAACAAATTCTATAAACAATATAAAATAATTCTACAAATTGCTATAATATCAAAAACTAAATATATAAATAATGAGGATAAGAGATGGCAAAAACAAAATCTGTTGAGCCAAATATTGCAGATTTGGTTAATTGGTGGTTGAAAACATATAATCTAGACTATAAACTTGAGCAAGAAAGTTTAAATGATGAAATAGATAAAGCTTTAAATGAATATTTTTCAAAAAATGGAGGCAAGGGGGGAAACCGTCCTGATGCAAAAATTTTACTTCAAAATAGCAAAATGAACTATTATCCAGTTTTAATTGAGTACAAAGGCTACAAAGATAAACTTGTAAAACTTGATATAAATGGTCAAGTAGAAAATACAAATACAAAAAATGAACCCAATTATAGAAATATAAATTCTTATGCAGTAAATGGTGCAATTCACTATGCAAATGCTATTTTACACTATACAAGTTACACAGAAGTAATAGCAATTGGGGTTACAGGCTATAAGGATATAAATGATAAACTCCATCACGAAATAGGGGTTTATTATGTATCAAAGAAAAACTTAGGTATAGGGCAAGAAGTTGACAAATATACAGACCTGTCATTTTTAAAAAGAGAAAACTTTGATGATTTCACACAAAAACTAGAAGAATTAAGTTTAAGTCAAGAAGAACTAGAGCGTATAAGAGAAAAGAAAGAAAAAGAGATAAATGCTAGTTTAGTTAAGCTTAATAATGATATATACAAAGATGAAAAAGGACTTAGTGAAAACGATAGGGTTTATCTAGTTGCTGCCTCAATTATGGCAACTCTTGGCATATCTAATAAAGTTAGTCCTTTAGAAAAAGAAGAGTTAAAATCATCAAAAGAAATTGGCAATATGGATGGCGATATTATTTTAAGGAAAATAAACTCTTTTCTAGAAGAAAAAGAATTACCGCAAACTAAAAAAGATATGATAGTTAGAACACTGCAAAACACACTGACAACGGAAAATATTAATAAGCCAGTAAATGGAGAAAGTCAGCTAAAAAGGGTCTTTACCAAAATAGTGGATGATTTAGGAATTTATTATAAAATCGGACTTACTACAGATTTTACAGGAAAATTGTTTAATGAGATGTATTCATGGTTAGGCTTTTCGCAAGATAAATTAAATGATGTCGTTTTAACACCATCATATGTTGCAAAGTTATTGGTTAAGTTGGCTAGAGTAGATAGAAATTCTTATGTTTGGGACTTTGCTACTGGAAGCGCAGGGCTTTTAGTAGCTGCAATGAATGAAATGTTAATTGATGCGAAAGAACATATTAAATCTTCAGATGAATTAGAGCAAAGAAAATTAACGATCAAAGCAGAACAATTATTAGGATTGGAAGTTTTGTCAAATGTTTATATGTTAGCAATTTTAAATATGATTATGATGGGAGATGGTTCTTCTAATATCTTAAATAAAAATTCCCTAACAGACTTTGATGGCAAGTATGGCTTTGGTAAAGAAGATAAGGATTTTCCAGCTACAGCCTTTATCTTAAATCCTCCTTATTCAGCAGATGGCAATGGTATGGTATTTGTAGAAAAAGCTCTATCTATGATGAACAAGGGCTATGCAGCCATTATTATACAAAATTCAGCAGGCAGCGGCAAGGCAATAGAATATAATAAAAGAATACTTAAAAAAAATACATTGCTAGCTAGTATAAAAATGCCTATTGATTTGTTTATAGGTAAATCTAGTGTACAAACTTATATATATGTATTTAGGGTATCAGAAGCCCACCATAAAGATAATATAGTAAAATTTATAGACTTTTCCAATGACGGATACACAAGAAGCAATAGAAAAAAAGCAAGTAACAATTTAGTAGATACAGACAGAGCAAAAGAAAGATATGATGAGTTGGTAAATTTGGTATTGTTTGGAAAAAGCAAATTAAAGATATTTACAGAAGAAGAATACTACGAAGATACCATAGATCCTAAAAATGGGGCAGACTGGAATAAATCATCTCCAATAGATACAAGACCAAAACTAGAAGATTTTAAAAAGACAGTAGCAGACTACTTAGCCTTTGAAGTATCAAATCTACTTAAAAACAATAAGGAAGATGATAGCTTGGGAAAATAGATTCCCCACTTAACAAAATGCTACAAAGTGTTAAGTGGGGTGAGTTTTTGTTGAGAGATTTGTTTGAAGTCGCTTCTAGTAAAAAGATATATCATGCAAATAATCTTGAAAATATTTTTAAAAATCAAATTAAAGGAAGTTTTCCTTATGTTGTTAGAACAACACGACAAAATGGGGTCAGAGGATATATTATTGAAGATGAACAATACACAAACGATGCCAATACATTATCATTTGCACAAGACACATTTTCAGTTTTTTATCAAAAACAAAAATTTTTTACAGGAAATAAAGTAAAAATATTAAAACCTAAGTTTAAAAATCAAAATGAAAAAATTATGCAATATATAACTGCATGCTTTCAAAAAGCATTAAGTAGGTTATCTTGGGGTGTAGGTTCTACTGTTGACACAATAAAAATAATAAAAATACAGCTCCCCATTTGTGAAAATGGGGCTATAAATTTTTCCTTTATGGAAAAATTTATAGCAGAGCTAGAGGCTACGCATATAGCAGAGCTAGAGGCTACGCATATAGCAGAGCTAGAGGCGTACCTGAGCGTAACAGGACTTAAAGATTATAAATTGACTAAGGAAGAAAGGCAAGCTTTAAAAGATTTTGAGAACAAAGAAATTAAGTGGAAAGATTTTAGAATAGGAGATTTATTCACAAGAATAAAAACAAATAAATTACCTTATAAAGCTAAAGAATTACCCCAAGAAGAAACTGGAAAATATAATTTACCATGTTTAACATCAAGTTTTCAAAATCAAGGATTAAATTATTTTGCACCTAGAGAAGGAGCAACAATTTTAAAAAATGTGATTTCAATACCTTCGAATAGTGATGTATATAAGGCATATTATCAATCAAGAGATTTTACAGTTTTATCCGATGCTTATGCTATAAAATTTCAAAAATTAAAGGAAATCACTTCAAAAAAATATTTATTTTTAGTAACTTCTATAAATAAAAAAACAAATTTACCAATTTATTCTTACAAAAATAAATTAGGCGGTTGGAATGTTGTTAAAGATAAATTTATAAAATTACCAATTAAAGAACAAGAAGAAATTGATTATGAGTTTATGGAAAATTTCATTTTAGCGATAAAAAAACTGATAATTAAAGATGTGGTTGAATTTTCAAATAGTAAAATATCGACTACAAAAAAAGTTTTAAATAAATAATTTTAAAAGAGATTAGATTGGTTTTTAATCTCTTTTGTTGCAAAAATAGTTAAATTTAGCTAGGAATTTTACCTAATTTCACACTATAAATATAAGGCCTTAAAGCATTTAATATAGCAAGTACAGTTACGCCTACATCGGCAAAAATAGCCATCCATATATTTGCTAACCCAAAAATTCCAAGCAACATAACGCCTACTTTTATACCTATTGCAAAGACTATATTTTGTTTTGCAATGCTTAGAGTTTTTCTTGATATTTTTATAGCTGAGATTATCTTTTTTAGATTTTTATCCATTAACACTATATCAGATGCCTCCATAGCAGCATCACTACTACCAAATACAGAAATTCCAACATCAGCCCTTGCTAAAACAGGAGCGTCATTTATCCCATCACCCACATACCCAACTGTGAAATTTTGCTTTTTATCTTTTAAGAAATTTTCTATACTACAAACTTTATCAGCAGGTAGCAGTTCACTACTAACTTTTAATATGCCTAAATTACTAGCTATATCTTGAGCTATCACATCGCTATCGCCTGTTAAAATAGCTGTTTTTATCTTGTTTTTATTTAACCAAGATATGGTTGATTTTGCTTCATCTTTTAACTTATCTTTTAGTGTTATATATCCTGCATATTTTGAGTTTATTGAGATGTAAATTGCTGTTTGATTACTATTTGGTGTATTAACGCTATTTATTAGTTTTTTATTTCCCACTAAAATTTCATCATCGCCTATAATAGCTTTTATACCTAAGCCAGGAAGTTCTTGAATTGATTTTATCTTACTTTCATCGATGCTTTTATTATAAGCTTTAACTACAGAGATTGCGATAGGATGGGTGCTATAAGCCTCCCCGTAAGCTGCATATTTTAAAAGTTCATCTTTTGTTATATCTTTAAAAGGAACTATCTTATCAATATAAAATTTACCTTCTGTAAGTGTTCCTGTTTTATCAAATGCTAGTGTTTCTAGTTTTGTTAAGGCTTCTAGATAGATACTTCCTTTTATGAGTATCCCGTTTTTAGAAGCACCGCCAATTCCACCAAAAAAGCTAAGTGGAACAGATATAACTAAAGCACAAGGACAAGAAACTACTAAAAATATTAAAGCTTTGTATATCCATTCGCTAAAAGTAGAGTTTGGTAAGATTAATGGTGGCAAAAATGCTACTATTAGTGCCAAAGTTACTACTATGGGTGTATATACTCTTGCAAATTTCGTAATGAATTTTTCTGATTTTGATTTTTTGTGTATTGAGTTTTCTACAAGTTGTAAAATTTTACTAACAATTGAGTTTTCAAAAGTTGTATTAACCTTTATCTCTAAAACTCCATTAGTGTTTATAGATCCACTTTTTACCTCGTCGCCGTATCCTACATCTTTTAGTTTGCTTTCTCCTGTTAGAGCTGAGGTATCTAAAGATGAGCTTCCTTTTATAATTACACCATCAAGTGGGATTTTTTCACCTGGTTTTACTAGAATAATCTCACCTAGTTTAACTAAATTTGGAGCTACTTTTTTAATATTTTCATCAATTTTTAAATTTGCATACTCTGGTCTTAAATCAAGCATCTCTTTAATCGATTTTTTAGAGTTTGAAACTGAATATCTTTCAAAAAGTTCGCCTATTTTATAAAACAGCATTATGGCAACACCTTCAGGATATTCGCCTATACAAAAAGCACCTATGGAGGCAAGAGACATTAAAAAATACTCATCAAAAACTTTTCCTTTGAAAATATGTTTTATGGAGTGTATTAAAATATCATAACTCACTATTAGGTATGCAGTTAAAAGTATAAGTATTTTTAGGTATTCACTTTTTATCCAAAAAGTGATAGTAAAAAGGACAGCTGTTAAAATTATTTGCAATAGTTGTTTTTTCATAAATAGCCTTGAAATTTATTCGTTTATATGTGCAAAAGCTTGTTTTGATATATCTTTAATGTGTCTATCTAATAAAGAGTAGTAAACAACTTTTCCAACTTTTTTATTTTTAACGAAGCGATTTTGTTTTAAAACTCTTAGTTGATGAGAGATTGCTGATTGACTCATGTTTAAAAGATAGGCTATGTCACATACACACATCTCAGCCTCACTTAATGCCCATAAAATTCTCATCCTAGTTGGATCACCTAGAGTTTTAAAAAAGTCTGACAATGCAGATAAAGAGTCTTCATCTATCATTTTTGAACTTACATTTTCTATGATGTCTTTATGAACCATGGTTACATCACAAATTTCTTCACAAGCTTCTTTTTGAGATTTTTCTTTTAAATTGTTTTGCATAACTATCCTTTATATAAACATATGAACATATATTCATATGTAATAGTATCAAAAATGTTTTTTGATGTCAAGAAAATTTAATTAAATAAATTTTCATAGTTCAATTATAAATCAAGCTATTTTAAATGTTTGTGTGATTTTTAAAAAAGCAAAATTTAAGTCTAACATTGGGGCTTTTTTTGTGCCATAGATGAAAAGAAACACACAATAAATAAGACTTAGATTTATAATATTTTTAGATAAACTTTAAATTTTTAAAGTAAAAATAAAAACCTAAGATTACAAATTTTGCAAAGGATACTATTTTATCTTTGCAAAATTAAGTAAATTATACACGAAGATTTTAGTTTTTGACTATTTTAAAAATTATTTTATATAAAAAGCCTTTGTTTAAATTTTAGAATAATAAAATAAAAATTAAAATATAGCTTATAGTTTATAAGTTACAATGTCTTTAACTTTGCTATCTCATCTCTTAGGGCGGCTGCTTTTTCAAATTCTAAATTTTTAGCAGCTTCTAACATCTGTTTTCTAAGCTCTTTTACCATCTTAGCCCGTTCAATCGCTGGCATTTTTTCAAGTTTTTTGGCTTTATTTAGAAGTTCAGCTTGATCCTCAGTTTTTAAAGTCTCTTCTATACTTCTTTTAACACTTTTTGGAGTAATTCCATGCTTTTTATTATACTCATCTTGGTATTTTCTTCTTTCTTGTGTTATATCCATTGCTGCTTGCATTGATTTTGTTATTTTTTTGCAAAACATTACAACTTTTCCGTTTTCATTTCTAGCAGCTCTACCCATAGTTTGTATAAGGCTTGTTTGTGAGCGCAAAAACCCCTCTTTATCAGCATCCAAAATGGCTATTAAACTAACCTCAGGAAGATCAAGCCCCTCTCTTAAAAGGTTTATACCAATTAGCATATCATACTCACCACGCCTTAGCCCACGAATTAACTCATTTCTTTCAACTGCATCAATATCTGAGTGCATATATTTTACTTTTATACCAAGTTCAAGGTAGTATTTACTAAGCTCTTCTGCCATTTTTTTAGTTAAAACTGTTACTAAAACTCTTTCGTTTCTTTCTATAACTTTTTTTGCTTCATCAAATAAAATTTCAACTTGATTATCACTATCTTTTAGTATTATTTCAGGATCAAGTAGCCCTGTAGGGCGTAAAATTTGGTGGTAAATATGACCTTTACTTAGCTCTAACTCATACTCATTTGGAGTTGCAGAAACAAATAAAAATTTACCCTTTTTATTTATGAACTCATCAAATTTCAAAGGTCTATTATCAAGTGCGGAAGGGAGTCTAAATCCATACTCAACCAAAACCTCTTTTCTGCTTCTATCTCCTGCATACATTCCACGAAATTGAGGCAAACTAACATGACTTTCATCAACTATAACTAAATAATCTCGTCCCTTCGTCTCATAATAATCAAACATAGAGTAGGGCGTTTCTCCTGGTTTTTGTCCTGTTAAGTGTCTTGCATAATTTTCAATACCTTTACACATTCCAGTTGCACCCATCATTTCAAGATCAAACTCAACTCTTTGCTTAAGTCTATTTGCTTCAACTAATTTATCATTTGCATAGTAAAACTCTAATCTATCGGTAAGCTCCTCTTCTATCTGTTT
Organism: Campylobacter blaseri; assembly: GCF_013201895.1. Taxonomy (NCBI): domain Bacteria; kingdom Pseudomonadati; phylum Campylobacterota; class Epsilonproteobacteria; order Campylobacterales; family Campylobacteraceae; genus Campylobacter; species Campylobacter blaseri. Next base: position 1,344,820 of record NZ_CP053841.1, on the reverse strand, counting down.
CATAGCCATTTTTAATCTATTAGCACCAACTATAAACTGGCTTGTAGCGTATAGCGTAAATTTAGCCACATCTTTTGTTTTATTGTTTTCTAAAACATCAAAATGATACATCTCATCAAGCTCATCACCAAAAAACTCTAACCTTATAGCCTCATCATTATAGTAGGCAGGATATATATCTACAACATCGCCATTTACCCTAAAATCACCTCTATCAAAATAGTTATCATTTCTTTTATAGCCCATATCAATTAGCTTTTTTAAAAGCTCTCTTTGTTTTAAGTTTTGACCTTGTTGTAAAAACAAAACCATACCTTGATACTCTTCTGGATTACCTAAACCATAGTTTGCAGAAACAGAGGCAATTGTTATAACATCGTCAAAACTAAGCAAATTTGCAGTTGCACTAAGCCTTAGTCTTTCAAGCTCATCATTTATAGAACTATCTTTTTCTATAAAAAGATCTTGCCTTGGAATGTAGGCTTCTGGCTGATAATAATCATAATAACTTATAAAATACTCAACTCTGTTTTCTGGAAAAAACCCTTTAAATTCGCTATATAATTGCGCAGCTAGGCTTTTGTTGTGAGTCATTATAAGAGTTGGAATATTTAGCTTTTTAATTATATTTGCCATTGTGAAAGTTTTTCCACTCCCTGTAACTCCAACAAGCGTTTGATATTTGTTACCTGATTTTATAGAATTTACTATGCCATCAATTGCATTTTGTTGGTCATCACTAGGTTTAAAACTGCTAATTAGTTTAAAATTTTTCAAAACATTCCTTTTATATTAAGCTCAAATTAGATACAATCTAAAATTATATCAAATTAAAGGTGAAGCTATGTTTGAAGAACAAAAAACTACTAAAAATTTAGGTGATAAAGTTAAAGAACTCATAGAAAAATACCAAGAACTTAAAGAAGAAAATAAAAATCTTAGAAATGAATTAGTATCTGTAAAAACCCAAAATGAGGCACTTTCTAATAATTTAGGCAAATTGGAAGAAGATATAATTATGAAAAATTTAACAGAAGAAGAGCTATTTAAAGAGATAGAAGACATCTTAGAAAAATGAAAGAGATAAAGGTAAATATAACTAGCAGATCATTATCAAGGTCTTATAATATTAGCCTTGATGATGAATTTGCTATTTTTTTTGAAAGAGAGCTTAATCTAATAACAGATAGAAACAAAAACTTAGATGCTAAGGATTTACTATATGCTTTTGTAGAAAAAAGCTATGAAAACTATATGCAAAACAAAGAGATTAACGAGCTTTTTAAAAAGCTCGAAAACACCAATTAAAATATAAAATTTTCAAGCCCAAATTTCATTAAAGCCCCAATGGTCATAAGGCTTAAAAGACCCCCAAAAGCACCAGCTAAAATATCGTCTAAAAGCACTCCTAATCCACCTTTTACATCTCTATCAGCTCTTCCTATAACAGATGGTTTATAGATATCAAAAGCTCTAAAATATATAAATGAAAGTATTATAGCAAGCCAAGACCCTGAGCTTATACTAAGTGCTATCCAAATTCCAACAACTTCATCTATAACTATCTCAGAGTTATCATGAGAGCCAATCTTTTTTTCATAATTATTTATAATATTTATAGATACTAAAAAAAGAAGTATTGAGCATAGAAAAAGAGTCTCAATAGTTAAAAATTTAATTATTAAAAGAGCGACTAAAAGACCGCCTATTGTTCCCCAAGTTCCTGGTGCTGGCTTTATAAGACCTAATCCAAAAAAAGTTAAAAAAAATTTTTCAAAATTCATAAATATCCTTTTAAGTTAATGAGCTTGTTTGATATAAAATTGCAAGCTCTTTATAGAAATCTTCATAGGTATGAGTTTCTAAAATGCCTTGATTTGAAAAAAGCTCATCATAGATTTTTTGAAGATTTTTAAATCTATTTGGGAAAAGATCGCTTAAAATTATAGCAGAAATTTCTTTTCTCATTAAAATTGGAGGAGGGAGAATTCCGCTATATAAAAGCTCTCTTAGTGTACTGCTATGATACTTCATATGGCGGTGCTGTCCGTGTGGGCAAGTTTTAGTGCTAACTATTGTTTTACACTCATGACAGTAAACATATTCAGGCATAACTAAAATTTCAAGATCAAAATTTTTGCCTATTTTATCAGTTATAGAGTGTGCTTGGTTTTTATTAAAAAACATTCCAATTGCACTATGGTTTTGTCCTATTACAAATTTATTTGCACCAAATTTATACGCAGAAATACACTCTAGTATAGGGCTTTTATGTCCTGTAAAAAGAGGGGTATTTTTAAGTGGAATTATTATTGCTTTTTTTCTTGGTAGAAAATTATTTACAAAATATTTTAGTGTTTTTAGTCTTAGTTCAAAGTTTAAACTATTCTCTTTTGAGCTTCTTATTAAAAAAATAATAATCATATCAGCTTTATCAATTGTCATTCGAATAAGTCTTTCATGAACCCTATGAAAAGGGTTTGCACTAAGCATTAAGGCTGTAACTTTTTTTAAATTTAGCTCTTTTTTAAGTCCATATATTTTGTCTTTTATCTCTTTTATTTTGGTATTAAATATATTAATCTCTCCACTTAAGCAATACTTTCCTTGAAGATGATTACCAATTGATGTTGAGATGGAATTTGCACCAAATACAGAGCGAGTTTTCCAGCTATTTTTATACTTAAAATTGGTTTTAACTTTTATAGTTCCTACAATTTTATTATCTCTTATCAGATCTATTATTTCATCTTTTTTTGCACTCTGTATAACCTCTTGGTTTCTTTTCCCTCCAGGGGCAAAGATAAATGCATATGGCATAAACTCATCGTTTAGATGTTCAGTTTTCATAACTTCATCTATCTCTTTTTCGTTCATCAGTGAGTTAAACTTTGAAAAAATTTGATTTTGTATGAGCATAAGGGTGCTATATGCCTCTTGATTTATATGAATTTGTCTATTTTTTTTTGCTGATGCCATATTTTTTTCTCTTCTCCCATAAGGATTTTCTTGAAATTCCAAGTTTTTTTGCAAGGTCAGTATCTGAAAAAGAGTTTTGGTAGTTAATCAATATATGTTGAAAATATTCATCAACGGTTAAAATTCTATCTAAGAAATTTGCACTTTTTACAGTTACGCATTTTGTTTCAATCTCTTCATCTAAATTTGTTGTACTTATTATAATATTTTTTTTATTAATAAGTGTTAGAAGGTAAGTTTTTTCTTCATTTTTAAGTAATTGGTAGTTGATTAGATACATTGGCGTTTTAAAATTATTAGATTTAATCTTTGAAAAAGAGTTAGGCTTATCTAAAAGTATGATTTCAAATTCCAAATTTTTAAATTTAAAAAAATCAAAGGCAAATTTATCTGCAAAAATTTGACTATTAGTTTTTATAAAAAACGGTAAATTTATTTTATAAAAATTACTATTTTCTTTATCTATTAGCGAAAAAAAGAATTCAATATATTCATCATAGGATTTTTTTAATTTTTTAATTCTATTAAATTCTTCAAAATGATGAATTTTTCTTACTAGTTCTTCTATCATAAAAGGTTTTTGTATGTAGTCATCTGCCCCTGCTTGAATAGGCTTTGATACAGTATCGTTGCTTATATAGGATATCAAAAGTATTATGACAGAGTCCTTGAAATTTTCTATGATTTTATATAATTCATCTCCAAAAATATTTGTTGATAGTAAAAGAGTATCAACATTTTTACACTCTAAAATATCTTTTAAGTCTGTTAAAATTTCACAATCATGACCCAAGGACATTAGTTTTCTAGATATGTTCTGAGCTAGGTAAATTTCATTTTCTACTATGAGTATTTTCATAATTTTTCCAATCAAAATACTTTAAACTAACAGTAGCTATAGTAGCTATACCTTCACTACGCCCTACAAAGCCAAGTTTTTCTGTTGTTGTAGCTTTAATATTAACCATATTTATACCTAAAATTTCTTGAACTTTTTTCTTCATATCTTTTTTATAAGGGCTTAATTTTGGCTTTTGTGCCATTATGGTTATATCAGCATTTATAATTTCATATCCAAAATTTTGCACTTTTTGCATAACATCTTTGAGGAGTTTAGATGAGCTAATTCCTTTATAAGAGTCATCATTATCAGGATATAGCTCTCCTATATCTCCCATGCCACAAGCGCCCAAAATAGCATCTATTAAAGCATGCAAGGCAACATCACCATCGCTATGTGCTATAAACTCATATTCACAAGGAATTTTAACACCACAAATCCAAAGACCATTACCACTTTTTAATTTATGCACATCAAAGCCATTTCCAACAAAGTTATCATTTGAGGGTGAAGGCAAATTTAAAAGGGCTAAATCACTTCTATGTGTAAGCTTAAAGGCTGTTTTTTCACCATCTATAAAGCCTAGTTTTCCACCAACACTAGCTATAGCCATACTATCATCTGTAAATGTTTTATTTTGTGCTAATGCTTCTTTTAAAAGCTCTGTTTTGCTTAACTGCGGTGTTTGAATTAGTTTTATATCATCTCTATTTATAATTTTATCTCTTAGATATGCTGTGTCATTAACCTTTAAAAAAGGACTCACACAGTCAAAATCTTTGCCTTTTGATATTATAGAGTTTAATAAATTTGATGAAATTTGAGCCCTTGCCACATCGCTTACTAAAACATATTCGCTATTAACTAACTCTAGTGCATTTTTTAAAGAGAGCTGCCTTTCATCTCCTCCATATACATAGTAAAAAGAATCATCATAACTTTCCATATATTCACATTCATTTTTATTTGCAACTATTATAATTTTTTTAAAATTAAATTTATTTTTAAAGTCTTTTGCAACAAATAGCCATAGTGGATTATGATCTATCCTAATCCACTGTTTTTTTACAGGCAAACCCATTCTTGAAGAGTTTCCAGCTGCTAAAAGAACTAAAGATATATCCAATAAAAATCCTTTTTTTGGTAGATATTATACAAAAAAATAATATAAATAAAATTAAAGGTTATTTTATGCTAATAGCTTTATGTTTATTGCAATTGGTTTTACTTCTCAAATATTTAAATTAAATTAATAGAGTAAGTATTAAAAAAATAATAGCTTAGCCATATTTTACAAATATTTAAATATATTTTAAACTGATATTTAATATCATTACAAAATAGATTATTTTAATTAAGTCACTAAAAAGGAAATTAATGTATAAAATTACTAAAATTAGTATTTTAACTTGTATGGTTTTATCATACGCAAATGCTCTAGAACAAGTTAAGCTTGATAAGGTGGAGGCAGAGGCAAATGATATTTATATAAAGTCAAAAGCTATAAGCACTAAAAAAATAGAGCAAGGCTCTACGCAAAATTTAGATGATATAGTAAGGTCAGTTCCGGGGGCTTTTACAAATTTAGATAAATCATCAGGGACTATAAATATAAATATTAGAGGTGTTAGTGGATTTGGTAGAGTAAATACTATGGTAGATGGCGTCTCTCAAACATTTTATACAACATCAGCAGATGGCGGAGCAATGAATGGTGGAACTGCTTCTTTTGGGACGATGATAGATCCCGGGTTTTTAAATAGTGTTGATATAGAAAGAGGTAGCTTTAGTGGAAGAGGTGGTGCAAATTCATTAATGGGTTCAGCGAATTTAAGAACTATTGGTGTAGATGACATAGTAAGAGCTGGAAGAAACTTTGGTTTTATGACAAATTTCATAGCTGGAAACAATGCCACTGGTCCAAACTATTTAGGAGCCGTTGCTTTTAAACACTTCTTTGAAAATGGTGCTTATGTAGGGGGTTTGTATGGTTATAGCCATAGAAAAATTTCTCAATCTTATGAAGTTGGAGGAGGCGATAAAATAGAAGGTGAAACCTTTAAGTTTAAAAAATTTGATAAAGCAGGAGATGCTATATATGAAGATTCTAAAGGAAGGGAATACTATTCAAAAGGTAAACCTCCATATAATCCATCTGAACTTTCACAAAAACCAAAAGGGAATCTTGCAAAGGTTGAATATGGCGATGAATATAATAAAGTAATATTATCTTATAGAGATTATAAAACATCACTTGCAGGAAGAAGTGTAGAAAATAATAACTATCAATTAGAGTATAATCTAAAATCTCCAAATAGCGACAATATCGATTTAAATTTGATTTATGCACTTAATACAGGAGAGCAAGACTACACAAAAGGTGCAAGATTTACAGGTGTTGAGCTTCTTGAAAATTTAAAAACAAAAAATACTGCAAGAACATTTGATATAAGTAATACTTTTAGTAATGATTTTAATTCAGGTGCTAATTTAAAAACAACTATAGGTATGAATATATTAAAAAATAAATATACTAAAAGTAGACATCCATCAGAATTAAACTTTAAAATAGCCAACAATAGTGCAGAAATGGGTATTGGACTTTTAAAAAATGGATATGAAACAAATACTCTTTATCCAGCAGGGGAACAAGAATTTAATACTTTTTATATAGATAATGAGCTAAATTATGATATTTTTACTTTTAGCTTTAATGCTAATTGGAGTAAATACAACTTTACAGGAGAGAGGTTTGAGAGACTTGATAGGTTGTTAGCAAATTTGCGTCAAAAAGCAAATAGTGCATTTAGAGATAAAGATTATGATAGTGCTAGAAAATATAATAAAATGATGGACGATTTAAATGCTAAGCATTGCGGTCGTGATGAGTATGGTTACTCTAACTATTGTGATGATTTTTATTTATATAAGGGTAAATTAATAAGCGAAGAAGAGTATGACGATTTAGATATCGATGAACAAGAAAAAACAGATAAATATATTCAAACCGCAAATGAAAAACTTTTTGATAGTGGAAGTAGAAGATACTTCAATTACTCTTTGGGGACATCAGTATATTTGCATGATTTATTTAGTCCATTTATAAACTATTCCAAAACTCATAGAGCTCCAAATATAAAAGAGATGTTTTTTTCTGACTTTGGAAGTTTTGGAGTAAATAGTAGTCTAAAACCAGAAACAGCAAAAACTATCCAAGTTGGGTTTAATTCTTTTAAAGAAGGGTTATTTAGTGAAGATGATGAATTTGGTTTTAAATTTATTGCTTATAATACAAAAATAAAAGATTATATTCATAATAAAAAAGGAATGGAATATCAAAATGAAGCTGGTGAATATTATATAAAACATTATAATTATCATAAAGATGTAACCATCAAAGGTTTTGAAGTTGAAGCAAATTATGATATAGGTTGGTTATATCTTAATTTAGCTTATGCTCATCAAACTACAAATCAACCATTAAATTTTACAGATTCAAGCCCAAGAGTAGATGATTTGATGTCATATTCTGAAAAATGGTTACAAGGGTATGGACTTACTAAAGTTACAATGCTTCCAAAAGACTATGCTAGTTTAGATATAGGAACAAGGCTTTTTAATAATAAATTAACAATAGGTGGAATTACAAAATATTATGGTAAAAGTAGAATTTCTTCAAATACATTAGAAAAGGTACCTTGCCCCGGAACAATGATAGGAGGTGCTGGTATAAGTGATGTTTGTGGATATACAAAAAAAGAAAAAGTGTTAGAAAGACAACCTGTAATTTTTGATTTTTATACCATATATCAACCTAATGAGAATTTAAGTATCAAATTTGAAATTCAAAATTTCTTTGATAAAAAATATATAAATCCACTTGATTCTAATAATGATTCAGCTAGTCAGTTTTTATTTGATTTAGGTGTTGGAGATGATTACTTATATGCATCAAATAACTATGCAAAAGGTAGAACAACAATGCTAAGTTTTAGTTATAAATATTAAAAATTTTAAAGGAAAAATTATGGAAATTTTAAAGGAAAATATCGATTATATAATAATAGCAATTTTAGGGTTTATGAGTTTTTTAGTTGTTTGGTTTACTATAGAGCGAGCTATTTTTTATTCAAATATTAAATTTGAAAATTATAAGAGTAAAGATGAGTTAGAAGAAAAACTTACTAACAATCTAACTCTTCTTTATATAATATATTCAAATGCACCATATATTGGTTTACTAGGAACGGTTGCTGGTATTATGATTACATTTTATGATATGGGTATGAGTGGAGGTATAGATACAAAAAGTATAATGGTTGGACTATCTTTAGCATTAAAAGCAACTGCATTAGGGCTTATAGTGGCTATACCAACACTTATGATATATAATGGTTTTATGAGAAAGGTCGATGTTATATTAAATAAATATAAGGCAATAAAATGAGTATGCCAAAAAAAGAGGGGTTGAATGTAATCCCTTTAATTGACATAATGCTTGTATTGCTCGCTATTGTTCTTAGCATATCGACATTTATAGCACAAGGCAATATTCCTATAGATTTGCCAAATAGTAAAAGTGCTGTTCAAAATGAAGAGAAGGAAAAAGTCGTTATAGTTATAAATAAAGATAATGAATTTTTTATTGATGATGTGAAGATTGAAGAGGAAAATTTAAAAGATGAATTAGAGCAAATAGATTCAAAGACATTAATTCAATTAAAAAGTGATAAAGAAAGTGTATATGAATCTTTTGTAAAAGTTATAGATATATTAAAAGAAAAGAAACATGAAAATTTTGCCATTACGACACTTACTAAATGATAGACCGAGTTTAAGTGGGTTTTTAGCATCAGTTCTTTTTCATGGCTTGATAGCTTTATCTTTTGTTAATTTTTTAAATGAGGTAAAGCCATTAGCACAAGAAGAGATGACTAGTATAAGTCTTGATCTTTTTAATCCAGCATTAGAAGAATCCATAGCTCAAACTAATGAAGAGCAGATTTTAGTTGATGAAGAGCCTGTGGAAGAGGTGGTAGAGGAAATAGTAGAAGAAGAAGCGGTAAAGGAAGAGGTGATAGAGGAAATAGTAGAGGAGCCAAAACCAATTATAGAAGAAAAACCAAAACCAATTGAAAAACCAAAGCCCAAACCAAAACCAAAACCAAAACCAAAAACTAAGTCTTTAGCAAAAACAACTTCAAAAGATTCTAACGCTAACGCAACTAATATTCGCTCTGCAAACAATGCAGTTGGTGAGTTTAACTTTGCAACATCAAAAGGTGATGATAGATTTGCAAAAATGCAAAGAACTATAAAAAAACATCAACTCTATCCAAAACGTGCGGCTAAAATGAGGCAACAGGGAATAGTTGAAGTTAGCTTCGTATTTAAAAAAAATGGAACTGTTGAAAATATAAAAGTTATAAAAAGCTCAGGATATGAAGTATTAGATGATTCAGCTATTAAAACAATTCAAAAAGCTTTTAAGGAATTTCCTGTTTTGGATAAAGATTATTTGATTAAAATACCTATGTCTTATAGGTTAATATAATTTTTAGATTCTTTGTCTTGGTAAAATATGATAAAGAATCTAAATTTATATTTTGTTTTTAATAATTGTTAGTGTGGGCGAGATAATTTAAATAATCTACTATTAATTAATATGTCCGTTGCACATCTCCATATCAGGATGAAGTGATATTTTGTTTTTATCGTTAATCATAATTTTACCTTTTTTTATTAAAAATTCATAGGCACTATTTGCGTCCATATTATCACTTGAGCAAGCTTGAAATTTGCAATCTTTTCCAAAAAGATTATCTATATAATCTATAAATTCCTTTTTGCTTTCAAATTCTTTGTTTGTGCTTTGCATATTTATTAAAATTTCATGTACATGTTTCATATTTTTCCTTTTTATATTTTTATGATATATTATACTGTTTGGGATTTAAAAAATTGTTGATTTGTGTCAACTTATATAAAATTTCCAAAAAGATATATTTTATAAATTTTATACAAAAAGATATAATTGTATTTTATTATTGAAAAAGGTCTGTTTATGAAACTTAAAGAGAGAGTTTTGCACTCTTTTATTTTTGAAATTTTTGCTATTTTGATTACTATAATTTTTTTGAATTTTGTCTCAAAAAGTGCTATGGAGACTAAAGTAGGTGTTAGTTTGATAATATCTTTAGCAGCTGTTAGTTGGAATTTTATTTTTAATCTAATGTTTGATAAGATTTTTACAGGGGAGAGGATTAAGCGAGGATTTGGAGTTAGAGTTTTGCATGCTTCTTTGTTTGAACTTGGCTTTTTGCTTTTTACTGTTCCTTTTGTAGCTTTTGCTATGGATACAAGCTTTGTTGCTGCATTTTTTATAAATATAGGAATTACTTTAATTATCTTAGTATTTGCCATAGTTTATAACTGGGTTTATGACAGAGTTAGACTATTTTTTGTTGATAAGTAGTACTACACATATTTTATATAGGCTAGTTCATCTAGTTTTGATATATTAATTGCAATTAATAATCAAATTTTAATCTATTATCTATTTTGTATTTTTTTCTTTGAGGGTTTCCCTCACATCTATAAATGGCTTTTGCTTTTATATCATACACAGATGACCAAATGGTATCAAATCCATTTTTTCTATCATATTGGCATAAAAAACCTTTTTTACCTTGCAACAATTCAAAAGTATCTTTTAATGTATATATTTCATAATTTTGATTTTGAAGTGTTTCATATCTTTTGTGAGAAAAAATATCGTCTATTCCATCATATGCATACTTTTGTAGTTTATTGGTTACAAAATGATTAGTTTTATAATTGTGAGTTTTGCAAATAGAAATATTTTTACATTCTGAATTTAATTCTGCTGACAAAATTTTACCATATCTGTCTATGGCAATTAAATTTTGTGATGAACCAATTAGTATTTTTTGAAGAAATTCATTTACCTCATCCACTGTTTCACATTTTTCTAAAATATACCTTATTAAAAAACCTGCATTAAAACCTAAATCTTTTATAGTAGGATAAACAAATGTTAATCCACACGCTAATCCTTTTTCATTCATACCATCTTCCATTTCAATCATTGCTGTTGTATTTGCGATAAATGAATACCCTTTATCTAGTTTATAAAAAGTACTATCAGATAAATTTTTTACCTCTACTTTAAAATCACTATTTCGTGCAAAAATAATGTTTTGAGAATTTGAAATTGCAACCATTGAACATTTTACATCATAGATAAAAACATACATTACTGCAAGAAATGCAAACACTTTTTCAAATTCTTCCTTTTGCCCATCTGCAAATCCTCTAATTTCCTTTATAATTTCGGGATAAAATTTATAGTAAATACTAAATACATTTTTTGCATAATCAATTTTTTCTTCATTTAAGAACTTATCAAAATCAATTTTTACATTATTTTTATATAAACGATTTCCAAAGTTAAAACCTGCTAAATAATGGCTTTTTGTCCATCTTGAGTGATACATTATTTGCCTTTTTGAATATAAAATATATACGATAATAACACAATAAAAAAATTAAGTAAAGAATATAAATTCTTATAGCAAAGTTTTTAATATGCAAAAATAAAAATATTAACTTATATTTCATTTATTTAAAATATGTATAATCTAGAAAATACTTTATTAGGAGATTTATGAGTATGAATAAAGAAGATGTATTAGAAAAATTAAAAGAGGTTATTTATCCAGGATTTAAAAAGAGTATAGTTGATTTTGGGTTTGTTAAAAACATTGAAATTGGCGATGGAGTGCTTGTTGAAGTTGAGATAGTTTCAAGTAAATCTGAAGTTGCAGCTCAGGTTAGAAATGGCATTATAAAAGCACTTGGAGAAAATACTCAAGTTATTGTAAAACAACCTCAACCACCAAAAGAGAAAAGCAACACTCAAAGTGGTAAAAATATAACACCGCAAATCAAACATTTTGTTATGGTAAGTAGTGGTAAAGGTGGAGTTGGAAAAAGCACAACAACTGTAAATTTGGCTATTTCTATGGCAAAACTTGGTAAAAAAGTTGGTGTTTTAGACGCTGATATTTATGGACCAAATATCCCTAGAATGTTAGGTGAAGAGAGAGCCGAAGTAACAGTAGTTGGAGAAAAACTTAAACCAATTTTGACTCATGGTATTGAGATGATGAGTATGGGAATTTTGATGGAGCAAGGTCAAGGGTTAATGTGGAGAGGTGCTATGATAATGAAAGCCATTGAACAGCTCTTAAGAGATGTTTATTGGAGCGATTTAGATGTTTTATTTATAGATATGCCACCAGGAACAGGTGATGCTCAAATAACTTTAGCTCAAAGTGTTCCTGTAACAGCAGGTGTTTGTGTAACAACACCACAAGTTGTAGCTCTTGATGACACAGCTAGAAGCCTTGATATGTTTGAAAAACTTTACATTCCAGTAGCTGGCATAGTTGAAAATATGAGCGGATTTTTATGCCCTGATAATGGCAAGGAGTATGATATCTTTGGAAAAGGTGGAAGTGAAAAACTTGCAAAAGAGTATAAAACTGAAATTTTAAGTGAAATTCCAATTGAAATCGGCATTAGAGAGGGCGGAGATAATGGAAAACCAATTAGTTTTTATGCTCCTGAGAGTGTTAGTGCAAAAAGATATGAAAAAGCAGCCAATAGACTTTGGGAAGTTATAGAAAAAATAGACAAAGAGGACTTAGCTGGTAACTCAGCTATTCAACCAGATATGGAAGGTGGAGCAAAATGCCACTAAGGAGTAAAATTTGAGCGATATTAAAAATTTAGAAGATTTAACTAAATTTGTTGAAGATGTAAAGACAAAAAGTTTTTACAAAGAGCCTATTGCTTGGGCAATTGGAAAGGTTTATAAAGGCGTAGTTGAAAAAGACAAAACTTTAAGTGTTGATTATGCTGTTGTAAACTATAAAGAAAACTTTGGCTCAGCAGCCGTTCTTTTATGGGCTTTAAACGAATGTGGGACAAAAATTTCAACCAATGAAAGCGAATATGTAGCAAATTTAAATAAAGATGTTGTAGAAAAAGCTTTAGATATTTTTGACTTTTTAGTTGAAGAAGCAAAAGATGATAAACATAGAAATTTGCAAAATTTACTAATCATAGATGAAATTTTAAACAACGAAGATGCTGAAGATGAAGCTAAATTTTGTGTTACATTTTTGTTTGGTGATGAGAAGCCAAAAAGTGTTGAGAGCGTATATTTAAAGCTATATTTACTATCTTTATCAAAAGTTGAGATAAGAGGTGTGAATTTAGATGGAGCATTTGGACTGCTTCCAAATGTTGCTTGGGATGAATATGCAAAACCAATTGAGCTTGAGTGGCTAAGAGAGAATGAAATTTGGTTAAAAATGTCAGGTTCATACCCAGCAATAACAAGCGTTGATAAATTTCCAAGATATTTAAGTCATATAGTTCCAAATGATAGTATTAGAGTGCTTGACACGGCTAAAGTTAGAATGGGTGCTCAACTTGCAAATGGAACAACTGTTATGCCAGGAGCTAGTTATGTAAACTTTAACTCAGGAACAACTGGTTCTGTTATGATTGAGGGCAGGGTTAGTAGTTCTGTTAAAGTTGGAGAAGGTAGTGATGTTGGCGGTGGTGCTAGTATACTTGGAGTTTTAAGTGGAACAAATGGTAATCCTATTAGTATAGGTAAAAAATGTCTTTTGGGAGCAAATTCTGTAACTGGAATCCCGCTTGGCGACAACTGCATAGTTGATGGTGGAATTGCTATTTTAGAAGGCACAAAAGTATACATAAGTGAAGCAAATCAAAAAGCTTTAGCAGAGTTAAATACCAACTTTAAATTTGATAAAGAAATCTACAAAGCCATAGAGCTTTCGCATTTAAATGGTCTTCATTTTAGACAAAATAGCCAAACAGGGCAGATGAGTGCAAGTTTAAGCAAAAGAGCTATAAAGCTAAACGAGGCTTTACATTAATAAACTGAGCTTGTTTTTAACTAAACAAGCTCGCACCAACTCATAAAATTACTTACTTAAATTTAATCTTCTTTTTTATATTAAATATTTTATAGGTTTTTTATCCTTATTTGGCTAAACTATGCGAAAAAATAAGGTGTAAAATGGTAAGTATTCAGAGTTTAACAATGAGATTTGGAACCCATCTTCTTTTTGAAGATGTTAGCTTAGAGCTAAATCGTGGAAATAGATATGGGCTTATAGGTGCAAATGGTGCTGGGAAAACCACCTTTTTAAAAATATTAAGCGGAGAGATTGAACCTACAAGCGGAGAGATAAATATAGATAGTGGTTTTCGAGTAGGTGTTTTAAAGCAAGATCAGTTTGCATTTGAAGATTTTAGCTTAAAAGATGCTGTTTTATATGGTAATAAAAGACTTTATGACGCTATTAAAGAAAAAGAAGAACTCTATATGAGTGAAGAGTTCACAGATTTTATAAATGATAGATTAAGTGAACTTGAAATTATAACAGCTGAAGAAGATCCAACTTATGAGTATGAGACTAGAATTGAGAAAATTCTTAGCTCTTTAGGGCTTACAAACTACGATATGCTTATGAAAGAATTAGAAACTGCTGATAAATTTAAAGTCTTGTTAGCACAAGTTTTATTTCCTAAGCCTGATATTTTGTTTTTAGATGAACCTACAAACAACCTTGATATTGATGCTATTTCATGGCTTGAAAAAGAGCTAAATCGCCATGAAGGAACTTTGGTTGTAATAAGCCACGATAGGCACTTTTTAAATAGAGTTTGCACTAATATTTTAGATGTGGATTTTAAAAAGGTAAGAGAGTTTAGTGGAAACTATGATGAATGGTATATAGCCTCAAATTTACTTACTAAAAAAGCACAAATGGAAAGAGAAAAAAAGTTAAAAGAGAAAGAGGAGTTGGAGAAATTTATAGCTAGATTTAGTGCAAATGCTAGTAAGGCAAGGCAAGCAACAAGCCGTCAAAAAAGACTTGAAAAGCTAGATATTTCAGATATTCAAACATCTTCAAGAAGAGATCCTAGCATACTTTTTAGATTAAACCGTGAAATTGGAAATGAGGTTTTAGAGCTTAGCGATATCGATAAAAAATTTGATGATAAGGTAATCTTAAATAATTTTAATTTTAAAATTGAAAAAGGAGATAAAGTTGCAGTTATTGGAAGAAGTGGTGTTGGAAAAAGCACACTTTGCAAGATAATAACAGCAGAGATAAAACCAGATAGCGGAAATGTCCATATGGGGGCAACTATAGAGCCTGGATATTTTGCTCAAGATACTAATAACAAAATAACAGGTGAATTAAAACTTTATGAATACCTTCAAGATGAAAAAAATAAAGATTTAGATGAGATAAGAAAATGCCTTGGAAGAATGCTTTTTAGTGGAGAAGAGCAGGAAAAAAGTGTTGGAAATTTAAGCGGTGGAGAAAAGCATAGAGTAATGCTTTCAAAGTTAATGCTGATAAAGCCAAATTTACTTATTTTGGATGAACCAAATAACCACCTTGATTTGGAGGCTATCATAGCACTTGGAGAAGCTCTTTATAATTATGCTGGTTGTGTTGTTTGCGTTAGCCATGATAGGGAGCTAGTTGATGCTTTTGCAAATAGAATTATACATATGAAAGGCGATGGAGAGATAGTTGATTTTAGAGGCTCTTTTGAAGAGTATAAAGAGCAGTTTGGAATAAGCTATGAAAGTTAAGATAAATGGTGATATCGTTGAGATTTGTGAGAATTTAAGTGTTTATGACTATTTAGTTAAAAATGGATTTGAAATTTTAAAGGTTGCAGTTGAAAAAGATGGTGAAATTTTGCCAAAAAATTTGTGGAAAAATACACCTATTAAAAGCGGTAAAAGTTACGAGATTGTAGAGTTTGTTGGTGGTGGATGAAAGATAGTTTAAACTCTAGCAATGCAGATAATTTTAAAAGTGAAATTAAAAAGCGAAATTCCCCGCTTGTAAATGAGAAAGTAAAAACAGCAAAAGTTGCGATTTTAGGACTTGGTGGACTTGGTTCAAATGTTTCTGTTATGCTTACTAGACTTGGAGTTGGCAGTTTAGTTTTGGTTGATTTTGACAGGGTTGAAATAAGTAATCTAAACCGCCAAAACTATAATAAAACTCATATCGGAGCTCTAAAAACTGAGGCTTTGTCTAGACAATTAAAAGATATAAATCCCTTTTTAGAGATAAAAACTTTAAATTTAAAACTTAATAGTGAAAATTTAGAGCAAATTTTAAAAGATGAAACTATAATTTGTGAAGCTTTTGACAATGCAAATTTAAAAGCAATTTTAATGCAATATGCACAAAAAAATCCAAACAAATTCTTTGTTTTTGGAAATGGAATGGGCGGATTTGAAAGTGGAAATTTGATGAAAACTACTAAATTTGGTAAAAATTGCTACATTTGTGGAGATTTTAAAAGTGATTTTAAAAACGGAATTATGGCACCTAGAGTTATGATTTGTGCGGCATTGCAAGCAAATGTTATACTTCGTTTGATATTAGAAGAGTTTGAGGCATAAAAGGAAGACAGTGGAAGATATTTTTAAAATAGGCAAAAAAGAGTTTAAATCAAGATTTATCTTGGGTTCTGGAAAATTTGATCTAAATTTGATAGAAGCTTGTGTAAAAGAGGCTGGTGCACAGATAATAACAATGGCACTTAGAAGAGTAAATGAGAGTAAAAGTGTAAATATCTTAAACTACATTCCAAAAGATGTTACTATTTTACCAAATACAAGCGGAGCAAGAAATGCTAATGAAGCCATTCGTATAGCAAGGCTTAGCAGGGAGCTTACAGGGGAGAGTTTTGTTAAACTTGAGGTAATTGATGATAGCAAGTTTCTTTTTCCAAACAACTATGAGACACTAAAAGCTACTGAGACTTTAGCAAATGAAGGTTTTAAGGTATTTGCTTATATGTATCCTGATTTAGGTATTGCAAGAAGTTTGCAAAATGCTGGTGTTACTGCGATTATGCCTTTAGCTTCGCCAATTGGTAGCAATCAAGGGCTTGTTATGAAAGAGATGATAAAGATACTAATTAACGAAATAGATACACCAATCATTGTTGATGCAGGCATTGGCAAGCCATCACAAGCTTGCGAGGCTATGGAGATGGGTTGTGCAGCAGTTATGGCAAATACAGCAATTGCAACAGCAAAAGATATAAAATTAATGGCAAGAGCTTTTAAAAATGCGATAATAGCAGGCAGAGATGGATATTTAGCAGGGTTTGGAAATGTTAGAAATAGGGCAAATGCAAGCTCTCCACTTACTGGATTTTTAAGAGATTAGTTATGAAAAATCAAGATTGTATGCAGTATCAAGATGGAATAGTTGATATAAAAAGTGAAATTATGGATGAGGTTTTAGAAAAAACTTCCAAATTTGATTATAAAAACTATACAAAAGATGATGTTTTTTCTGCACTTGAAAAGAAAAATAGAAATTTAGATGATTTTGCGGCACTACTTAGTGTTGAAGCACAAAACTATTTAGAAGATATGGCTCAAATTTCAGCCATTGAAACTAGGGCTAAATTTGGAAATAATATCAATATTTTTACACCTTTATACATCTCAAACTATTGTGATAGCACCTGTGTTTATTGCGGTTATAGTGCTAAAAACAAGATTCAAAGAGCAAAACTTAGCTTAGAAAATATAGATCTTGAACTTGAAAATATAGCAAAACTTGGAATTGAAGATATTTTGATTTTAACAGGGGAGAGTAGAGGCAAATCAAGCGTTGAATACATTGGCGAAGCTTGCAAGAGGGCAAAGGAGCTGTTTAAAGTTGTAAGTATTGAAATTTATCCATTAAATGTTGATGAATATGCATTTTTACATGAGTGTGGGGTGGATTTTGTAAATGTTTATCAAGAAACATATAATCCTAAAAAGTATCAAAAGATTCATCTAAGTGGTGAAAAAATGGTTTTTCCATATAGATTTAACTCACAAGAAAGGGCTATTTTAGGCGGTATGAGAGGTGCTGGTTTTGCTGCACTTTTAGGAATTGATGATTTTAGAAAAGATGCTTTTGCGACAGGACTTCATGCAAATTTAATATCTAAAAAATACCCACACGCAGAAATTTCACTCTCTTGTCCAAGACTTAGACCGATTATAAATAACTCTCGTATAAACCCACAAGATGTTCATGAAAAAGAGCTTTTGCAAATAATTATGGCTTATAGGCTTTTTATGCCTTTTGCTACGATCACAGTTTCAACTAGAGAGCGAAAAAACTTTAGAGACAATGCTATAAAAATTGCTGCAAATAAAATTTCAGCTGGAGTTAGTGTGGCAATTGGTGGACATAGTAAAAAAGTTGGAGATGAGCAGTTTGAACTAAGCGATTATAGAAGTGTAAAAAGCGTTTGTGAGGATATAAAAAAAGATGGCTTTTATCCTTTAATGAGTGAATATATCTATGTCTAATTTGGTTGTAATAACAAATTTAGAGCAATCAAGCAAGGATTTAAAAGAGAAAATTTATAACTTTTGCCTATGTGGTTGTGTTGTTGCTTTAAGACTAAAAGAGCTTAGCGAAGATGAATATATGAAATTTGCAAATGAGATTTTAAAGCATTGCAAAGGGTATGAAAAACAGATTTTTTTACATAATTTTATAAATGTTGCTTTAAAACTTAAGCATAAAAATATCTGGCTTCCACTTGATGTTTTGGAAAAAAACAGAGATATTTTAATAAATTTTAACAAGATAGTAGTTTCTGTTCATAATATAAACGAATGTCAAAAAGCACTAAATTTTGGTGCAAATATCCTTTGCGTTAGCCATATATTTGAAACTAATTGCAAAAAAGACCTTACACCAAAAGGTTTGAAATTCATAAAAGAGGCAAAAGAGAAGTTTAATGTCCCTATATACGCACTAGGTGGGATAAATCAAAGCAATTTTAAAGAGTGTTTAAATGCAGGAGCAAATATGGTTTGCTCAATGAGTGGGGCTATGAAAAGTAAAAATGAAAAAGAATTTGCGAGTAAATTTATATAGAGTTATTTAAAAAATCTTCAGTGGCAATATCTAAGACTTTAGAAATTTTTGCAATATGCTTGATATTAAAATCGTGGTTATTTTCTAAGCTCCTCACGCCCTAAATAAGCATAACCACTCATCCCTATTTCAAGAGCAAGCTACATTTGTGTGTATTTATTTTTCAAAAATCTCTTTTGCAAAAATTGGAATGCATAAAAACTCAACGCCTTGTATTAAAAATGGTTTAGTAAATTCAAAAAGCTTTTTAAACTCATCTAAATTTAGTGATAAATTTATAAAAGCTCCATTTTCGTTAAACTCTTTATCTGCTTTTAACTCCTCTTTTGTTAAAAAGTGTTCAAATCTTGAAATGAGTGCAAAAGGCACAAAAAAGTGAAACTCATCTTTTAACTCATATGGAAGTAGTTTTGCTTCATCTATAGCTAAATTTACACTTGAACTATAAGCTCTTACAAGACCGCCAGTTCCAAGCTTTATACCACCAAAGTAGCGAACTATAAAAACACCACACTCTATCAAATTTGCACCTCTTAGTGCATTTAGTGCAGGTGGTCCACTTGTTCCTTTTGGCTCACCATCATCGCTTTGGTTTTCTACGATTTGTAAGTATTTATTGTAATGTCTATAAGCCCAAACTATATGAACTGCTTTAGGGTGCTCTTCTTTTAATTTTAAGTGGAAATTTTCAAACTCGCTCATAGGAACTAGGTAGGATAGAAAATTTGATTTTCTTATCTCTTGTTTTACTGTTGAAAGTGTGTTTATGGTAAACAAAATAATCCTTTGGGCTAAACGAATTAGCCCAAATTATATCTAAAATTATGATTCTTTTCTAGTTTTAGCATCTGGAGTAAATAGAGGTTTACCCATTAGTTTAAAATCTTCTATGAATTTTTGACCATCATCGCTAGTTATCCAGTTGATAAACTCTGTTGCATTTTCATAGTCAGCTTTTTCACAATTCTTAGGATTTACAGCGATTACTGAATAGAAGTTTTTCAAATTTGCATCACCTTCACTTATGATTTCAAAGTCAGATTTTCCACCTAAACCATGCTCATATTTTATAAAAGTTCCTCTATCTGTTAGAGTTACACCCTTTTGCTCAGCTGCGATATTTATAGTGCTTATCATGCCTTGACCTGTTTGGTTATACCATGATTCTTTTTCTGGAGCTTGTCCAATTGCGGCTTTCCATACAGCGATTTCTTTATTGTTTGTTCCGCTTTTATCACCACGGCTAAAGAATTTAATCTTTTCATTTTCAATGATTTGGAAAGTCTCTTTTAAGCTTTTATTTTTAAATTTATCAGCTAGTGATTTATGTCCTATCAGTATAAAGTCATTATACATTACAGGAGTTCTATCTATACCATAACCCTCATCAACAAACTTTTTTTCAACTGCTGGAGAGTGAACAAAAAGTATATCAGCGTCGCAGTTTTTTCCCATTTCAAGAGCTTTGCCTGTTCCAACTGCAGTCCATTTTATGTCAACACCTGTAGCTTTTTTATAAACAGGATAGATATCGTCTAAAAGCCCTGTATTATCTGTACTTGTTGTAGTTGCCATAACAAGATCTGTATCTTTTGCATTTAGACTAAATGCTACTGCTAATGAAAGAATCGTCATTAGAATATGTTTTTTCATATTAATCCTTTTAATTGAATGTTATGCAATAGTAACATATTAAATTTAATATTTGGCAATTCTAGAATAAAATTGTGAAAATTAAGCATATTTTGATAGAAATTTTAATAAACTTTAAAATCATTGAACAAAATAAGGCTAAATTTGGATTTTATATTACAAGGAATTTACGAGGCATTTCATCTGCTCTTAACAGGTGATGAAGAGACATATTTTGCTATAAAATCAACTATTTATACTTCTAGTATAGCTATAATGATAACTCTTTTTATAGGTATGCCACTTGGATTTTGCTTAGGATATTATAACTTTAGAGGTAGAAAAGTATTAAGACTTATAAGCGATACAGGTCTTGCTATGCCAACTGTTGCAATTGGGCTTATACTTTATGCTTTGCTATCTTATCGTGGTCCACTTGGTTCATTTGGTCTTCTATTTACATTAAAAGCAGTTATTATAGGTCAAATTTGCCTTTCACTTCCAATTGTTATATCTCTTACTGCTAGTGCTATTGAAAATATGGATAAAAAACATATGCTTTTACTAAAAAGTTATCATTTAAGTGGGTTAGAAAGTGTCAAGGCAGTTTTATTTGAAAATAGATATTCGCTTATGGTAGTGGTTGCAAGTGCCTATGGTCGTATAGTGGCTGAAGTTGGTGTTGCTATGATGATAGGTGGAAATATTAAGTGGTTTACAAGAACTATAACAACAGCAATCTCTCTTGAAACTAATAAAGGTGAGTTTGCTATGGGTATAGCTTTGGCATTTGTTCTTATAGCAATTGCATTTTTGGTGAATTTATCTATAGTTGGGCTTAAAAGGTTTGATAGGTGATTATCTCAAATTTAACTCAAACTTATAAAGATACAAAAGTTTTAAATATTAAAAACTTAAAGATAGATGAAGCTACCATAACTTCGCTTATGGGAAGCAATGGAAGTGGTAAAAGCACACTTTTAAAAATTATAGCTAATGTAGAAGAGCCAAAAACAGGAACTATAAAAAGCAAATTAACCCCTAAAGATATATCTATTTTATTTCCTGAACCTGTGTTATTAAAAAGAAATGTAAGAAAAAATTTTATTTTTGCTTTAAGGTCAGCTGGGTTGCTAGATGAATTTAATGAAAGAGTTAGTGAAGCACTTAGCCTTGTTGGGCTTGATGATAGCTTTTTAGATAAAGATCATTATGCACTTAGTAGTGGTCAAACACAAAGAGTTGCTTTTGCTATTATTTTGGCATTAAGAACTAAGCTTATACTTTTAGACGAGCCTACAAGTAGTGTTGATCTCTCAACAGCAAAACTCTTTTCTAAGGCAATTGAATATATTCATAAAAAGTATAATTGTGGTTTTATAATTGCAAGTCATGATGAAAAATGGCTTAGTGCAATTGCTAAAGATAGTATTTTTTTATATGGTGGAATTGTTGGAGAATTTGAGTTTAAAAATGTTTTTAATGTAGAAGGTGGAGATATTAACTTTGGAGATGATTTAAGAATTTCACTACCAAATCAAGATGAAGATCCTAAATATGTTGCAATTGATTTGGAAAAAATTAAGCTAAGTAAAACTAGAGAATATGGCTATTATAAAGGAATTCTTCACTCTATATCTATTATTTACGAGACAAAACTACTTATTAAAATAAAATTTGGAGACTATCTTTTAAAAAGTATAATAAATCTTGATGATAATTTTAAGAAATCACCATATATTACAGGCGAAACAGTATATTTTAAAATTGATGATAGTGCTTATTTTACTCTTTGTTAAAATTTGATATAATTAATTAAAAAGGAATTACATGATACAGACTTGCCTATTTCCAGCAGCAGGGTATGGAACTAGATTCTTACCTGCTACAAAATCACTTCCAAAAGAGATGCTTCCAATTCTTACAAAACCTTTAATTCATTATGGTGTAGATGAGGCACTAGAAGCTGGTATGAGTAATATGGCTTTTGTTACAGGGCGTGGAAAAAGAGCTTTAGAAGATTACTTTGATATAAGTTATGAGTTAGAACATCAAATTTCAGGAAGCAGTAAAGAGAGTTTGCTTAGCGAGATAAGAAATTTGATGCAAAAGTGCACTTTTTCATTTACTAGGCAAAAAACTATGAAAGGCTTAGGGGACGCCATAAATAAAGGCAGAACCTTAGTTGGAGATGAGGCATTTGGTGTAATTTTAGCAGATGATTTATGTATAAATGAAGATGGCGTAGGTGTGATGTCACAACTTCTTGAAGTTTATGAGAAATATAGATGTTCTATAGTTGCTGTTATGGAAGTTGATAAAGAAGATGTATCAAAGTATGGGATAGTTGAGGGAAAATACATTGAAGATAATTTGCTTATAGTAAACGATATGGTTGAAAAACCAAACTCTAATGAGACAAATAGCAATCTTGCAATAATTGGAAGATATATCTTAACACCAAACATATTTCACTTTTTAGATAAAACAAAACCTGGTAAAAATGGAGAGATTCAAATAACAGACGCACTCTTAAAAGAGGCAAAAGATGGTATGGTTATGGCTTATAAATTTAAAGGAAAGCGTTTTGATTGTGGTTCAATTAAAGGTTTTGTAGAAGCCACTAAGTATTTTTACGAGCTACAATATGGTAACGAATAATCTTAAATTTAGCGAAGTTGATATAGGCTCTATAGAGGCGTATAGTAAAAGAATAAATAAAGAATTTGAAGATGGAAAAATAGGCTATTTTCACCTGCCAAAAGCTGATAATAAAAGAGATTTTGAAAGAGTAGATAATTTTACTAAAGATAAAAATTTTAAATACTTAGTTGTGATTGGAATGGGTGGTTCATCCCTTGGAACAAAGGCGGTTTGTAAGCTTTTGAGTGATAATAAGGATAGTAAAAAAGTCTATTTTTTAGATAATCTAGATGTTTCAAGTATTGATTTTATACTAAATTTAGTAGTATTTGAAAAAACTTTGTTTTTCATAGTGTCAAAATCTGGAACAACGATAGAAACTACTACTATATTTAAGTATATAATTAAGAAATTTGATATTAAAGATTTTAGCAAAAATTTTTTATTTATAACAGATAAAAACTCAGCCTTAGAAAAATTTGGAAAAGAAAATAGTGTTGAAATTTTTAATATTCCTGATAATGTTGGTGGTAGATTTAGTGTATTAAGTTCAGCTAGTTTGATACCTTTAAAAATTGCGGGATTTAATGTAGAAAAACTCCTTAAAGGTGCAAAGCATTGTAGCGATGAGTTTTTTATAAAAGGTGATAAAAGGATACTCCAAAAAGCATATCACTACGCAACGCATAAAAAGGCCAATATAAATGTTTTATTTAGTTATTCTGATAAATTTGACCATTTTAATGAATGGTATGTCCAGCTTTGGGCAGAAAGCATTGGTAAAAAAAGAAAATATAAAAGATTTGGATTGACGCCAATAGGAATAATAGGAAGCAAAGATCAACACTCTTTTTTACAGCTTATAATGGATGGGGTTAAAGACAAAACTGTAACTTTTATAAAAGTAGTAGAGAGTAAAGATGATAGTAGCTTAAATTTAAGTCTAAAATATTTAGAAAGTAGCGATTTTACAAATTGTCTTTGTATTAGTGAGATTTTAAACTATCAATGCGATGCAACTATGCAAGCTGTTTTAAATGAGGGAATTAGTGTGGATTTGATAACTATAGATATACTTGATGAGTGGCATGTTGGGTATTTAATGTATTATTATATGTTACTTACTAGCATTGTGGGAGTAATGTTTGGGATAAATACTTACGACCAGCCAGGCGTTGAAATAGGTAAGACTATTTTGAAAACTATCATCAAAAAGGATAGAATATAAATTTTTAGATAATAATAATTTTCTTTTAAGAAAATATATGCTATAATATTACTAATATTTAAAAATAAGGAGATTAATATGTCAAAAGTTGTAGAACAATTAAATCAAATTCAAGCTGACGCACTTGCGTTAAATATAAAATTTCATAATTATCACTGGAATGTATTAGGAAAACAATTTTTCTCGATCCATAACTATACAGAGGAAGCTTACGATGACTTTTTTGAGTTATTTGACGAAGTAGCTGAAAGAGCTATTCAAATCGGCGGCAAGGCTTTGGTTGATGCTAAAAAAATGATAGAAATGTCAAAAGCCCCAAAAACTGACAAAGATAGTTTTACTGATAGGGAAGTGGTTGAGCTAGTTAGAGAAGACTTTAAATACCTTTTAGGTGAATTTAGAAAACTTGCAGAAATTGCAGACGAAGCAGGCGATAGACCAACTACAGCACTAGCTGAAGATAATATCGCTAAGTATGAAAAATCAATTTGGATGCTTAATCAGACATTAGCTTAATCAATTATGGTGCCTTTTGGCACCACTTTCTTTTTAAAACTCTTTTATTAATTTTTAGACCATAATAATAAATAATTTAAATTTCTAAATTAGATTGCAGTAGTGCTTCGGTTTTTACTTCTAACGCTTTTGAAATTTTATAAATATGTTCTAAGTTAAAATGCTTTCCATAGCGATTATTTTCACAATTGGAATAAAAAAGCAACTGATTTTATGCCTATTTTTAGGGCTAAGTCAAGTTGGCTTATTTTTTTGATACTCTTAAATTTCTTAATTATTTGATATTTTTTATAAAAAGCATCTATTTCATCTTTAGTTGAATTACTAAAATTTTGCATAAATTTATCCTATAGGATAAATTTAATACAAGGAGTTTGAAATGAGTTTTAGTCGTTCATCAAGTAAAAGTTCAGGAGCAAAGAAAAGTTACTCATCTGCTAGAGCCCACCAAAAAGTTGGTCAGAGTTTTGGTGGATATACAAAAGTTCGCACTAGTAGTGGAGATTTTAAAATGAAGCCAACTAATAAAAAGTCATAAATTTAAATGTTACAACTTAAAATTAGTTGTAACATTTGTCATATTTTATAAATATAAGGATATAAATGGGACGTATTTTTGATGGATTTGTTGGAATAATATTAGATATATCTCTTTTTTGGCTCTATTTTAGCAGGCATACCAGAATTAATTATGATTATAGTTGCATTTTTTGTTGGAGCAGTTTTTTAAAAGGAATAGCTAAATTTTTATTAGATATTTTTGGCAAATAACAAATTTATAATATATAAATTAAGTATTTTAATAAATTTAAAAGGTTTTAAAATCTAAGTTTTAAAAATTTAATAAAATAAGTTAATTTCTATTATCAGTATTTATGTAAATTAAACCAAAATAGTTTTTGCACACTCTTATGGTCTTGAATTGCATCTTTCATCTTAATTATAATTTATATTCAATGCAAAAAATATACTTTTGTTATATATTTTATTTAAAAACTATAGATATATAATTTTTTGTTTTGTATTTGAGATATTCAAAATTTAAATATGTTATTATTTGTTTTATTTTTAAATTTATATGGCACATTATAGGATAATTTTTTAGATATTATTGATATGATTTTAATTTTGTCTTGTGTATCCACTCTAATATTTGCTTAGCATGAAAAATATAAAAAAATAAATAGCAAGATTAAAAATATATGAAGTTGGCTATCTTAAACTAGCCAACAGTAGATTTAGTTACAAAATTATTTTATAACACCACAAATCATTCTAGGACCACCACCACCTAATGGCTTTGGATGATCATGATGGTTATCTCCGCCAACATGAATCATTAAAGAATGTCCTTTAAGCTCATTTAGCGTTTTTATTTTTGGAGCTAAAACAGGATAGTTTGCCACACCTTCGGCATCAGCAAAAAGAGCTGGTAAATCTCCTTTATGACCACTATCATCCCATGGAAATGAATGTTTTTTTGCATTTTCTGGGTCCCAGTGACCGCCTGCTTTCATGCCTAAGCCTTTTTCAGTCGCACCGCAATCTCCATTTTCATGAACGTGAAAGCCATGTATGCCGCTTTCAACACCTTTTAGATTTGGGAAAAATGCAACACCATATTTGGTTTCTATGGCTACAACTTCGCCTACATTTTTGTTGCCATCTTGGCTTAGTTGATCCATTTGGATAACTAAATGGTTGTCTTCTGTTTTTGGATCGAATTGGCTTTCTTGAGCAAATAGCATGCCACAAACAAGAACGCTTAATGTAATAATTTTTTTCATATATATCCTTTCATAAAATAATATAGTAATAATTATATCAAATAAATATAAACAATAAAATTTACTATTTACGATTTATCTAAAAAGGTGTTATTTTATTTTTGGAAAAATTACATCCACTCTAAAATTTGCCTTATCTCATTTGTTTTAAAAACTTTTATATTTTTTTCTTCAAGAGGCATAGATGGTGCTATTATGGTTTTGAAATTTTGCATTTTAGCCTCTTTTACTCTTGCATCTAAATTTGGGATATCTCTAATCTCACCATTTAAACTAACCTCTCCAACAAAGACACTATCTTTACTTATGGCTCTATTTTTAAAACTTGAAACAATCGCCGCAAGCACTGCTAAATCAGCGGCTGTTTCTGTTATTTTTACCCCGCCAATTACATTTATAAAAACATCATAATGTCCAAGCAAAATTTCCATCTTTCTATCAAGCAAAGCTAAAAGCATATCAAGGCGGTTTTTATCATATCCAGTTGAACTTCTTTTTGGATATGAGCTTTCAGATACTAAGGCTTGAATTTCAACTGCAATTGGGCGGCTTCCTTCCATTATGATTGTGATTGCACTTCCAGCCATTGCCTTAGTTCTAGTAAAAAATCTACTATTTGCATCTTTTGCACTAATTAAACCTTTTTGGCTCATTTCAAAAATTCCAACCTCGCTAGTTGAGCCAAATCTGTTTTTAAACCCTCTAAGAAGCCTTAACTCTTTACTTGCATCTCCTTCAAAATACAAAACAACATCAACCATATGCTCAAGCACTCTAGGACCAGCAATTGAGCCTTCTTTTGTTATATGACCAATTATAAAAACACATATATTTTTCTCTTTTGCTATTCGCATAAGTTCAAAAGTTATCTCTCTAACTTGCGAGACAGAGCCGGGTGCTGAGGTTATTTTTTCGCTAAAAAGGGTTTGAATACTATCAATAATTAAAACTTTATAATCATTTTGCATTAGTTCATTTTTTATATTTTCTAGTGAAATTTCAGCAAGGAGATAGAGGTTTTTTGAAACGGCATCTAATCTATCAGCTCTCATTTTTATCTGACTTAAACTCTCTTCACCACTTACATATAGAACATTTAAATTTTTCTTAGCTAAATTCGAACCAATTTTTAAAAGCAGGGTTGATTTCCCAATTCCAGGACTTCCGCCAATTAATACCAAAGACCCAGAGACAACACCTCCGCCCAAAACTAAGTCTAACTCTTTATCTTCTGTGCTTATTCGGTTTATTTTTTCTATTTTTATATCAGAAATTTCTTGTGCTTTTGAGGGTTTTGTGCTAGAACTAGATGTGGTTTTTAAAAATTCAATTTGCTCTTTATTTAGCTCTACATAACTATCCCAAGCACCACACTCAACACATTTTCCCATCCATTTGTTTTGTCTGTTTCCACAAGCATTGCACTCAAAAATCGTTTTAATCTTGCCCATCAAAAATCGCTTCTAAAATAGTATCTATAAAATCATTGTGATTAAATGGAACTAAATCATCCATGCTCTCACCAACACCTATATATAAAATAGGTAATTTAAGCTCTTTTGCTATTCCAAACAAAGCTCCGCCTTTTGGGGTTCCATCAAGCTTTGTTATGATAATTCCATCAAGCTTTACAATATCATTAAAAGCTTTTGCTTGCACAACGCTATTGTTGCCTTGCGTGCCATCAATTACTAGAATTTTTCTGTGTGGTGCATTTTCCATAGCCTTATCTGAAATTCTAACAATTTTTTCAAGCTCTTTTGCTAAGTTTTTTTGATTTTGAAGTCTTCCTGCTGTATCTATTAAGACATTGTCAAATTTTCTAGCTATGGCTGAACTTATGGTATCGTATGCAACTGCAGAGGCGTCATGCCCTTGATTTGTAGCCACTATGGGAACATCAATTTTTAAAGCCCATTTTTTTAGTTGCTCAATTGCACCAGCTCTAAAGGTATCACAGGCGCCAAGTATTACTTTTTTATTTTCTTTTTTATATAAATTTGCTAATTTTGCTATGGTTGTAGTTTTACCAGCACCATTTACTCCTAAAATGAGTTCAACAAATGGCTTTACATCTTTTTTTTCTTTTTTATCATATGTGAAATATTTAGACATTATAGTTTTTAAATCACCCCTTTTTACTGTTTGTACAGGGGGCAAGAAAAAGATTATATCTTCCACAATATCATAATCAATATCTGCTTCAAGCAAGATATCTTCTAAGATATCTTTATTTATTTTTTGGTTTTTTGGTCTTACACTTTTTATATTTTCAACAGTTTTTGCAAACCCTTTTTTAAAAAAATCTATCATCTTTTTATAACCTTTTGTATATCTATATCTAGCATTTCACCGGGAATTAACCCTGAATACTCTTTTGTTTTTTTACCAGTTGCATCGTAAAGCAGAATGTAAGGGACTCCATTAATTCCGCCTAACGATTTCATAAAAATTTCACTTGATTCATCAGATACAACTTTATTTTTTATATTATTGTTTTTTACAAAGTTATTAACCATCTCTTTTTCTTTGTTTTCATCAGCTATTATTGTAATAACCTGCAAATACCCTTTATACTTTTCATCAATTATATTTATAAGTGGAATTTGTGCCAAGCATGGCGGACACCAAGTTGTAAAAAATACAAACATAGTTGGCAGGTTTCCGTTATCTATATTAAAGCCATTTTCTTTCTTTTTCATGCTTAAAACAGATCCATCTGTGAAATTCAAAGAAAATGGAGCGTCTATATTTTGAGTTAAAACCGCCTCTTCTTTTTTTGACATCTCTTTTTGTGATTTGTTCATATCTAAAATCAAATCTTCTTTTTTTTTATCTTTACATCCTATAAAAACAATTAAAGCCAAAGCTAATAGGATATTTTTCATGAAATTCCTTAAAAATATATAATTTAATTTACGATTATACAAAAATATACTAAAATATCTGTTAAATGAATAGAGTAAAAAATAAAAATGATTTTAGAAAAAATGCAAAACAAAGAATAAAACAAGAGGTTAAAACTAGTGCAAGGTGTAAGCATTATCCTATCTTAAAAGAGATTTTAGCTATTATAAAAAATACAAATTCCAAAAGAGTTCTTTTATATATGCCCACTTTATATGAGCCAAATTTGCTTGTGTTAAGAAGGCAATTAGCTAGAAAATATGAGCCTTATATACCACTTATACAAAATATTAGTTTTAAAATGGTAAAATTACGAGGACCTTTTTATAAATCAAAATTTGGTATAAAGGAAAATAGATATCAAAATGAATTTAAAAAAAGGATTGATGTAGCTATAGTTCCGGTTATTGGAGTTGACGGTAAAATGGCTAGAGTAGGACATGGAAAAGGGTATTATGATATATTCTTTAGCAAACTTAAATATAAGCCAATTATAATATTTGTGGAGATTAAGGACATGTTTACTAAAAGTTATATTTGTGAAGATCATGACATTATAGGTGATTTTTACATAACTCCAACAAAAAAATATTTATTAAGAGGAAAAAATGATAGAGATTATTGTAGGATTGTTGGTAGGAGTGGTAGGCGCTGGAATAGGGTATTTAATAGCCAAAAAGGTAAATGACGCAAACTATGAAATTTTCATAACACAAGCTCAAGCAAAAGCAAAGGCTATAGAGTTTGAAGCTGAAGGAATTTTGAGAGATGCAAAAATTACAGTTCAAGAGGCCGAATTTGAAGCAAAAAAGAGATATGAAGACAAAATTTCAAAACTTCAAAAAGATTATGATCTGAAATTTGATGAAATAGGCAAAAAAGAACAATCTTTAAAAGATGAAAAAAATACCTTAAATAGAGAAAGACAAGAAGTAGAAAGCTTTAAAAAAGATGCAGAAGATACCTATGAAGAAGGAATTAGCCTTAAAAAAGAGTATGATGTAAAGATAAATGAGGCGCTTAAAGTTTTAGAGCACGCAGCAGGACTTACTGAAGAAGAAGCAAGAGAAGAGGTCTTAAAAAAGGTTGAAGAAAAATCTCGTGGCGACATTGCTCACATAGTAAGAAAATATGAAGAAGAGGCAAAAAGAGAGGGAAAGAAAAAGGCATTTGATATTTTAGCTCAAGCCACAACTAGGTTTGCAGGTGAGTATGCGGCTGAGCGACTTATAAATGTTGTTGATATTAAAAACGATGATTTAAAGGGTAGGATTATTGGAAAAGAGGGAAGAAATATAAAAACTCTTGAGATGGTTTTAGGCGTTGATATTATAATAGACGATACCCCACACGCCATAATTTTAAGTAGCTTTAATCTATATAGAAGAGCTATTGCAACTCGTGTTATAGAACTTTTAGTTCAAGACGGAAGAATACAGCCAGCTAGAATAGAAGATATTCATAAAAAAGTCTGTGATGAGTTTGAAACTAGCATTAAAGAAGAGGGCGAAAATATATTGTTTGATCTGGGTATAAACGGGGTTCATCCAGAGCTTGTTAAGCTTATTGGAAAGCTTAAATTTAGAGCTAGTTATGGTCAAAATGCTTTAGGACATAGTTTAGAAGTGGCTCATCTTGCAGGTATCATGGCATCTGAAATGGGCGGTGATGAGACTTTAGCAAAAAGAGCGGGCCTTCTTCATGACATAGGAAAAGCTTTAACGCATGATTTTGAAGGAAGCCATGTTGATTTAGGCGCTGAAATTTGTAAAAGATATAAAGAACATCCTATTGTAATAAATGCTATATATGCACACCATGGACACGAAGAGGCAAAAACAGTTGAATGTGCAGCAGTTTGTGCAGCTGATGCTCTAAGTGCAGCAAGGCCAGGAGCTAGAAGAGAAGTGCTTGAGAGTTTCTTGAAAAGAGTTGCTGAGATTGAAGAGATTGCAGTTAGCAAAAAAGGAGTAAAATCAGCATATGCAATAAATGCAGGCCGAGAGGTTAGGGTTATTGTAAATGCTCATTTAGTAAATGATGATGAAGCTGTGCTTATATCAAAAGAGATAGCTGAAGAGATTGAGGGTAGGGTTCAATATCCTGGCGAAATTAAAGTTAGTGTTATAAGAGAAAGTAGAGCAGTAAATTATGCAAAATAGGAATTTATTATGAAAAAAATTTTAATTGCACTAATGTTGGTTTTTTTAAATTTGCATGCAAAAGAGGAAATTTTAATAGATAGTGCAAATGCATACACCTTAACAATGCAAGATGTTGTTATAAAAAATAGCTTAAAAGACAAATCAAAAGCGATATTGATTTTTCCAACTGTTAAAAAAGTTGGATTTGTTGTAGGTGGGATGTATGGTGCTGGGGTGGCTATAGTTAAAAACTCACCTTCTTGGAGTGTTTATAAGGCTGAGATATCAAATGCTAGTATAGGGTTTCAAATAGGTTATGAGGATAACTATTTAGTGATTTATATTATGGATGATGAAACTTTAAACAAAGTATCAAATTCCAATTTAAAAATTGGAGTTGATGCTACTGCTTCTATATGGGAAGCTAGTGCTAGTGCTGGTGCAGTAGATGTATTTAATAAAAATATGTATGCATATGTAAATAAAAAAGGTGTATTTGCAGGTGCTAGCATAGGCGGATCTGTTTTAAAAATTGACTTAAGTAGTAGATATAGTAATAGCTATTATGGATATAGCCGTCTAATGAATGCTATAGGTAAACAATACTAATGGAGGATATGTTAGCATCTTTATCAACCTATGGGTATTTGATACTATTTTTTTATACTCTAGGCGGTGGAATGGTTGCAATCATCGCGGCTGGGGTTTTAAGCTATGCTGGCAAAATGGATATAACTTTGGTTATAGTGATTGCAGCCATATCTAATATGCTTGGCGATACTTTACTATTTTATCTAGCTAGATATAGTAAGCAAGAATTTGCACCATATCTTAAAAAACAAAGAAGAAATTTAGCTTTGGCTCAAATTTTATTTAAAAAACACGGAGATAAAATTATTTTTATTCAAAAGTATCTTTATGGCATAAAAACTATAATACCTATAGCCATAGGTCTTACTAAATATCCTTTTATGAAATTTAGTATTATAAATGTTATAAGTGCTATAATCTGGGCAATATCTCTTGGTTTGTGTAGCTATTATGCTGGAGATTTTTTAATGAGGGTATTTGAAGGTATAAAAAAATATCCATTTATTATGCCTTTAATAGTATTTTTGCTTATTGGTGGAATAGTCCTTTACTTTAAAAAAGCTACAAAAAAATCTTAGTTTATTTATCCTACTAGGACTTTCTAGGTAGGTTAAATAAATTTACTAAATAGCAACTAAAAATCTTCCTATCAAGTAGCATAAAATTTTAGCTGATAAAAGTGTTAAATGCCTTCAAAAACCATTTAGAAAATTTAGGGTTAAATCATTTAATCATGCCTTCTTTGCTGTGATTACTATTTGGTGTAGTGGTATTTTTATCACTACAAATAGATATTTTAGTGAAAATCAAACTTTAACTAAAATTTCTTTTTATTTTGAAGATAAATTTTAGGATTCAAAAAACTATATCTAATAAACCCTTATCCAAAACTAGCACTTTTATATGCAACTTCTATACTTTTTATATCTTTAATTTTATACCTACAATCATACAAATAATTTAAATAAAAAAGGATAAGATGTATGCAGATTATGAGAATATGACAATAGATGAAAAAAAGGCTATGTTTATGTAATATCAAAATTACTAGGTCTTAGTGCTGATGCAACAATTGAAAGAATTACTCCAAGAGTAGCAGCTAAAGTTGATGAATTTTTAAGAGAAGCAAATAGATGCACTTTAAAAATAAGACTATTTGGTTATCTATTCACAGGAGGAATTGCAAAAAGTTTATTTTCAATTATAAGAAACATTGGTTTGACTGTAACACTAGATATATTTAACAAAATTGTTTTAAGAGTTCAAAAAATTGGACTACCTTGCTATTTTGTTTTAAAAAGAAAGTATGCTCAAGAAGTTCAATATATATTTTTTTAAGAAGGAATTGGCGGAATATATTAACTAATTTCATATAAAATTTAGATTGTGATAAATTCACAATCTAAAAATATATGAGGTTAAAAATGGAAGGTCTTTACGAAATAATCCGTTCTATTTGCATTTTTATAAATACTGACCTTAAAAAAAATATATATTTTGAGATACTACTTTTTGTAATAATAATTATACTATTATTAGTATTTTCTCCACACTATTAATGAAAAATGAATTATAATTTATACTATAAATATAAGATAGAAGAGCCAAATAGGATTACTTCTAGGTGGGATTATAGATGATTTACCTTATTAAGGGAGACAACAAATAATCAAGCTTAGACTTGCAATGATAAATAAAAAGTGAGATATACACAATAGTTCCTATCGCTAAAAATAATGCATCCCCCCGATTGTTTGGCAAAAGCTCAATCGGGTCTCCTTTGATAAGAATATATATATAACTAGGACCGAGAGTAATGAACAAACTGCGAATAGCACAAATTCTTATCTCAGGAGTATTTATAGCGTAAAACACTACCCCTAAAATACATAGATGTGAAAAAAGTGCAATAAATCTATATATCAAGCGATTCCTTCTTTAAACCAAAGACTATCACATACATAATTATTCCTTTCATAATATAATTCAAAAATTTATTTTACTAAAGTAATTTTAAGAGCTATTTAAAAAACAATAATTAGCCTTATCTATCATTTTCTAAGCTACAAAAATTACATACCTAGTGTAACACCTTTCTTTTGACTTTTTTTATTAGCTTGTTCTATTTTTTTCTGTTCTCTCTCTTTTAAAACATTCACAATTTTTGCTGGATGCTATTTTGCTGCTAAAAATAGATATGCTCAAGAATTACAATATATCTTTTTCTTAGGCGAGTAAGATTATGAGATAATAAGATTATAAGATAACAGCTAGGCTGTTATCTTATATATTTTAAATTTTTACAGGCTCTATGAATTCCATTTTTACAAGCTTTTTTATAATAAAAAATAGCTTCTTTTTTAGTTTCTATATCTTTAGTTTCATTATAATTTAATTCTAAATTTGTTCCATATGCATAGCAACCATCGAAATAATTGCCATCACAAGATTTTTTTAAATAGTTTAAAAAATTGTTATCTTTATAACCAAGCATAGTTGCAATTACCATACAATATACACCATCATTTTCATTGCATTTTTTATCACTTAATTTCATATAATTATCATAGCATGTGCAAGCTTTTTTATCATTATTTTGACAATATTCTTTTAGTTTAGATGCTGTAAGAAATAAACTTTCTTTGTCTTGTTTATATAAATTAGAATAAATAATTTTACAATCATCTGCGTTTAAGTAGCATAATACTGTCAACATCAAAATTATTTTTTTCATTTTTAACTCCTTTTGGCTCCAAATATTAGCATATTTTACAATAAATACTATTATAAATAAATTATCTACTAATTCCTCTATTTCTTTCTAAAACCCTTTCAAGCTCTATTTTATTCTTTTTTATAAATACTGATCTTGAAAAAAATATATATTTTGAGATACTGTTTTTTGTAGTAATAATTATACTATTGTTAGTATTTTCTCCACGCTATTAATGGAAAATTAATTATAATTTATGCTGTAAATGTTAGATGGAAAAGTCAAATGGGGCTTTTACTATATGGCATAATAGATGAGTTACCATATTAATTTGGTATACTTGCACTGTAAAAATAGATTTTACAGTGCACTCTATAAAAAGGTATTTTATGAAAGACTTGATATTGCGTGTAGCAATAATTTTTATTGTTATAATGGCTGTATATTTAACAATTCCAAGCAAGAACCTAGAATCACTCTATATGGAAACTAAAATTTTTTTTGGAACCATTTGTTTTTGTATTTTGGTGGTATTGACAATTAGTGACTTCAATAAATAATTCTTGTTCTTTTTGTTGCAGAAATTACATACTTAGCGTAACACCTTTCTTTTGACTTTTTTTATTAGCTTGTTCTATTTTTTTCTGTTCTCTCTCTTTTAAAACATTCACAATTTTTGCTGTATCTCTGTCAAAATCAACTTTAAATTCTTTAATTCGTTCTTGTTGTTCTCTTGTAATTCTTTGTTTAACTTCATTAACAAGTTCTCGAACTCTGTTTGTAAAATTTTTAGTAAATTTTTAGAAAGTGAAATTCTAAGATCACAAAGAGTTATGGATATAGTTTTAAAAGGCATAGATTTAACAACTCTGGCTCTTTTTATAAAGGATGTGGCTAAATTTTTAATTGAAAGTAAAAACTTTACAGGAAGTATTTATGCATTTTTAAAAAAAGATAATAACTGGGCTACATTAATAAATTCTGGGTTAAGAGCATCATACAACACTATTTTTATATCTGCATATGATAAGAATGCTCTTTATAGAGCGGTTGTTGATAAAGTAAATGTTAATTGGAAAAGTCAAATGGGACTTTTATTGGCTGGCTTTATAGATGAATTACGTTAAAAGTGATATAATGTCCATTCCTTGTAAAGGAGTGGACTATAAAAATTTATAATATATTAGATGCAATTGTTATAATATTATTTTTGATTTCAATGATTTTATTTTTAAAAAATATTTATTCTAAAAAAAAATATGATCTGACCATATGTGTCATACTTATGGTGATTAGTTGTTTTTTTATATTTTTAAATATAAATGCTGGCTTTATAAGAAGTAATTTACCACCTTATATATTGTTTTTTTTATTTTTTTATGCTTTTTTAGATGCACTAAAACACAAATAATTTACCTACTTATACCCCACCTTGATATTGTTCTTTCAATTTTTCTTTTATTATCTTTTATGATTTTTGCAATTTCATTGACACCGCTTTTAATACATCGTTTGTGTTGTTCGTAAAGTTCTTTTCCAAAGCTTGTAATATTTCTGCTAAAATATCTAACTAGCTTTTAATCTTTTTTGTATCTTTTAAGTATCTTATTAATTATTTCATATAAGCAAACAATAGCTTAATTTACTAATAACCAACATTTGCTATCTTGATATAGTATAATTCAGATAAACTTACCCCCCCAGCAAACCATACAATATCTTTAACTATGCCTCTAATTTTCCAACTAAATCCCACATTAAATAAAAACATCTAACTTTTATTCTACCTTTTGCCATATTTTTATCTATCTTTAAGCTTAGCTTGTATATAATTCTATTTCCGCTTTGAGAGATAGCTTTTTAAAGAGTTAATGTATAACTCTTATAATAAGGGCTTTTAAAGCATGTTTTTTAAATTATAAATGTTAAACTATTTTAAATTTACAAAGTCAATCTTTGAAATCTAAACTAGTGATCGATTGAGTCAGATAATTTTAAATTATATTATATAATAATAGTTTAAAACTATAACACTAAAACTATCTTTTTTTGTTTAAAGAGAAATTAGTAAGTTTTAAATATACTATTAAAAATCAATTTAAAGTTTTAGATTAAAACTTCATAACTAAACAAACTAATCTTAAATAAGAGTTTTTCTTATTTAAATTAAAAACAATTTTTTATGGAGAGTTTGATCCTGGCTCAGAGTGAACGCTGGCGGCGTGCCTAATACATGCAAGTCGAACGATGAAGCTTCTAGCTTGCTAGAAGTGGATTAGTGGCGCACGGGTGAGTAATGTATAGCTAACCTGCCCCTCAGAAGAGAACAACAGTTAGAAATGACTGCTAATACTCTATACTCCTTCTTAACATAAGTTAAGTCGGGAAATGTCTTTTCGCTGAGGGATGGGGCTATATTGTATCAGTTTGTTGGTGGGGTAATGGCCTACCAAGACTATGACGCATAACTGGTCTGAGAGGATGATCAGTCACACTGGAACTGAGACACGGTCCAGACTCCTACGGGAGGCAGCAGTAAGGAATATTGCGCAATGGGCGAAAGCCTGACGCAGCAACGCCGCGTGGAGGATGACACTTTTCGGAGCGTAAACTCCTTTTGTTAGGGAAGAATAATGACGGTACCTAACGAATAAGCACCGGCTAACTCCGTGCCAGCAGCCGCGGTAATACGGAGGGTGCAAGCGTTACTCGGAATCACTGGGCGTAAAGGGCGCGTAGGCGGATTATCAAGTCTCTTGTGAAATCTGGTGGCTTAACCATCAAACTGCTTGGGAAACTGATAGTCTAGAGTGAGGGAGAGGTAGATGGAATTCTTGGTGTAGGGGTAAAATCCGTAGAGATCAAGAGGAATACCTATTGCGAAAGCGATCTACTAGAACTCAACTGACGCTGAGGCGCGAAAGCGTGGGTAGCAAACAGGATTAGATACCCTGGTAGTCCACGCCCTAAACGATGTATACTAGTTGTTGCTGTGCTAGACACGGCAGTAATGCACCTAACGGATTAAGTATACCGCCTGGGGAGTACGGTCGCAAGATTAAAACTCAAAGGAATAGACGGGGACCCGCACAAGCGGTGGAGCATGTGGTTTAATTCGAAGATACGCGAAGAACCTTACCTGGGCTTGACTTCCAACAAATCTTTTAGAGATAGAAGAGTGCTTGTTTACAAGAATGTTGTGACAGGTGCTGCACGGCTGTCGTCAGCTCGTGTCGTGAGATGTTGGGTTAAGTCCCGCAACGAGCGCAACCCACGTGTTTAGTTGCTAACAGTTAGGCTGAGCACTCTAAACAGACTGCCTTCGTAAGGAGGAGGAAGGTGTGGACGACGTCAAGTCATCATGGCCCTTATGCCCAGGGCGACACACGTGCTACAATGACATATACAATGAGAAGCAATATCGCGAGGTGGAGCAAATCTATAAAATATGTCCCAGTTCGGATTGGAGTCTGCAACTCGACTCCATGAAGCCGGAATCGCTAGTAATCGTAGATCAGCCATGCTACGGTGAATACGTTCCCGGGTCTTGTACTCACCGCCCGTCACACCATGGGAGTTGATTTCACTCGAAGCCGGAATGCAAAACTTGCTACCGTCCACAGTGGAATTAGCGACTGGGGTGAAGTCGTAACAAGGTAACCGTAGGTGAACCTGCGGTTGGATCACCTCCTTTCTAGAGTACAATAGATATTTCTCACAAAATATCTATCATTAGAAAATACGATTAAAATTAAAAATCTCAATCATCACGGTTTAGATTTCATAGATTGACTTAGATAAATAAAAATAAGACTAATAGAGTAATTAATCAGTTATTAGTTTTAGTTTCCCGAATGGGCCTATAGCTCAGCTGGTTAGAGTGCACCCCTGATAAGGGTGAGGTCATAAGTTCAAGTCTTATTAGGCCCACCATTATGACTTTAAACAATTAAGTTTATAAGTTGTATCTTATCATTAGAAGGAAAATTCTTAATTATTATATAAATAATAAAAAGATGGGGAATTAGCTCAGCTGGGAGAGCGCCTGCCTTGCACGCAGGAGGTCAGCGGTTCGATCCCGCTATTCTCCACCATTTATATTTAAGTTGATTTAAAAACAAAAATAGAAGTAAATAATAAATAGTTTAACAAAGTACATATAAGTATATTAAGTTTATAATAAAATACTATATCTTTTAAATAAGATTTAAAAGTATCTTATTATAATTACTATCTTAAAATAATATATATTATAATTTAGTCTAAAATATAGATAATAATAGTCTAAATAAAGAGTTATTAATATATCTAACTAATGAGTTTATCTCTTTTTAGTTTATAGATATAAGAAATAAATAACTTTTTATTTAGATTACTAAGAGTTAATTTTAGAATCTAATGTTATTTAAGTTATCATTGTTAAAAGTCACAAAAAAGTTTTAATAAATTAAAACAATTTTACAGGACTTGTTAAGGCTTTAAATAAAAGACTACAAAAGCAAATCTTTAATACCAAACTGTTATCTGGTTTTAAATGATCAAAGATTAATATCACGACTTATATAGGTTTTTAAAACTTATCTATATATAGTTTTTAATCTCTTTCCGTCTTAAGTCTAATATTTAAATACTATAAGGTTATATACATATAATTTTATCTTTAACAAGGAAGTGATGCGTAATTAGAATATAAACATAATCTAAAAATATAAAAACTTCTTTTACCGATTAAGACTTAACTATTAGCTAATAATTTGTTTAATTGCAAATTTACGACACTTCTTTAGAAGTGTTGTGCTTTAGGTGGGTCAAGGGAGCATAGCTCCTTGTCGGAAGACTAGCTTTGCTAGTCTGAGAAGTAAAAAAAAGGTAAGCTACTAAGAGCGAATGGTGGATGCCTAGGTTAGTAGAGGCGATGAAGGACGTGCTAGACTGCGATAAGTCTCGGGGAGTTGTCAAGAAACTTTGATCCGGGAATTTCCGAATGGGGCAACCCAGTATATAGTAATATATACTACCTATATGGGGCGAACGTTGGGAATTGAAACATCTTAGTACCAACAGGAAGAGAAATCAAAAGAGATTTCGAAAGTAGCGGTGAGCGAAATCGAAAGAGGGCAAACCACTAGTTTACTAGTGGGGTTGTAGGACTGTAACATAGAATTAACAAGCTTAGCAGAATAATCTGGAAAGATTAATCATAGAGGGTGATAGTCCCGTATGCGAAAAGTAAGTTATACTTAGCAGTATCCTGAGTAGGGCGAGACACGTGTAATCTTGCTTGAAGCTGGGTAGACCACTATCCAACCCTAAATACTACTACTAAACCGATAGTGCACAAGTACCGTGAGGGAAAGGTGAAAAGAACTGAGGTGATCAGAGTGAAATAGAACCTGAAACCATTTGCTTACAATCATTCAGAGCCCTATGATTTATCAGGGTGATGGACTGCCTTTTGCATAATGAGCCTGCGAGTTGTGATGTCTGGCAAGGTTAAGGAAACCCGGAGCCGTAGCGAAAGCGAGTCTTAATAGGGCGTTTAGTCAGATGTTGCAGACCCGAAACGAAGTGATCTATCCATGAGCAGGTTGAAACCGGTGTAAGAGCCGGCGGAGGACCGAACCCATTGACGTTGAAAAGTCCTGGGATGACTTGTGGATAGGGGTGAAAGGCCAATCAAACTTCGTGATAGCTGGTTCTCTCCGAAATA
Source organism: Campylobacter blaseri (assembly GCF_013201895.1). Taxonomy (NCBI): domain Bacteria; kingdom Pseudomonadati; phylum Campylobacterota; class Epsilonproteobacteria; order Campylobacterales; family Campylobacteraceae; genus Campylobacter; species Campylobacter blaseri. The sequence goes on along the minus strand of NZ_CP053841.1, from coordinate 1,304,064 downwards.
TATTTAGGTATAGCGTTATGTAGTAACTAAAGGGGGTAGAGCACTGAATGGGCTAGGGCATATACCAATGTACCAAACCCTATCAAACTCCGAATACCTTTAGTGTAATCATAGCAGTCAGGCGGCGAGTGATAAAATCCGTCGTCGAGAGGGAAACAACCCAGACTACCGACTAAGGTCCCAAAATCTTATTTAAGTGGAAAACGATGTGAAGTTACTGAAACAACCAGGAGGTTGGCTTAGAAGCAGCCATCCTTTAAAGATAGCGTAATAGCTCACTGGTCTAGTGATTTTGCGCGGAAAATATAACGGGGCTAAAATAAGTACCGAAGTCGTAGACTTGCACACTACTTAGCTCTTTTAATTATAGTTATATTTAAAACTAGCGATAGCGATTTTTGCTTTAGCAAAAAAGTTTTAAAATATCTTATGATAAAAAAAGAGAGTTAAGTTGTGTGCAAGTGGTAGGAGAGCGTTCTATTCAGCGTTGAAGGTGTACCGATAAGGAGCGCTGGAGCGGATAGAAGTGAGCATGCAGGCATGAGTAGCGATAATTAATGTGAGAATCATTAACGCCGAAAACCCAAGGTTTCCTACGCGATGCTCGTCATCGTAGGGTTAGTCGGGTCCTAAGCAAAGTCCGAAAGGGGTATGCGATGGAAAATTGGTTAATATTCCAATACCAATTATTATGCGCGATGGAAGGACGCTTAAAGTTAATGGAGCTAGCTGATGGAATAGCTAGTCGAAGGATGTAGATTGAGTTATAGGCAAATCCGTAACTCTTTATTCGAGATCTAACAGGCTTATGAAGCTCTTCGGAGCGGATTAAGAATCCATGATACTATCGAGCCAAGAAAAGTTTCTAAGTATAATAATAATTGCCCGTACCGTAAACCAACACAGGTGGGTGGGATGAGTATTCTAAGGCGCGTGGAAGAACCCTCTTTAAGGAACTCTGCAAAATAGCACCGTATCTTCGGTATAAGGTGTGCCTACTAAGGTATTAGGATTTACTCCGAAAGCTTTAGAGGTTACAATAAAGAGTCCCTTCCGACTGTTTACCAAAAACACAGCACTCTGCTAACACGTAAGTGGATGTATAGGGTGTGACGCCTGCCCGGTGCTCGAAGGTTAATTGATGGAGTTAGCATTAGCGAAGCTCTTGATCGAAGCCCGAGTAAACGGCGGCCGTAACTATAACGGTCCTAAGGTAGCGAAATTCCTTGTCGGTTAAATACCGACCTGCATGAATGGCGTAACGAGTTGGGAGCTGTCTCAAAGAGGGATCCAGTGAAATTGTAGTGGAGGTGAAAATTCCTCCTACCCGCGGCAAGACGGAAAGACCCCGTGGACCTTTACTATAGCTTGACACTGCTACTTGGATAAAGATGTGCAGGATAGGTGGGAGGCTTTGAGTATATGACGCCAGTTGTATATGAGCCATTGTTGAGATACCACTCTTCTTTATTCGGGTAGCTAACTAGCATGAGTTATCCTCATGTAGGACAATGTCTGGTGGGTAGTTTGACTGGGGCGGTCGCCTCCCAAATAATAACGGAGGCTTACAAAGGTTGGCTCAAAACGGTTGGAAATCGTTTGTAGAGTATAAAGGCATAAGCCAGCTTAACTGCAAGACCTACAAGTCGAGCAGAGACGAAAGTCGGTCTTAGTGATCCGGTGGTTCTGTGTGGAAGGGCCATCGCTCAAAGGATAAAAGGTACCCCGGGGATAACAGGCTGATCTCCCCCAAGAGCTCACATCGACGGGGAGGTTTGGCACCTCGATGTCGGCTCATCGCATCCTGGGGCTGGAGCAGGTCCCAAGGGTATGGCTGTTCGCCATTTAAAGCGGTACGCGAGCTGGGTTCAGAACGTCGTGAGACAGTTCGGTCCCTATCTGCCGTGGGCGTAAGAAGATTGAGGAGAGTTGACCCTAGTACGAGAGGACCGGGTTGAACCAACCACTGGTGTATAGGTTGTTCTGCCAAGAGCATCGCCTAGTAGCTAAGTTGGGATGTGATAAGAGCTGAAAGCATCTAAGCTCGAAGCCAACTCCAAGATGAATCTTCTTTTAAGAGCTCTAGTAGACTACTAGTTTGATAGGCTGGATGTGTAAGTGATGAAAGTCATTTAGCTGACCAGTACTAATAGCTCGTTTGCTTACTTTTTAATTTACTTTTATCAGTCGAACAAAGTCCGACTTAAAGTAACAAACACTAAAGTTACGCATTTACTATGTAAATGTTAGATAAAGGTATAATAAGCATCACTTCCTTGTTAAGGATAAAGAAGTTTAGCTTTGTAGTATCTTTGCACAAAAGCTCAAACTATTTCTTCACTCACTACCAACAAGGTAGCTTGTTTGAAATAGTCCAACCTTTTGCACAAATGTATTATCAAATCCAAAACTTAATTAATGGCAAATAATAAATATTTGTTGATTAAGTTTGTAATAAAACTTATATTAATAACAAGAATAAATGTTTTACATTAAAACTTTTGACTTTTAACGATTAACACTTAACAGTGTTTAATAAGAGAACTAAATTTAATAAAGTAGTTAATTAGACTATCTTTTATTAATCAATTAAAATAGTTTTTTTATTTAACACTGTTCGTGGCTATACAGACGAGGAAACGCCTTGTTCCATCTCGAACCAAGAAGCTAAGCTCGTCGTGGCTGATGATACTCTCTCTTACTGGGATGTGGGAAAGTAGGTCGCTGCGGACTTTGTTAATTTATAACTTACACTTACAAATAATCCAATAAACAATTACTTTATAAAATTATCATTTATACATACTAGTAATCTATTGTCTATTGCATTTACAATAAGCAATCATGTGTTTGATTATCTGCACTATATTGTATATTATCACTCTAATTTTATAGATATGTTTTTAAATTTTGCTTTTAATAGACTAATTTATTTTTAGGATAAATATTTTTAGTAATATGTTACTACATTAGTTTATCTTTACATATATATTTTTCCAAAAGAGCTTATTTGTCATTATTTGTGGCTAATTTTAGTAAAATTAAAGTAAAAAATATTTTACACTATTCCACAAAAAGTTTTATAGAATTTTATATAGTATTTTACTGCTCTTTAAATGCTATTTAATACTACAAGAAATTTATAAGAATTTCAAAAGTATTTATGTAAAATAATCACTAAAATATAATATACTAAATTTACATTTTACTAGGAGATAAAACAATGAAACAAATTTTAACTTTAATTTTTGTATTATTTATATTTACAAATTTAACTTTTGCAAATGATGTAAATAAAAGCTTAAATAATGAGCAAACTTTACTTGATAAAAACCAGAATTTAATAAATAAAAAAATACAACTTATGGATAATTTTTTTCTTGCAATCCAAAATTTAGACAAGAAAGAAGTACAAAGTTTTCTTTTAAAAGATAAAAAAATAATCAATACCCAGCATAATGGCTTTCGTGCCGTAGATGTTTGCCTTTTTAATGACAATTTTGACATAGAAATGCTTAAATTGCTACTAGCACATAAGCCACAGTTAGATTATTTAATTCCATCATTTAAGAATATGTCACCTTTGCAAATGATAGCAACAGCAGACAATTTAAAAGATGGAATACTTCTTGCAAAACTTCTTGTAGATAGTGGGGCAAATGTAGATTTTAAAGATAGTAATGGAGATGGTTCTAGTTCTGCTTTGATATTTAGCTATATATCAGATAATTATGAATTTTTTAAATTTTTAATTGAAAAAGGTGCAAACTTAAAATTAACAAATGAAAACAATAAAGATATTATTGATTATATGCTAAGTAATTATTTAAATGAAATTATAAAATATCATCCAAATATAAAACTATCATTTGAAAATAAAATTCCACAAGATATTTTTCAAATTACCACTAAAGATAGTTATAGATTAATAAGTGATGCAAATTTAAAGTATTTAAAAACTATTTTTCGAACAAAATCTTTACAAGATTTAAATCAAAACATTATTGCAACACTAGCAAAATATTACGCTTTAACAAATGAAATATCTGGATTAGAACTATTGTTAAAACAGGGTTTGTGCGATAATAATAAATTATGCTATAAATTAAATCAAATAGCCATATTAAATAGCAATGTGGCAGTTATAAATTTATTAAATAAAAGGATTAATTAATGAAACAAATTTTAACTTTAATGTTTGCATTTTTTATATTTGCAAATTTAGCTTTTGCAAATGATTTGGATAAAAGCTTAAATAATTATAAAAATTCCAATATAAACAAAAATTTAAATCAAGAAATTGATGAACTATCAAATGCTATAATGGAACAAGATTATAACAAAATAAAGACTATACTTGATACAAACCCAGAGATAATAAATTTTAGAAATAGTTATAATATGCTTCCTATCCAAGTATTTTTTGAAGCTACTGATTTTGCCAATGCTGATTATAAAATACTTGAAATTTTGTTAAGCTATGATAATTTACTATTAAGTCCAGCAATTATGGTCGAAGTTTTAGGTGGAGTTTTGTATAGAGGTGATAAAAATGCAGATAAAGTAATGGATAAATTTATACAAATGGGACTTGATAATGAAAAAATTAACTCTTTTTGGAAATTAAATTGGAGACTAAGTGGTGCATACTCAAATCCATATTTTAGTATTTTATATGATAAAAAGCATTTCAAACTTTATCAAATTTATCTTAACAAATTTAATGGTAATCCGAATTTTGGTGTCTTTAATAGTATTGGCTTAGATTTGTTTGATTTTGTTAGGAGTAGAGGTTTTGAACTTAAAAAAGATACAAAACTTAGCAAAAAGGCAGAAAATTTTTTACATTCAAATGAATATATAAATTTTAGAGATGAAAAAATGAAATGGGCATATGAGTATTTAAAACATATAGACTATAAAGATATAGAACAATCACAAAAATTTATGTTTGAAATTTTTTGTAACTTTACAAAAGATGAAAAGCTTAAAGAGATAATTAAAAAGTAAGATATAAAACATATATTTTTGTTTGCTTGGTGCTATTTAGAAGCATTGGTACTTATACGAATTATATGTGCTCTAAATTTTAAACTTCATATTTATTTAACCATTTAAACTAATTCTGATAATTAATATAAATAAGTGTTTATTTAGATATATTATAGGTGTAATTAATTCAAAAAGGAAACAATCATGAAAAAACTACTTTTAACACTACTACTTAGCTTTACATTCTTATTTAGTGCAATAAACATTAATACTGCTTCAAAAGAGGAACTTATGAGCATTAAAGGTGTTGGTGAAAAGACAGCAGAGTATATAATAGATTATAGAAAAGATAAGAAATTTGAAAAGATAGAGGATATTAAAAATATAAAGGGAATAGGTGATAAGAAATTTGAAGTTATTAAAGATGATATAACTATATCAGGTAAAACAATAACAAAAAACAAAGATAACAATAAAGATAGTAGTAATAAAAGATAGATTATTATAGATACTAGGTTTTTAAATTAAGATTTTAAATAAAATAAAGCTAATAATATAAAATCTTAAATACTGTTTTTAAAAATAGTATTGCGTATTATATTTATTAGCCTAACTAAAATGATATGTTGGTTATCTTATAAAATAAATTAGTTATTAAACTTTATTTTAATGCTTATATGTTTTTAGTATTTAAGAATTTAGCACTTAAACCTATGCTAATTTATGATTTTTAATATGTTTGACTATATATTAATTTTTAAGAGTCTATACTCTTTATCAAACCTAAATGCTAATAAATTCTGGAGTATTCCAAAAAAACACATAAAGGTGATAAAGCTACTACCACCATAACTAAAAAAGGGTAGAGGTATACCAACCACAGGCGCAAAACCTATGGTCATGGAGATGTTGACGGATATATATATAAACATCATAATGGCAATTCCATTTGTGATAACTCTTGCTAAAAAGTCATCTTTTAATTTGTGGTTTAAAGATAGTAGGTGAGATATTAAGAGAAAATACATGCTTATTAAAAAAAGATTACCAATAAATCCAAATCTCTCTCCATTGTATGCAAATATAAAATCACTAGTAGCGATTGGGAGGAATTTGAAATGAGTTTGAGTTGCTTCATCTTTAGGTTTTCCGCTCATTCCGCCATTTCCTATAGCGATTATTGATTGTTTTACATGGTAGCTTGGTTCTTCTGATATAAAATCAGTAATGCGTTTTTTTTGATAATCATGAAGGCTTTGATATAAAATAGGAGATGAAATTCCTAATACTAGAGCAATGGATAACCATATTTTTTTATTTACTCCTATTATAAACAAAACTCCATATCCTGTTAGTAGTAAAATTAAAGCAGTTCCAAGATCTGGTTCTTTTAGTATTAAAAAAAATGGCAAAAATATAAAAAAACTTATCTTTATAAATTCTTTTAAATTATAACCATCTTCTTCTGGTGGATTTTTCTTTATAATATATCCAAGCATAAGCAAAAAAGAGGGTTTTATTATTTCACTTGGTTGGATTGTAAAATGCACAAAAGGAATTTCTATCCATCTTTGAGCCCCTAGTTTACTAACACCAAAAAATTCAACACTTATTAATAAAATTATATTAAGCCAATATGTAGCAGGAATAAGCCAGTCAATTTTTCTTATAGGAAGTAGGAAAAAAAATAAAAATACCATAAATCCTATCCCAAAATAGACATATTGTTTTATAGCTAGCATTTGGCTTACTTCTGATATCAATATATGAGATAGAAAAATTATTGGAAGTATTAAAAAAGGCTGAATGAAATCAAAATGTGTTAAAATACGCTTATCGAAAATTATCAAATAATCTATCCTTTTAAAATAATAGATGGATTATAACTAAAAAAGGTATGAATTTGGATAAGGCAAAAGAAAATGCAGAGATAGTAGTAGTTGATGTAGAGAGTAGGATAGATCAATTTTTATCAAAAAAACTTAATATTTCAAGAAATCAAATTACAAATTTCATAAGAGATAAAAATATTTTAGTGGATAAAAAAATTGTAGATAAGCCATCTTTTACTCTTAAAATAGGACAAATTGTAGAGGTAAATAAACTAAACGATGAAGATAGTGAATTTAATGATTTTACAATAAATTTTGAAGTTGAAATAGTATACGAAGATGATGATGTTTTGGTTATAAATAAACCGCCAAATTTAATTGTACACTCTGCACCTAGTGTGAAAGAGGCCACATTAGTTGATTATTTAAAGTTTAAAGACTATACTCTTTCAAGCATTAATGGAGAAATTAGAGCAGGCATAGTTCATAGAATTGATAAAGATACAAGTGGTATTATGGTTGTAGCTAAAAATGATGAAGCCCATATTCGCTTATCAAATCAGCTAAAAGAAAGAAGTATGACAAGGTTGTATTTGGCTATTATAGATCTTCCGTTAAAAGAGAATTTAATAATCAATCGCCCTATAGGTAGAAATCCTAAAAACCGCCTTAAAAAAGCCATTATAGAAAATGGAAGAATTTCAAAAAGTGCATTTTTAAATTTATATAGTGATGAAAATATTAATATTATATCTGCAAAGCTTTTTAGTGGAAGAACTCATCAAATAAGAGTTCATTTATCAAGCATAAATAGACATATATTAGGAGATAATTTATATGGTTTTAAGAGCAAAAAAGATAAAATCAAGCGAACTATGCTTCATGCATATATATTACAGTTTAGGCATCCTAAAACGGGCGAAAATATGAAATTTACAGCAAACTTATGGGATGATTTTTCTAAAATATTGGATAAAAGTAAAAACAAGGAGAAAATTTATGAAAAGATTTTACCAGATAATCTCATTAGTGGGTTTAATGATCTTGATAGTTGGTTGTGGCTCACCTAAACCATCATCTTTTGTAGATTCAAACTTACCAGTTATAAATAATATAAAAACCATAAGCTCAACTAGGTCAATAGGTCTAGAATGGACAACTGTAAGAAGCTCTGATATTGAAGGTTTTTACATATACAGAAGTGAGTTAAATGAACCTATGGAACTTATTTATACTATTAAAGATAGATTTTCAACCCACTTTGCAGACAAAGATTTAAAGCCAGAAACAACATATAGATACACCATAAAAACCTATAGTAAAAGCGCAATTTCTAGTGATGGGGTTGTTGTTAGTGCTAAAACAGCAAAGGCTATAGAGACAGTATCTTTTGCTAAGGCTATATATGGTCTTCCTGAGCGGGTTAAGATAATTTGGAGACCTCATGCAAATTTAAAAGTTGGTTCATATATTATAGAAAGAAAAAGCCCAGAAGCTACTAGATGGTCAAGGATTGCTGAAATAAAAGGAAGACTTAATGCTGAATATATTGATAATGGAGTTAAGAGCGGAAGAGAATACAATTATAGGATATTAGTAAAAACATTAGATGGTGAAATTTCTGCACCAAGTAGCGTTTTATCAGCCACTACAAAAGAACTGCCAGATGGTGTTGTTGATTTAAGAGCTACAACAAATAGGCCTAAAAAGATAATACTTACATGGGATAGCCCTTTAAATGAGAATTTCTCACACTATCAAATTTATAGCTCCATAGGCAGTTTTTTACCTTTTTTACCTTTAGCAAAAGTAGATACAAATATCTATGAGGATTTAATAAACTCAAACGGCACTAAAAGATATTATAAAGTAACATTTGTAGATAAAGACGGGTTAGAAAGTAAAGCACAAGATGAACCAGTTCTTGGGCAGACTTTAGGCGAACCAGATGCACCTGTTTTATCAAAACCTATAATAAATAATAAAACAATTGTATTGAATTGGAGCGCAGTTAGTTCTGCTTCAAAATATTCCATATATAGAAGCAGTAGGTTTGAAAAGAAAAATATAACAGATATAGTTGGCACTAAATATATAGATAGAGATGTTCAAAAAGGGAATAAATATACATACGAAATTTATAGCGTAGATGAATACGGCCTTAGCTCAAAAGCATCTAATAAGATAAGCGTAGAATACTAATGCCAAATTTCACAACAAGAAAAGTAAAAGTTTTAAGCCTCCCTTTTAAAAAAGATGATATTGAAATTCTTCAAATTGCAAAAGGTAGGATGTTAGATTTAGTTTTGGTAAAAGTTGGTGATGAAGAGTTTTTTTTAACGATAAAACCTACTAAGGATAGCTTTTTAATTAAAGGCGAAAAGATAACTAGACCATCAAAAGTTGGACTTTTACAAAAAGCCTTGGAGCTATTTAGTGTTGAGTTTTGTGAAGAAATACTCAGTAGTGCTTTTGGGTATAATAAAAACTCACTAATAGAAAATAACTCTATCATAAAATCGGAAAAAGAGCTTTTAGAAATTATAAATGGCAATAAAAAGAGCAAAATTTGTATAGAAATAGGTTTTGGTTCTGGAAGACATATTTTATATAGAGCAAAAGAGAACAAAGATACTATTTTTATAGGAATTGAAATTTATAAGCCAGCTATTGAACAGGTTGCTAAACTAGCTCTAAAAGAGGAATTAAACAATATTTATTTAATTGATAATGATGCTAGAATATTTTTAAATTTAATAGACTCAAATAAGATTGAGAAGATCTATTTGCATTTTCCTATTCCTTGGAATGATGCCCCGCACAGAAGAGTTATATCAGAAGAGTTTTTAATGGATGTTCAAAGAGTCCTTAAAAAAGATGGAAGTTTTGAACTTAGAAGTGATAGTAGAGAATATGTTGATTTTTCTATCTTAAAATTTTTAGATAGAAATGGGGTTGAAGTTGAAATTTTCAAAAATAAAGATTTAGAAATTTCAAGTAAATATGAAGATAGATGGAAAAAACAGCAAAAAGATATCTATGATATTTTTGTTAAAAATAAAGTTGAGTCTTTAAGTTTAAAAAATGAGTATAATATGGATTTTGATACCTATAGTCCTAAAAAAATCATTAATAGTTTTGAAAATATAACAAAAAAATTTGATGATTTTTTTATTCATATAGAAGATATGTATAAATTTAATGATAATGATATTGTTATTAAATTTTCTTTTGGAGGGTTTAATACTCCAGAAAATGGCTTTATAAGAATTTCTAAAAATAGTGCAGAATATTTTATAAAAAAACCATTAATGACTAAGAGAAATTATAAAGCGCATTGTGAGTTAAGGGAGATTTTAGCCAAATGGAACAAATAATAAATGCAAAAAATTTAACCCTTGGGTATGAAGGTGAAAAAAATCCTGTAATAAAAAATGCTAGTTTTAGCATAAATAAGAATGATTTTATAGTAATTACAGGTAAAAGTGGTAGCGGAAAATCAACTCTTTTAAAATCATTTTATGGAGGTATTGGTATTTTAAATGGTGAATTAGATGTGTGTTTTACCAATTTAAAAAATATAAACAATAGAAACTTAAAAGAGTTAAGGCAAAAAATAGGTATAGTTTTTCAAGACTATAAGCTAGTAAATGATTGGACTATAGAGAAAAACGTTATGCTTCCTTTGGAAATTGATAGTCAAAGTAAAACCATTTGCAAAAAAAGATCAGAACACTTCTTAAAGTATGTTAAACTAGGCCATAAAATAGGCAAGTATCCACTAGAATTAAGCGGTGGTGAGCAACAAAGAGTAGCAGTAGCAAGAGCCATAGTTCATGAGCCAAATCTTTTGCTTTGTGATGAACCTACAGGAAACTTAGATGAAGTTTCAAGCAATATGGTTTGGGACTTTTTAAGAGCAGCTAGGGATTCTTGGGGAACTTGTGTTGTAGTTGTAACACATAGAGCCCCATCGACATTGAAATTTAATTTTAGACATTTTGAGATAAAAGAAAGGAAAGTAGTTGAAAGGTTTTAAGTCTCATTTAGGTGTTGTTTTATCACTTTTTACCCTGCTGTTTTCTATACAGTTTAATTTTTTTATCAACGATGCTATAAAAAAATATGAACAAACAATGGTTGATAATTATAGTATAGTTGTTGTATCTAAAAATGCTTTAGAGTTAAAAGATATTGCAAATGAGGTAAAAGAAGTTAGCACTATTGAAGAGATTAGTGGCGATGAAATGATACTTAGTTTAAAAGATAAAATTTCAAAAGATAGCCTAGAGCAACTACAAAAAAAGCTTCCAAAATTTTACAATATTAAGTTGAAATTTTTTCCAAATATTGATGAGATTAAAACAATATCTAAAAATTTGGAAAAAGTAGAAGGGGTTGCTAAGGTAGAAATATTTGCAAAAGCCCATGATAGTATTTATAAAATAATGCTTCTATTAAAAAATATTGTTTATATATTTTCTATTCTGATAGCAGTACTTAGTTTTATGCTAGTTATAAAACAGATGAAAATTTGGCTATTTGAACATAGTCAAAGAGTTGAAGTTATGACTCTTTTTGGTGCGTCTTTTTGTTGGAAAAGTGCGGATTTATACAAGATGGCAATTCTAGATAGTATTATAGCTACTTGCATGGTTTTATTGGTCTATGTGTTTTTAGCCGAGCTAGAATATTTTCGAAATATTATAAATATAATTGAGTTTAGCTATACCAATGTGGTTTTGTTGGATTATTTTGTTTACTTGTTATCTGTAGCTTTAGTTCTATCTATTTTTTCTGCTACACTAGTAATGCTTGATTTAGAGAGAAAAAATAAGATATGAGATTTTTTTTAATTCTTCTTTGTGTAAATTTATCGTTTATATATGCCAAAACAACAGAAGATAAAATTAAAAGCACCTATGTTGAGATTAGACAGTCAAAGACACAAAGTCAAACATTGTCCAAAAAGATAGACGATCTTGGCAATGCTATAGTAAATGAGACAAAAGAGCTAGAAAAAACCAATAAAGAGATAGATGAAATTACGGGCCTGGTGGTAAATTTATCTCAAAAGTATAAAGATGAAGAGGTGACTTTAAGTAGATTAAAGGTTGAAAATAAAAAACTTCTGAAAGATCAAAATAAACTTGAAGAAAAAATAGCAGTATTAATAGCTAACGATTTTGCTTTTAGTTTATTGCAAAAAGATGATTTAAAAACTACTGAAAGTATAGTTTCTAATGAAGTTTTTAATAGCTTAAATGAGATACTGCAAGAAGAGCTAAAAGGATTTCTAAAAAATTATCAAAAAGCAGAAGAAGAAATAGAAAAAAAGTCAATGCAGATAGATAGCATAGAAAAAAATATAAAAGAGTATAATGATAAAAAATTAGAATTATCACAAGCTAAAACTAAGCAAGAAAGATTGGTAGCAAATTTAAATAAAAATAAAGAGGCATATATAGTTAGACTGGAAAAATTACACAAGGACACAGAAGAGCTTAGGAATACTTTAAAAAAATTAAAAATAATAGATAGAGAAGAAAAAGCAAAAGCAGCAAAAAAGGTTAAAGAAGAAAAACTAGCTAAAGAGGATACTTCTAAGACACCTATAAAAGATAAAAGAATTAAAGATATAGATCAAAAAGTAAAACAATATGGATCAAGCTATCAAGCCAGTAAGGTTAAAAAATATGCAGGTAAAAAAACAATATCACCACTAAAAAGTGCTTACATAAAAAGAAAATTTGGTAACTACACAGATCCTATATATGGCATAAAACTTTTTAATGAGTCTATTGTTTTAGGCTCCAAAGAAAAAAATGCTCAAGTTTATAGTGTTCTTCCTGGTAAAGTTATTTTTGCAAAAGAGACACCTATTTTAGATAAAGTTATTATAATGGAAAATGTTGGAGGAATTCACACTATATATGCACATTTAAGTCAAATAGCCCCTACTATAAAGGTTGGAAGCACTGTAAAAAAAGGATATGCTATTGGTAGAGTGGAAGAGGATTTAACTTTTGAAGTAACTGAAAAAAACTATCATATAAATCCTTTGGATTTAATTATATTGAAGTGAATTATTATTTATTAAAGAGTTTTTAGGTAAAATAGTAGGTTAAATAGGAGAGTATTATGGAAAAAAGAAAGAGAATTTTAGTAAAGTTTTCTGGTGAAGCACTTGCTGGTGAAAATGGTTTTGGTATTGATAGCTCTGTTTTAAAATTTATAGCAGATGAGATCGCTAAAATTGTTAAAAATAATATTGAACTTGGTATTGTTATTGGCGGTGGAAATATAGTTAGAGGAGTAAGTGCTGCAGCCGGTGGAATTATAAAAAGAACAAGTGGTGATCATATGGGAATGCTTGCTACTGTAATTAATGCTATAGCTATGAGAGAAGCACTTGGTAGTGTCGGACTCGATGTTAGAGTTCAAAGTGCTATAAAAATGGAGGCAATATGTGAAACTTTTATAGTAGGAAGAGCTCAAAGGCATTTAGAAAAAGGCAGAATTGTTATTTTTGCAGCAGGAACTGGAAATCCGTTTTTTACAACAGATACGGCTGCAACACTAAGGGCCATTGAGATAGATGCAGATATGATAATTAAAGCAACAAAAGTAAATGGTGTATATGATAAGGATCCTAATAGGTTTGTTGACGCTAAATTGATTTCTAACTTAACATATGATGACGCTTTAAAAGATGATATAAAAGTTATGGATGATACAGCTATCGCATTAGCAAAAGATAACTCACTTCCTATTGCTGTTTGCAATATGTTTGAAAGTGGAAGATTGTTAAAAATTGCACAAGATGACTTTAGTAACTGTTCTGTTGTAAAAAATTAAAAGGATTATAAATGAAAAGACCTGAGGAAATTATGGCAAAAGCTTTAAAAACAGTGGGTGGTGATAGATATAAGCTATCATTAATGGTTGCAAAAAGAGCAAACCAATTACACGCTGGAACTGAGCCACTGATTAAAGATTATGATTTAAGGAATATGAAGCTTACAGATATAGCATTGCTTGAGATAGCAGAAGGAAAAGTAGTATTGGATGGATTTACTCAAAAAGATTAACGATACTCTTTTAGAGGACTCTTTAGAGAGTATTTTAAATGTTAGTGATTTAGATTCAGCAGTAGAGCTATTTTTTTCTCTTGAAAAAGAGACACCTAGACTTAGAAAAAGCATTAATATATGTATATCTCAGCATGAGGGGCAGTTTAGAAAAAGTGGTGAACCATATGCCGTTCACCCAATTTTAGTTGCTTGCATAGTCTCTTTTATGGGTGGCGATGAAGATATGATGATCTCTTCTTTTTTGCATGATGTTGTCGAGGATACTGATTTTAGCTTAGAGCAAGTTGGTAGTGAATTTGGAGACGAAGTTAAAAAGCTTGTTGAAGGACTTACAAAGATAGTAAGCATTAGAGAAGATAAACTAATACCATCTAGTGTAAAAAATCAAAAGTTAAGATCCTCGGCTTTAACTTTTAGGAGAATGCTTTTAATATCTATTGAGGATGTTAGAGTTCTTGTAATAAAGCTATGTGATAGGCTTCATAATATGCTAACCTTAGATGCTCTTCATTCTGACAAGCAAAGAAGAATTGCCGAAGAGACTCTTGTAGTTTACGCACCTATTGCGCATAGGTTAGGCATTTCATCCATTAAAAACTTACTTGAAGACCTTAGTTTTAAATATGTAATGCCTGAGGAATATGATAAAATTGATTTATATATAAACAAAAACAAACAACAGCTTCAGATAAATTTAAATAAATTTAGCCTTAAAATAACTGAGCTTTTGCTTACAAGTGGATTCAGTGAAAATAGTTTTGAGATACAAAAAAGAGTAAAACACTACTACTCTATATATTTAAAAATGCAAAGAAAAGGCATAACCATACAAGAAGTTCTTGATCTATTGGCTGTTAGAGTTGTAGTTAGGGATATAAGAGATTGTTATGTGGCATTAGGAGTTGTACACACTAAATTTAACCCTTTAATATCAAGATTTAAAGACTACATTGCACTACCTAAACAAAATGGATATCAGACTATACATACAACAGTTTTTGATGATAGTATGATAATAGAAGCACAAATAAGAACTTTTGATATGCATAATACCGCTGAATATGGTGTTGCTGCTCATTGGAGATATAAAGGCACAGGCTCAGTTAATCCTAAGCTTGACTGGTTGAGCGATATCACAGAAAAAGAGATAAACGCAGATATGGCTAATGATGATAGTAGTCCAGAAGATCTTTATGAATATGCTAAAGATAATTTATATGCTGAAGATATTGCTGTCTATTCGCCAAGAGGGGGAATTTTTACCTTACCAAGAGGTGCTACTGCTCTTGATTATGCCTATGAAATACATTCGCAAGTTGGATTAAAAGCCACAGAGGCATATATTAACAAAGTTAAATATCCTTTACTTACTGAGCTTAAAAATGGAGATATTGTCCATATCATCACAGGTAATGAGCCAAAATATAGATGCAGTTGGCTAAATTCAGTTAAAACAGGAAAGGCAAAAGCTGCTATTAAAACTTTTTGCAAACAGAAATTAAAAGAGTTAAACAATGAAATTGCTATAAAGATCTTATCTTCTGTCTTTAATGTAATGGATATAACGATTCTCTCATGGCTTGAGCGTGAAAATTTACATAAAAAAATTAGTAAAGCGGCATATGATTCAGAATATTTAAAAGATGTTGTAAATGCACTAAAAAAATATCCAAAAAAAGATAAGTTATTTACTTTAAATTTTACAGATAAATATATAGTTAAGAAACAAAAGTTTGAGAATATTGTTGTCTATTCTAATCATAAAATTAATAATGTTGAGTTTGATTATTGTTGCAACCCAAGAAGAGGTGATGATATAGTTGGTTTTAGGCAAGGTGCAAACGTAACTGCTCACCATAAATTTTGTGAAAGGGCAGGTAGGCTTTTAAAGGAAAATAAAGAGGTTATCTTTGTTAAATGGACAAGAAATGCGCCACATAGATATCAGATGATACTAAATTTAGAAAACAAAAGAGGTGCTTTAGCTAATTTTCTAAACTATTTAGCTAGATTGCAAGTTGATTTAGTAGCTATAAAATTAAATCAGAACGAAGAGACAAAATCTGATTTTTTTGAAATTGTTATAGAATTAAATGAAAATTTGAATGCAAATAACATTAAATCTAGACTAAAAGATAGATATAAGATAGTTGAATTTACATCGCTAAGCGATGCATATAAAAATTAGGAGAGTTTATGGTAAATTTAGATGAAATTTTCAAAGAGTTGAAAAAGGGAATATCTGAGATAATAGATGAGGATAGGATTAAAGATTTAATAAAAAACTTTTATGAAAAAAATGAAAATTTTTATGTTAAGATAGGTATGGATCCAACAGCGCCTGATTTACATTTAGGACATACAGTAACGCTTCAAAAAATGGCTTTTTTACAAGAGCACGGTGCTATAATTCAGTTTTTAATAGGTGATTTTACCGCTCAAATAGGTGATCCATCTGGCAAAAGTGAGACAAGAAAAAAATTAAGCAAAGATGTTGTTTTAAAAAATGCAAAAACATACGAAGATCAGGTTTTTAAAGTTTTGGATAAAGATAAAACTATTATTATGTTTAACTCAGAGTGGATGAATAAACTTAGTGCTGCTGAGATGATAGAGCTTTCAAGCACATATAATGTTGCAAGAATGTTAGAAAGAGATGATTTTGCTAAAAGATATAAAAATGAAACTCCAATATCTATAAGCGAGTTTTTATATCCGCTTATACAAGGCCATGATAGTGTTGTTATGAAGTGTGATATTGAAATGGGTGGAAATGATCAAAAATTTAATCTTTTAATGGGAAGACATTTACAAAGAGTATACAATGTAGGAAAAGAACAAGCTATCATTATGATGCCACTTCTTGTTGGGCTCGATGGTGTTAATAAAATGAGTAAATCATTGAATAACTATATAGGTGTTACAGAAGATCCAAATACAATGTATGCAAAAGTTTTAAGTATAAGTGATGAGCTTATGTGGGATTGGTATAGACTTCTTAGTAAAAAAAGCTTAAAAGAGATTGAGCTTATGCAAGAAGATGTCAAAAATGGCAAACTTCACCCTAAAAAAACCAAGGAGGACTTAGCACTAGAGATAACTGAGAGATTTTATAATAAAGAGTTAGCATATAAAGCAAAAGATGAATTTGATAAAGTTCATAGTGAAAACAAGCTCCCAAGTGAGATTGAAGAGTTTAGTGCAGAAGAAGGAATTTGGATTGTTGAGGCTATTGTAAAATGTGGACTGGCTAGCTCAAATGGTGAAGCAAGACGCCACATAAAAGCAAATGCATTTAGCATAAATCAAGAAAAGATAGACGATGAGCAGCTAAAGCTTAAAAGTGGAGAGTATGTATTGCAAATAGGCAAAAAGAAATTTGCTAAATTAAAGGTTGGATAGATGAAGAGTATAAAAATAGGAAAATATGAGATAGAAATTCCAATTTTTCAAGGTGGCATGGGTTTAGGAATTAGTTGGGATCAATTAGCTGGTAATGTAAGTTTAAATGGCGGTCTTGGAATTATAAGTTCAGTTGGAACAGGGTACTATCAAAACAGCTCTTTTTCAAAAAAAGAGTTAAATGGTAAACCATTTGGAAGTGAAAATTTTTATTCAACTGAAGGATTGAAGGCTATTATCACTAATGCTAGAAAAATTTGTAATGATAAACCACTTGGTGTTAATATAATGTGTGCTTGTAATGACTATGGTAGAATGGTAAAAGATTCTTGCGAAGCTGGGTTTAATATAATTGTTAGTGGAGCAGGTCTTCCTACAAATTTACCTGAGTTCACACAAGATTTTAAAGATGTAGCATTAGTGCCTATAGTCTCATCAGCTAAGGCTTTAAAGATAATTTGTAAAAGATGGACACAAAGATACAATAGGCTTCCTGATGCTATAGTTTTAGAGGGTCCAAAAAGTGGTGGACATCAAGGATTTACATATGAACAATGTTTTTTGCCAGAGTATCAGCTTGAGAATTTAATTCCACAAGTTAAAGAAGAACTAAATAAATGGGGAGATTTTCCATTAATTGTAGCTGGGGGAATTTGGGATAAAAATGATATAGAAAAGATGATGTCTTTAGGTGCAGATGGTGTTCAGATGGGAACTAGGTTTATAGGAACTCATGAGTGTGATGCCTCACCTGTTTTTAAAAAAGTAATTTTAGATTCAACAAAAGAGACTATAAAACTTATCAAATCTCCTGTTGGATATCCAGCTCGTGGAATTCAAACAAATTTATTAGATTTGGTAGAAAAAAGAATTGGACCAAAAATTAAATGTATTTCAAACTGCGTAAGCCCATGCCAAAGAGGAAAAGAAGCAAGAGTTGTTGGTTATTGCATAGCAGATAGATTGTATGATGCATATAATGGAGTTGTGGAATTTGGTCTGTTTTTCTCAGGTGCAAATGGGTATAGGCTTAAAGAGATAATAAGCGTTAAAGAGCTTATGCAAAAACTTGTAAATGGTGAAAATGGTTAGACTTTTTTTAGTTTTTTTTATAGTAATTTTTATGAATGCTGGTGAATTTGATAAAGTATTTAATAATTTTGATAATACTTTTTCTAACTCCAGCACAAGTATTAAAAAAAAGCTACATAAAGATATTAGAGATGTTTATGTAAAGACATCTATAGATAAAAATATTCAAGATAAAAAAGAGGTTTTAAAAAGACTAATTCACTCATCAAAAAGCTTAGGTTATAATTATATAGGATATGAAAATGAGTTAAAATCTCTTGGAGATAATTATAATAGTTATTTAAATTACATATCCAAAAAAAATATATTAGATGATGTAAAAAAACCTGTAGATAAAGAAAAAATATTACTTAGTCAAAAACCAACTAAAAAACCAGACTCTTTAAAAAAACAACAAAGTGTAAAAAAAGAACCAATAGCCACAAAGAAAAAAGAGACACCAGTAAAAAACAACAATACTAAAAAAGAATTACCTAGTTTAGATAAAAAAAGATCCGATAAAAACTCCAAGCTAATGCTTCTAGGTGTTAAAAAGATTAGCGGAGGGGTGGAACTTAAATTTAATAGAACAGTTGATGATAGCGAGATTAAAAAATTTGCATTAAAAGGTAATATTTATAGAAATATATTAGATATTAAAGCAGGAAATTATTCAAAAGTAAGTAAAATTGAAAATCATGCAGTTGAAGAGATACGAATAGCTCAATTCGATAAAGATACCACAAGAGTAGTTTTTTCTCAAAAAGGAAAATTTAATATTAGTTTTAGCTTAAAGGAAAATCTTATAAATATTGTAGCAAGTGGTAAAGCTAGTGCAAAAACAGCTACCCCTAAAAAAAATATAAAGCCTAAACTTATAGTTATTGATCCAGGGCATGGCGGTAAAGATCCAGGAGCTACTGTAGGCAAGCTCAAAGAAAAAGATATAGCCCTGAAGATTGCAAAAAATCTTGGAAATGAGCTATCATTAAGAGGTTATAAAATTTTATATACAAGAAACACTGATAAGTTTATTCCACTTAGAAGCAGAACAGCTTTTGCAAATAAAAAAAATGCAGATCTTTTTGTATCCATACATATGAACGCTGGTCCAAATACAAAGAAAGGAAAAACACTTTCTGGTGTTGAGACATTCTTTTTGAGTCCAGCAAGGAGTGAAAGAAGTAAAAATGCTGCTGCACTTGAAAACAAAGGCGATATTAGTGATATGAATTTCTTCTCTAAGCAGACATATCTAAATTTTTTAAATCGTGAAAAAATAATAGCTTCTAATAAAGTAGCTATTGATGTTCAAAAACATATGTTAAATAGGGTTAGTAAAAAGTACTCAATGAAAGATGGTGGAGTTAGGGAGGCTCCTTTTTGGGTATTGGTTGGTGCTACAATGCCAGCTATTTTGGTTGAGTGTGGTTATGTTACAAATTCGCACGATAGCAAGGTCATAGTTCAATCAAAATATCAAAAGGATGTAGCTTTAGGAATAGCTGACGGGATAGATATATATTTTTCAAAGAATAGATAATGGAAAAGTTAACATTTAAAGATAAGATTGCATATTCTACCAAATTTGATGATATTTATTTTAATACAAATTCTCCTTTGCTAGAGAGTGAGTATGTTTTTGCTAGTGCTCTTAATGATATTTGGTCAAAACAAGATAGTTTTATCGTTGCAGAGGCTGGATTTGGAACAGGATTAAATTTTTTGACATTAGCTAATAAATTTAAAAATAGCGATAAAAAACTACACTATGTAAGTATAGAAAAATACCCTTTAACCAAAAAAGAATTAATTCAAGTTTATCAAAATTTAAACACTTTTGAAAAAGAATCAAACAAGCTTGTAAAATGCTACCCTACTTTGAAAATAGATGGATTGTATAGAATTCATTTCTCAAAAAACATAGTTTTAGATCTATATATTGGAGATATTAAAGATGCTTTAAATGAACTAGATTTTATAGCTGATGTTTGGTTTTTAGATGGATTTGCACCTTCAAAAAATCCAGATATGTGGGACAGCGATGTTATATATGAAATTTCAAATTTAACTAAAAAAGATGGTGTTATTGCTACATATTCAAGTGCAAGTAGTGTTAGAAAAAATTTAGAAAATGCAGGTTTTGAGGTAAAGCTAGTTAGCGGATATGGTAATAAAAGAGAGATGATAAAAGCATACCTAAAAGAAAAAATAAATGTTCAAAAAAATATATGGTATTCGCGTCCTGCGGTAGGTGGTTTAAATAAAAAGGTTCTTGTAATAGGCGGAGGAATTGCTGGATTAAGTGCTGCATTGAAATTTAAAAAAGCTGGATTTAAAGTTAAGTTGACTGAAAAAGATACAAAAGTGGGTAGTAATGGCAGTGGTAATATAGCTGGAGTTTTAATGCCAACTATTACAAAAAAAGGAATACTTCTTGGAAGAATGCATCTTAATGCTTTTTTGCAAGCTTTTAAATTTTATAAAAAATATATATCTAAAGAGTATATATATTTAACTGGGTCTAAAGAGTATGCTTTTAATTCATCTTTAGTGGAAAGATATAAAGATAGCAGTGAGTTTTTTAAATTTAGTGAAGTTGATGCTCCATATCCTAGTATATTTGTAAAAGAGGGCATTTTAGCTAGACCAAATATGCTTTGTGCACATTTAGCTACAAAAATTGATGTTTTATATGAACATGAATTTATAAGTTTTGAGAAAAAATCAAAAGAATATGAGGTGTATTTTAAAAACGGCAATAAAATTAATACTGATATTATAATATTTGCACTGGGAAGTGAAAGTGAAGAGCTATTTGGCAAAGGCTTGAAGCCAAAAATGAATTTTGATGAAAGTTTAAAAATTAGCTCAGTTAGGGGTCAGGTTACATGGATAAAAGAGACATTAAAAAACAGATATCCTCTTAGTGCTAAAGGGTACATTTGTCCTGCTATTGACAATATTCAGCTAATTGGTGCAACTTATGATAGAAACAACTATGAGAAAAAACCTGTAGATAAAGATAATATTAAAAACATAGAAAATATAAGCGATTTAATAGATAATTATAAAAATATTGAAATTATAGGTTCTCAGGTCGGTTTTAGATCTTATAGTGGAGATAGGTTTCCTATAGTTGGACCTATTCATGATAAAGAGTGGTTTAAAGTAAATTACAAAGATATATTTTGGACTAAAAATAAAACCTCAAATTTAAAACCTAAACACCTTGAAAATATATACATAACTACATCTCATGGAGCAAGAGGTTTAGGTACTTCAATACTTGGAGCAGAGCTTCTTTTGGATTATGTCTTAAATAGACCATTTTGTATTGAAAAAAGCATAGTTAATGAGCTAAATCCTGCAAGGTTTTTAATTAGAGAATTAAAAAAAGGCAAAATTAAATGAGAAAAACACTACTATTTTTATCAGTTTGTTTTATAGTTTTTATAGGTATATGGGCTATTTTTGGAAAATCAAGCAATGAGTTCATAAGAGATATTAAAATAATTATATTTGGACTTATTTTAATAGTAAATATAATTTCTTTAATAGTTATAGCTATAGGAGAAAAAGATGTAGTTAAATACCCTGTTTTGGCAGCATTTGGAACCTCTTTAGGATCTGGGTTTATCAGTGGTTTTTTAATTTTTGATAGATGGATTTTAGTATTTGTTTTTACTATATTATACTCTTTGCCAATTTTTATTCTTCAGTATAAGAAAAAAACATTTAGTAATAAAATTTATAAAAATGATAAAAAAATATAGTCTTTCTATCTGGATATTTTTTCTAATAATAAACATATTAAATTATCTTTTAGTTTTAAATATATCTGGAGCAGTGTATTCAATATTTTGGTTTTTGTTAAGCCTAATAACTGTTTTTTATTTACCTAGCTATTTTCAAAAAGGTAAGTTTCCTATTTTACTTCTTTTTTGCACTGCTTTTTTAGGGGCATTTTTTACAAGCTACCTGTATTTTGGATTTATAAGTTCTGATGCGTTATATTTTGCACTTCTTTGTGGAATTATCGCTGTTAGTTTTAACTTAGGCATAGGAATTATTGTTTAGTTTTATAAGATTGAAATTTAAATAATGCTTATATTGCGCAGCAAGACACTACTAAAATAGTTTAAATAAAAATCTTAATTTTTATAATTGATAGATATCAAAGCTAAAATATTTTTAATTTGCTAAAATGGGATTTTACAGATAGAAGGAATAATATATGCTTAAAAAATTAGAGTATTATATAGTCTCTTTTGTTGCAGTTTTTGTAAACTGTTTTTTAATGTATTGGTTAAGTCAAAAGTTAACACTATATATAGATGTGCCATATAGAGAGCAGTTAATATATGCTAAGTTAATTTTTACCACAACCATCCCCTTTTTATTTATAGCTTCATATCTTTTTAAATTTAGATATGTTTGTATGTTTATGGCTATTTTATCTGTTTTGGCGGTAAAGCTATGAGATGTTTAAGGGAATTTCATAAAGATATAGGACTACTTTTTTCTTGGATAATGTTTTTTATATTTTTTAGTGGAACTTTTGCCTATTATAAAGATAGTATAAATCTATACATGCAGCCAAATTTTTATAAACTTAACTACCTAGATACAAGTTATTTAAAAAATAGCATAGAGTATTTGGAAGAAAATCACAAAGATGATCAAATCTGGGCAATTACACCACCAAGCTTTAAGACGCCTTATGTAAAAGTTTTATCCCAAGATCCAAAAAGTCAAAATGATATATATCTAAACCCTGAAAATGCTAAAATTTTAAATCCTTATAAAACTCTGGGTGGCGATTTTATCAGCACATTACACTATGAGCCATGGGGAATGAATGTAGAGCTCTTAGGAAAAATAATTGGCTATTTGACTATCATAATTTTATTTTGTCTGATAAGTGGGCTAGCTATACATAAAAGACTATTTAAGGATTTTTTTAAACTAAAAGATAGAAGCTTTTATTATGATATGCATATTGTAACTAGTGTTTGTGGTTTTATAATGTTTTTTACTCTTATTTTTTCAGGTCTATATCTGTCTGAAAAATATATGCTAGATAAAATTTATAGACAGGCAAATATTAAAAAAATTGAAAATGAAAAAAGAGAAGAAAAGATTTTAGAGCAAAAAAGAGAGATGAAAAATATTCTAGACAGGATGAAAAGAGCAGGAGGTGGAAGTTTTATGCCAAAACTATACACACCTAGCTATGCAGATATTGAAAAATTTATATCAAATTTAGATAACAAAGATTTTATAAATAAGATTGAAATTATTAGAAACCCAAGATCAGCAATTTTACAAATAAACACAAAGCCAAAAGAGATTTTTACAGAAAATGGGGTAAATATGGGGTTTTATATATATGATTTAAAAAGCGGTCAAAAAATTCAAGAGATTGATGATGTTCCTATAAATAAAACTCAGCAAATTGGGTTTTTGATGAGACATATACATATAGCTGATTTTGGTGGAGAACTAACTAAATTTTTGTTTTTTATATTTGGGGTGTTTGGTATGCTGATGTGTAGCAGTGGAGCTATATTGTGGACAAAAAAATATGATAAAAGTAAATTTTTGAAATTTATAAAAGTGTTAAACTCGACATTTTTTATAGGACTTTTTGCCTCTTTTGGTATTTATCTTTTAGCAAATTTCTTTTTGAGTTTGGAAAATGAGGCTAGAGATATCACTCAAATTAGACTTTTTTTTATCTCTTTATTTATATTTTTTATTTTAAATATCTTAGTTACAAAAAAATATATTTATGAAATATCAGCATTAATAACATCTTTAATATTTTTAGTTGTAGTTATGGTTGGAGTTAGTTATGAGGCATTTTTAAAATCAAATTTAATAATTATGTTAATTATATTTTTATTAATATCTCTGTTTTTTGGAGTTTTTAGCCTTAAAGGATTTAGGGGATGATGGGTGGAATTTTAGGATTTTTAATAGTTTTATTGGGATACATTTCTAGAAAAATAACTGCTTTTAAAATAGGCATATATATACTTATTTTTATTTTATGCTATTTTATAGCTTTTGGAGACAATAAGCTAATTGATTTTTTATATTTTGTTTTTATATTTGGGATAACACAGATTATCTTTATTTTTGTAGAGTATATAAAAGATAAAAAGACATCGCAGAACTAAATTTAAAGGGATAAGCCATAGTTTATCTATGGCTTAGTTTTATTATTTATAAGCTTTAATAGCTTTATCTAAAATTTCTTCAGCTTTTTTTGCATCTTCAAAATCTTTAACCTTAACCCATTTGTTTGGCTCAAGCAATTTATATGTTTCAAAGAAGTTTTTAATCCTATCTAGGGTTATTTTTGGAAGATCTGTATATGATTTTATATTTTCATATCTAGGATCAATCTTGCTAACAGGAACAGCTAATAGCTTTTCATCCATTCCAGCTTCATCTTCCATAACTAAAACACCAATTAAACGGCAAGGTATAACGCTACCTGCCTGGAGAGGGTATTCATTTATAACTAAAATATCAGCAGGATCCCCGTCATCTGCTAAAGTATTTGGTATAAAGCCATAGTTCGCAGGATAGAACATAGCCGAATATAAAACTCTATCTACTACTACAGCACCACTTTCTTTGTCTACTTCATATTTAATATTTGAACCATAAGGTATTTCAATAACCGCATTTATCTTTTCAGGGTTTTTTCCAACTTTAATTTTGCTTATATCCATTAATTAATCCTTTTACATCATAGAATTTGAAATTTCTTTTACAATCATCTCATTCATCTCAGAGACTATCTCTTCAATAGTTCTTTCACCATTAATTTTTTTATAAATACCTTTATTTGTATAGAACTTTCTTATAGCCTCAATAGGCTCAAGGTAGATTGCCATTCTGTTTTTAAAAACCTCTTCATTGTCATCAGCGCCTCTTGCTCTGCCTAAAATTCTATCTTTTGCAACCTCTTCGCTTACATCAACCTCTATTACTGAATTTAGTGTAATTTCTTGGTTTTCTTTTAATACCTCATCAAATTTTTCCATCTGTTCAATACTTCTTGGAAAACCATCTATTATTATAAAGTCAAGTTCGGTATCATTAACAGCTGAGACAATGGTATCTATTACAATTTCAAGTGGAACTAAATTTCCAGCTGATATATAGCTATCAATTATTTTTCCTAGTTCGCTTCCGCTGTCAACTTCTGCTCTTAGCATGTCTCCTGTTGAGTAGTGTACTATACTTTGGTTCATCTCTGCTATCATGCTAGCATCTGTCGTTTTTCCGCTTCCAGGAGCGCCAATAATTAAAAATAAGTTTTTCATTTTCTATCCTTTTTTATTAATCTTATACCTAACTCTCTTAATTGTTCATCACTTGCTATGTTTGGGGCTTTTGTCAAAGGACATTGGGCTCTTTGTGTTTTTGGGAAGGCGATGATATCTCTAATGCTACTTGATTTTGTCACAAGCATCATAAGCCTATCAAAGCCTATTGCTATACCCCCATGTGGAGGAGCACCAAAACTTAGTGCATCAAGCAAGAAGCCAAATTTTTCTCTTTGCTCATCTTCATCAATTCCTAGTTTTTCAAATACCTTTTGTTGGATATCATTTTTATGTATCCTAATACTTCCACCGCCTAGCTCAATTCCATTTAAAACTACATCATATGCAACAGATGTTATATCTTCAATATCATCATCTATGTTATTGGGCATTGTAAAAGGATGGTGCATAGCCGAGAAGCTTCCATCATCATTTTCTTCAAACATAGGGAAGTCAACCACCCATAAAAACTCTAATCTATCTTTATCAATGATATCCATCTCATTTGCTAAAAATATTCTAAATCTACCCATATAATCAAGAACAACTTTTTTAGCACCAGCACCAAAGAATAAAACATCACCAACTTCAAGCCTTGTTCTTTTTACAAGTTCATCAATATCTTTTTCTTCAAAAAATTTAAGTAGAGGCCCTTTTAGCCCATCTTCTTTGTATTGAATAAAAGCAAGACCTTGTGCTCCAAATTTTCTAACATAGTCTTCAAAACTTTTCATCTGTCTTTTTGAAAAGATATTATCACCATTTGGAACCCTAAGAGCTTTTACTCTATTTCTTTTTTTATCTTTTGCTATATTGCTAAAAATTTCATTATTTGATTTTTCAAATATATCAATCACATCAACTAACGGTAGGTCAAATCTTAGATCAGGTTTATCACTTCCATAAGTTTCTGTTGCTTCTTTATAGGTCATTCTTCTAAAAGGAGGGTTTATATCATAACCACAAACTTTAAATATATCTTTTAATACCTCTTCGGCAACGCCCATAACATCTTCTTGAGTACAAAAACTCATCTCAATATCTATTTGAGTAAACTCAGGTTGCCTATCAGCTCTTAAATCCTCGTCTCTAAAACACTTTGCAATTTGAAAATATCTATCAAACCCACTACACATTAAAAGTTGTTTAAAGAGTTGAGGGCTTTGAGGAAGTGCATAAAACAGACCATTATTTACACGACTTGGAACTAAGTAGTCTCTTGCTCCTTCAGGTGTTGCTCTTGTTAATATTGGAGTTTCTACCTCTAAGAAATTTAATTTTTCTAATGTGTTTCTACAAGCTATAGCTGCTCTTGAACGCATTGCAAATCTCTCATAAGCTTTTTCGTTCCTTAGATCTAAAAATCTATATTTTAAACGAGTTTCTTCTCCAACATCTTTATCGCCTATAACAAATGGCAATGGTTTGCTTGGGTTTTCAACTATTAATTCACTTATGACTATCTCTATTTCTCCGGTTTTGAGCTTTGGATTGGTTAGTCCTTCACCTCTTGCTCTAACTTTACCTTTAGCTTTTAAAACAAACTCGTTTCTAACAGTGTTTGCTGTATCATAAGCCTGTTTTGAATCATCTGGATCACAGACAAGCTGAACCAAACCACTTCTATCTCTTAAATCTATAAAAATAACACCACCATGGTCACGGTAAGAGTTCACCCAGCCGCAAACCTCAACGATTTCTCCAATATTATCTTTACTTAAATCTGTGCAGTAATGACTTCGCAATTTTCTTCCTTTTGTGTATTGTAAATGGACATTATAGTAAAATTTTGCTTTTATAAAGCTAATTTTTAATAAAATATCAATTATGTTAGAAGAAAATATTGAAATTCACAATAATTTAAGGGCAATTGGACTGGTTGCTAAAAATAATAGCAGTGTTGATAAGATTATAAGTTTTTTTAAAAAATATAATATTGAAGTTTTGTTAAATAGCAAAGATTTAAGCCTAGATAGTATCTGTAAAAAAACTAATTTAATAATAAGCCTAGGTGGCGATGGAACACTTATATCAACTTGTAGGGAAGTGGCTAAAAAAAATATATTTGTTCTAGGTATATATGATGGAAATTTAGGTTTTTTAACTGATATTAAGCTAGATGAAATGTCTGTTTTTTTTGATGATTTTTTTAAAGGGAATTATGAAATTGAAAGACCATATATGCTTGAAGCTGTTTTTAGGAAAAAAGGTCAAAAAGATATTAAAAAAATAGCCTTTAATGATGTTGTTTTAAGCAGAGATAGCTTTCTTTCTATGAGTGATATAGATGCATATTTAAACCAAAAATATTTTAATACATTTTTTGGAGATGGGATAATAGTAAGCTCTCCTGCTGGCTCAACTGCATATAATTTAAGCGCAAATGGTCCTATAATATATCCTTTAAGCAAAGTTTATGTAATTACTCCAATAGCGCCACATAGTTTAACACAAAGACCGCTAGTACTTCCTATGGAGTATGAAATTAGTTTTAAAAGTAAAAAAGATAGTAAAATTCACATAGTTATAGATGGACAAGATTTTTTTAATATGAGTGATTTTGATGAGATAATTATAAAACTTGGCAAGACAAGGGCAAATTTGATAAGGCACTTAAATAGAGATTATTTTAAAGTTTTAAACGATAAACTTCGCTGGGGTTCTAAAAAAGGAGATATAATTTGATAACTAAGCTTTATATTAAAGATCATTTAAGCTTTAAAGAGGCTGAACTTAAGTTCAAAAAAGGACTTAGCGTTTTTACTGGTGTTAGTGGTGCTGGAAAGTCTGTTTTAATGAGTGCTATTTTAGCAGTTTTTGGGCTTAGTGAAAGCGAGGCTAGGTTGCTTGAGGCTGATGTTGATTTTGATTTTGATATGAGTGAATTTGGAATAACAAGTGAAGATATAAATAGCTTTAAGATGGTTAGAGAAAAAAGTGTTAGATACTTTATAAATAGCGAGTTTATATCTAAAAAAAATCTAAATACAATAACTTCACAACATATAAGATATTTAACTGTTAGAAATGTTGATGAGTTTGAAAATGAAAAACTTTTAAACCTGCTTGATACATTGGCTACAAAAAAAGATAAAAAGCATAAATCAAATTTAGAAAAATTAAGATTAAATTTCAAAGAATTTACAGAAATAAAAAAAGAGCTAAACAAGATAAAAGAAGATGAATTAAAGCTTATAGAATTAAAGGAATTTGCTAAATTTGAGATAAGTAAAATAGAAGAAATTTCACCTAAAGTAGGTGAATTTGAAGAACTTATGGAGATAAAGAAAAAATTAAGTAAGGCTGATAAGATAAATGAAGCTTGGCAAATGGCAGATGTGGTTTTTGACCTTGAGTCAAAAGTAGTTGAAGCATTAAATATAAGTGGAATTGATAGCTCTTTTTTTGAAGAAACTATGAATGAGCTTAGGTTTAAAAAAGATAGTCTAAATATGGAAGAGTTAAGCGAGATTGACATTGAAGATATTTTAAACAGAATTGAAAGCTTAAGCTATTTAGATAGGAAATATGGAAGTATTAAAAATGCTCTTGAAGCCCTTGAAATTAGAAAAAAAGAGCTTGAGGGTTATGAGAATATAGAATTTACAAAAGAGGAGCTAGAACATAAATATAAAGAGCTTGAAAAAAGTTTAAATGAAATATCAAATTTAATTACTAATTCAAGAAAAAGCGTAAAAGAGTTGCTTCAAAATTCCATCAATGGATACTTAAAAGATCTATATATGGAAAATATTAATATAGTTTTTTCAAAAAAAGATATTGATAATCTAGGTAAAGATAGTATTGAGTTTCATATAAATAATACCGAATTAAAAAAACTAAGTTCAGGTGAATTAAATAGATTAAGACTTGCTTTTATAGCTAGTAGTGCAGATATAACAGGCTTTGGTAATGGCGTTATCATACTTGATGAGATTGATGCAAATTTGAGTGGGAAAGAGGCTATGAGTATAGCAGATGTGCTTGTTAGAATTTCAAAATACTATCAAATTTTTGCAATTTCCCATCTTCCTCAACTAGGTTCAAGGGCAAATTCTCATTTTGTAATTAAGAAAAAAGATGGCATATCTGTTGTTTATGAATTAAATGAAGAGGAGAAAATTATAGAGCTTGCTAGGATGATAAGTGGCGAGACTATAACAAATGAGGCAATTGAGTTCGCAAAGAAACTCAAAAATATCTAAGTTTAAGGTTTATTAGTTAATTTTTTGCTAAAATCTATTGTTATATATTTTAGTGTAAAATATTATAGTTGTTAAATTTATGATTAATTATCTTTAACACTATTATTATAAAGGACTGGTTTGATAGTAGACACACATTGCCATTTAGATGATGAAAGATTTGATGATGATTTAGATGATGTTATTTTAAGAGCAAAAGAAGCAGGTGTTGAAAAGATTATAATACCTGGGGCTGATATGAAAGATTTGAAAAAAGCAAGAGATATTTGCTACAAATATGAAAATATCTACTTTGCAGCCGGAGTTCATCCATATCATCATGATAATTTTGATATTGATTTTTTAAAAGAGATGGCAGAAGATAAAAAATGTGTTGCGATTGGTGAGTGTGGATTAGATTACTACCATTTAAAAGAGGATTTTGAAACACAAGATGAACGCGATTTAGAAAAACAAAAACAAAAAAAAGTTTTTTTAGCTCAGATTGATTTAGCAAGTGAGCTTAAAAAACCTTTAATAGTTCATATTAGAGATGCAAACCAAGATAGTTTTGATATATTAAAAGAAAATAGCCATAAACTTGTTGGTGGTGTTTTGCACTGTTTTAATTCAAGTGAACTTTTACTTGGATTAAAAGATCATGGCTTTCATTTTGGAATTGGTGGTGTTTTAACTTTTAAAAATGCGAAGGCGTTAGTTGAAATTTTACCTAAAATTCCACTAGAAAAACTTCTTGTTGAGACAGATGCACCATATCTTGCACCGGTTCCAAATAGAGGCAAGAGAAATGAGCCAAGCTATACTAGGTTTGTTGTTGAAAAAATGAGCGAAATATTAAACATTGAAAGAAAAAGGCTAGAAGAGATTACGACATTTAATGCTAAAAGTCTTTTTTTAATTTAAGGAGAAAAATGAAATTTTTATTAAAACTTATAGCAATATCTACTTTGGCTATTGCTCTAAAGGCTAATACAGATTCAGCTAATTACAAATCTAAATTGATACTTCATGAAATTTTATATGATTTTAATATAAAAAATACAAAAGAGAATATGGATATTCTTAGCAGTATACAAGATAGTATCAAAGATAGAGACTTAAGAGATTTTAAAACAATCATACAAAATAGCCCAGAGAATGTGTCTATTGTCCAAAATGAACTTGCAAATATAGAAGCACCATATTTTTTACTTTATCTTGCTATGGTGGAGTCTAAATTTCTAAACAGAGCCACTTCAAATATGAGAGCAGGCGGAATGTGGCAATTTATGCCATCAACTGCTAGAGCTTTTGGATTAAGGGTTAATAAAGATGTTGATGAGAGAAGAGATCCTTTCGCTTCAACTGATACAGCTTTTGAATATCTTGATTTTTTAAATGCACAGTTTAATAAGTGGTATGTTTCTTTGATGGCCTATAATTGTGGTGATGGCTGTATGAGAAAAGTGATACGCCACGGAGATAGCGATGATTTTAGCACTATACTTTTAAGTAGTAAAACACCCAAAGAGACTAAGAATTTCATAAAAAGAATCATAAAATATTCAATAATTTCAAAAAGAGAGGATTCAAAACAGCTTTTATCAAGTCTTGAATCTAGATATAAACTAGAAAAAGTAATGGTTAAACCAGGAACAAAGCTTTATAGTGTTTCAAATAGTATAAATTTAGATTTAAAAATCATGCAACAATATAACCTGCATATAAAAAATGGAGAGGCTCCAAGGGGAAGCGAAGGGTATTATTTTTATATACCAGAAGATAAGTTAGAATTATATGCACTAAACTATATAGGCAAAGTTATTAAGGATGAAAAAAACAGTAGCAAATTTCAGACATATAAAGTTGCTAAAAATGATACTTTAAGCTCTATTGCCAATAGACTTGGCACTACTATTAAGGAACTAAAAGCTGCTAATAATTTAAAAAACAGTTTTATAAAAGTAGATCAAGAACTTAAAATTCCAGTAGCCTCTTTTGAACCTCAAAAATACAAAGTTAAAAAAGGGGATACATTGCTTGCTTTAGCTAGTAAATTTAATGTTGATAAAAAAGATATAATCAAAAATAATAATATTAAAAATCAAATTTTGGTTGCAGGAGATACAATTGTCATTCCTTAGAAAAAAGCTAATTGTTATTAGTTGTATACTATTTTTTATATACGGATGTTCCACTTCTACACCACATACTAAGGTTTATAAAACCTCAAGTAGCAAAACACCAGCCACAATGAGACCATATACTATAAATGGCAAAACGTACTATCCTACAACTGTAAAGGTGGGGGATATACAGCGAGGACTAGCTAGCTGGTATGGACCAAACTTTCATGGTAAAAGCACCTCAAATGGTGAAAAATACAATATGTATGCACAAACAGCAGCACATAAAACATATCCTATGAAC
The DNA here is from genome assembly GCF_013201895.1 of Campylobacter blaseri. Lineage (NCBI taxonomy): Bacteria > Pseudomonadati > Campylobacterota > Epsilonproteobacteria > Campylobacterales > Campylobacteraceae > Campylobacter > Campylobacter blaseri. Next base: position 1,271,713 of record NZ_CP053841.1, on the reverse strand, counting down.
ACTATGGTAAAAGTTACAAATTTGAATAATTCAAAAAGCGCTATTGTGAGGATAAATGACAGGGGTCCTTTTGTAAAAGGTAGAATTATCGATTTATCTAAAAAAGTTGCAAATGATTTAGGTGTTATAGCTACTGGTACTGCACCTGTTATACTTGAGGTTGTTGGATTTCATGGTCATCAAATTTCAAAAACAGCCCCTAGTTCTGAAAGAGTATATACAGGTGGAGTATTTATGGTTCAAGTTGGAGCATTTAGAAGGCTTGAAGGTGCAAATATATATAAAAATAAATATGATGGAACAGGCGGATATAGTGCAGTAGTTCGTGAGTTTGAACTTGATAGATATCCAATTTATAGAGTATTTTTAACTGGATTTAGAAGTGAAGAAGAAGCAAGAGATTTTGCTTATAATACGCATATTAGCGGTGCATTTATAACTAGGCAGTAAAGATGATAGAAAAAAGTAGAACTACAAAAGAGACAAATATAAAAATCGCTTTAGAGATTTATGGCGATGGAAAATCAGAAATTTCATCTGGCATTGGTTTTTTTGACCATATGTTAGAGGCTTTAACAAAGCACTCTTTAATGGATATGAAACTTAGTTGTAATGGTGATTTATACGTTGATGGACATCATACAGTTGAAGATATAGGAATTATAATAGGAAAAGCTATACAAGAGTCAGTATATCCTATACAAAAAGTTGAAAGGTATGGAAATAGCGTTGTTGTTATGGACGAAGCTGCTGTTGAATGTGCTTTAGATTTTTCAAATAGACCATTTTTGTTTTATAATGGTATAAAAAATGGAATAATAGGTGAGTTTGATTGTGAGTTAGTTGAAGAGTTTTTTAGAGCTTTGGCATTTAATGCAGGAATTACTTTGCATATTAATGTTTTAAGAGGTAGCAACAAACATCATATAGTAGAAGCTACATTTAAGGCATTTGCAGTTGCATTTAGAAGAGCTTTAACGAAAAATGAAAAAATGAAAGTTCCTAGTACAAAGGGAATTTTATGATAGATATTATATTTCTTGATGTGGATGGGTGTATGAGTGATGGCGGAATTTATTATACCAACAGCAAAGAAGAGATTAAAAAATTTAATACAAAAGATGGCTTTGGTATTGTAAATTGGATTAAGCTTGGAAAAAAGGTCGCTATCATTACAGGAAGAAAATCTAATATAGTAGAATATAGAGCTAAGGAGCTAGGAATTCATTATCTCATTCAAAACTCAAAAGATAAATTAAGCGATGCAAAAGAAATTTTAAAAAAAGAGGGTCTAAATTTTAGTAGCGCAGCAGCTATTGGAGATGATCTTAATGACTTAAAACTTTTAAAGGCTGTAAAGTTTAGTTTTAAACCTAAAGATGCAATGAATGATATAAAAACAGATATAACACTGTCAAAAAAAGGTGGTGAAGGTGCTATAAGAGAGATGATAGAAATTATCATAGAAAAAGATGACTTAAAAGAGCTGTGGCTTAAAAAATGGTTATAAGAATTTTTTATGTAGCTATTGCTATTTTTAGTATAGCTATGGTTATACTAAGCGTACAAGCTCCATATTTAAGTGAATTTTTTAAAAATGAGCTTGAGATTGCAAGTATAGAGATGGAAGGAATAATTGATTATGAGGTAAATAATGAAATTATTCTATCTTCGTTTGAAGCCCAAAAAGGAATAAGATATTCAACTAGGGATGAATTTTTTAACTTTATAGGAAAAAATATAGACAAAGATACAAATAATACTTTAACAGCTAATAAGGCAATCTATAAAGGTGACATAATTACATTTATAGATAACGCAATATATCTAAATAGTGATAATTTACAATATAAATCTGATGAGATTGTGTATAACTCAAAAGAAAAAACCATTAAAAGTGATAAGCCTTTTGTAGCAATGCAAGATGATAAAAAAGTAATAGGCTCTAGCGTTATATATGATTTAAACAAAAAACAAACTTTTGCAAAAGGAGTAAATGCATGGTTTTCAACAAAACAAGATTAATCAAATTTCTATTTTTTATCTTGATACTTTCTTTAGGATTAAATGCCGAACAAGTGGAGGTTACTGCTGATAATTTTTTTGCAGATGAGATAAAATTAGAAAGTGTCTTAACAGGTAATGTAAAGATGAAAAAGGGCTCTTTTGATACTTTAAATAGTGATAAATTTTTTATATATTTTGATAAAGATAAAAATCCATTAAAATACAAAGCAACAGGCAATGCTAGATTTAATATAATGATTAATAATAGTGAATATAAAGGCAAGGGTGATATTTTGACATATGATCCAAATACAAACATATACACCTTAGAAGGGAATGCATATATTAATGAAATAACTACTAAAAGAGAAGTTTTTGGCGATAAGATTACTATTAGTCAAGATAATGGTAAATACGAAGTTGAAAGCTCAAGAAGCTCTAAAAATCCTAGTAAAAAACCAGCAAGGCTAATTTTCCAAATAGAGGATAAAGGTTGATAAAGGTTATTGATGCTAAGTTTTTAACTTCTGCTCCAAATTTGAACGCATGTGATGATTATGGGCTTACTGAGGTTGTTTTTTTAGGGCGTTCAAATGTGGGTAAAAGCAGTCTTATAAATGCCATAGTTGGACAAAAAAACCTTGCTAAAAGTAGCTCAACTCCAGGAAAAACACAGCTTATTAATTTCTTTGAAGCTAAATTTAGAAAAGATGAAGAAGATATCTCTTTAATGCTTGTTGATTTGCCAGGATTTGGCTATGCAAGAGTTTCAAAAAAAACTCATAATATCTGGCAAAATGCTCTTGATGAATTTTTAAAAAAAAGAGAAAATATTCGTTTGTTTATACATTTAATTGATTCAAGGCAGTATAACTTAGAGCTAGATATAAGAGTGGATGAATATTTAAAGAGCTTTTTAAGAGGAGATCAAAAAATTTTAAATCTCTATACTAAATGTGACAAACTAAATCAAAGCGATAAATCAAAGCTATTAAAGCATGATAAAGATGCAGTTTTTGTCTCTACTTTTAAAAAAATCGGTATAGAAAAGGCTAAAGAATCTATTTTAAAAAGCGCTTTAGGTGTATAGATAAGCTTGGTTTTATAAGGTAGAATATGGAAAAAGGTTTATCAAAAAAATCTACAAAAAATATTTTATTTGTATGTATTATATTGATATATCAAATATTATCGTCTTTATTTATAGCCTTTCCACCATTAATTGGATTTTTTTTTACATATACAGTTATTTTAAATTATGAAAAAATAAAAAATTATAAAGATTATAATTCTGAATGGTATCAAAGTATATTTTTTATATTAATTGCAGAAATTTTACATGGATTTGAAGTATTTTCTACTGCTATTTTTTTTAGTATATTTTATTATTTTATCTTTACATGGCTTCTTTTAAAGGTAAAATTTAGAAATTTATTTTTAGTTATATTAGTTATTATTGGCTATTTAGGGAGCTTTATGGCAAGTAATCTTGTTTTGCATATTAAAGATGAGAGTTTTTTACCAATTGGATATGAGTATATTTTTTATATATTAATTGAATCTGTGTTTGTGTTACTTGTATTTAAAGGCAGAATCATATGAGGCTAAAAATAGTTTTTAGTATCATGGTTGTTGTTTGGATAACACTAATTTCTAGGGTTTATTATCTAAGTATTAAAGCTAGCGATTATTATACAGATATAGCAAAATCAAATGCTATAAAAACCAACTATTTACCACCTGTTAGGGGTCAGATAATGGACTCAACAGGAAATGCTTTAGCTATAAACAGGCTTGGTTTTTCTATATTTTTAGCACCCCATTTAAAAGCATCTGATTTAGATACAGAGGTTAAGTACCTATCCAATCTATTTATAGATATTAATGCTACTGAGGTTGAAAAAACATATAAACGAAACAACTCTTTGTATAATCAAGATTTTATCGAGGTTGTAGATTTTTTAAATTATGATGATGTTGTTCCACATTTTTCAGAGTTAAATTTAAGAGATAATTTAAAAGTGGAGTCAAAAAGTATTAGATTTTACCCATATAACGACTTAGCATCCCATATTATTGGATATGTTGGCAAAGCCAACGCAAAAGATATGGAAAATAACCCACTTTCTAAGCTTACAAATAAGATTGGTAAAAGTGGAGTAGAGTCATATTACAATGAAGAGCTTCAAGGAGAAAGAGGAGCTAGAAAGACAAAAGTTACTGCTTTAAATAAAGTTGTTGAAGAAATTTTTTATGAAAAGCCAACTAGCAAAGATATAGAACTTCATATAAATATGGAACTTCAAAAGTTTTTGAAAGAACTTTTTAAAGATAAGGCTGGGGCTGTTGTTATAATGGATGTAAATACAGGCGCAATCATAGGTGCCGGGAGCTACCCTGAGTATGAACTAAATCCATTTGTTACAGGAATTTCTAGTAAAGAGTGGAGGGAGCTAATAGAAGATTTAGATCACCCATTTACAAATAAACTCATAAATGGACTTTATCCGCCAGGATCTGTTATAAAAATGGGTGTTGGTATGTCTTTTTTAAATAGTGGGCTTATTACAAAAGAGCAAGAATATAGGTGTGGTGGCTACATAGAGCTAGGTGGCCGTAAATTTAGGTGCTGGAAAACTTGGGGACATGGTAAAATAAATCTAAATGATGCCATTAGAGAGAGTTGTGATGTCTATTTTTATGAGGGTAGCTTAGTTGTTGGAATAGATTATATATCTGCAAATTTACAAAAATATGGGCTTGGCAAAAAAACGGGGATAGATTTGCCAAATGAGTTTATAGGAGTAGTTCCAAATAAAGCTTGGAAGATGGAAAAGTATAATCAACCATGGTATATGGGTGAAACTGTTATTACTTCAATTGGACAAGGAAATTTTTTAGTTACACCTATGCAAATAGCTAAATACACAGCAGAGCTTGCAAGTGGAAAAGGACTAACGCCGCATTTTATTAGAAAAATTGATGGAAAAGATGTTGAGTTTAAAACAACTGAAATTTTCAATGCTTTTGAAAAAGAGCAACTTCCATATATTAGAAAGGCGATGTTTGAGGTAGCACACCATCAAAAAGGAACAGCCAGTAAATACTTTAAAGGTATTCCTATAAACATAGGAGCTAAAACAGGAACTGCACAAGTTGTTGGAATTCCACAAAGTGAACTTGTAAGAATGAAAGAAAAAGATATGGAGTATTATCATCGCTCTCATGCTTGGCTTACTAGCTTTGGTCCATATGAGAACCCAAAATATGCTGTTACTGTTTTAGTTGAACATGGTGGTGGTGGCAGTAGTGCAGGCTCTCCAATAGTAAAAAAGATTTATGAAAAACTAATAGAGATGGGGTATATAGATATCCCAAATACCTCAAATAAAAAATAAAACTAAGATTGGCTTCTAATAATTAGACTTTTTGGTAGGTTAAATTTAGTAATTAACTCTAGCTCTTTTTCTCTCATTTCTCCAGTGTCATTTTCGTGATCATATCCTAATATGTGCAAAAGTCCATGTATAAAAAGAAGGGCGATTTCACTGGTAAAATCATGGTTTAATTCATCTGCTTTTTCTTTTGCAAGCTCTTTATTTATAACAATAGATCCGATTGGGAAATTTGACATTTTTTCATATGGAAAGCTTAAAACATCAGTAGTTTTATCTATGCTTCTCTCATTTTTATTTATTTTTTGCATCTCAGTGCTATCTACAAAAACAAGCTCTATTTCATCATCTAAAAGAGTTTTGGCTATATCATTTAATATATTTGGGTATTCTTCTTCACAACTTATCAATTAAAACCTTTATATGAAATTTTGATAAAATTATATCTAAAAAAGGATTAAATTTGAAAAAAGCACTTTGTATAATTAGTGGCGGAATGGATAGCACACTTTGTGCCTACATTGCAAAAAATGAAGGATATGAGATAGTTGCTTTGCATTTTGATTATCTTCAACGAACAATGGAGAGGGAAAAAGAGTCTTTTTTAAAAATTTGTGATGATTTAAATGTTTATAAAAAAGAAATTTTAGATGTTAGTTTTATAGCTCAAATTGGAGCAAATGCACTAACTGATAAAAGTATTGAAATTCCAAAAAACAATCTTAGTGATAAAGAGATTCCAATAACCTATGTTCCATTTAGAAATGGAATATTTTTAAGCATTGCAGCGGCTTTAGCTGAAAAAGAGGGTTGTGAAGCTATTTTTATAGGTGTTGTGGAAGAGGATAGTAGTGGTTATCCTGATTGTTCAGAAGAATTTATAAAATCTTTTGAAAAAAGTATAAATTTAGGTCGAGCTACAAAGGTAAAGACTAAGGTAAAAATGCCACTTGTCCATTTAAGTAAAGCTGAAATTGTAAAAGAGGCAATGAAACTCAATGTTCCTTTAAAATACACTTGGAGTTGTTATGAGGCAAGTGATAAGGCTTGTGGTGAATGTGATAGTTGTAAACTAAGACTTAAAGGTTTTAAGTTGGCAGGATACAAGGATGAAATTCCTTACAAAATAGAGGTTTAACTAAAGCTGATTGGATCCATATCTATTTGAACATTTGTGGTATCGCAAATGTTCCCTGCTTTTATTAAAGGCTTGTGTGAATTAGCTCTTATCAAAATTTCATACCTATATTTAGATGATATATATTCAATAGCGGCTTTTCCATAGCCAATCATCTCTATATCTTCAATTTTTTTTAAATTGTTTAAGCAAATTTGCATAGATTCTTCTGCTTTTTTTTCATTTTTATGAGATATTAAAATTCTTAAGAGCCTTGTAAAAGGAGGGTAAAGCCCATCTCGGTAATATTTTTCTTCTTTTAAAAACTTATCATAATTTTCTATATAATCTTTAAAAAAATCAGCTTGTTCCGTTTGCAATAGAATTTTGCCTTTTCCAGTACGACCTGAACGACCTGCTATTTGAATAGCAAGTGAGAGAGTTTTTTCTCTAGCTTTATAATCAGCATATGAAAGCCCAGCATCAATTCCCATAACAACAGCTAGCTTTACATTATGATAGTCGTGTCCTTTGCTAAGCATCTGAGTTCCTACTAGTATATCAATTTTTCCATCATTAAAATCACTAAGTATATTTATAAGTTTTTTTTGAGTAGTTATCTCATCTCTATCAAATTTAGCAATATTTGCACTAGGGAAATAGCTTTGAAGCTGGCTTACTACCTCACTTGTCCCCATTCTTTTTGACTCTAAAACCTCATTTCCACACTTTTCACAATTAGTTTTTGCATACATGCTAAATCCACAATAGTGGCAAACTAAAGCATTTTTACTTTTGTGAAAACTCATCCCAACACTACAATATGGACAAGTTACAATGGTTTTACACTCTTTGCAGATCATATATTTAAAATTAGCTCTTGTTGGTAAAAAAACTATGGCTTGATTTTTATTTGATAGAGTGTTTTTTAACTCTTGGAGAATTTTTGGGGTAATTTTAGTTTCACTAATATCATAATCAATCGTTTTTTGGCTACTAAAATAGGTTCCTTTTAGTCTAAAGCTAGGATGTTTTACAAAGCTAGATAGAGATGGTGTTGCTGAGCCTAAAACTATTTTACTATCAAGTTTTTTAGCTATATATAAAGCCAAATCTTTAGCATTGTATCTTGGATTTTGAGAAGATTTGTAGCTATCATCATGCTCTTCATCAACTATAATTAGTCCTAAATTTGTAAATGGCAAAAAAAGAGCAGACCTAGCTCCTGCAATTAGTTTTATATCGCCATTTTCAAAATCTTTTAGTAGCTTTTCTTTTTCAGACTTTGTTATTTTTGAGTGCCAAACACCGATGTGATCGCCAAAATATTTTTTTAATCTCTTTTCCATTTGCGGTGTTAAGGAAATTTCAGGCATTAAAAAAAGAGCTTGTTTTCCTTTGTTTAAAATATCAACAAGTAAACTTATATAAATTTCACTTTTTCCACTTCCCGTATCGCCAAACAAAAGAGAAATTTGATTATTTTTTATAAACTCATAGCCTTTTTGTTGATTTGGGCTTAAATTTGGTTTTAGTTTAAAATTTATATTTTGATCGTTTTTATTTTTGTATGGTGTAAATAGATTAAAAGAGATTCCAATTTTAGATATATAGTAGTATGAGATAAAGTTTGCTAAGCTTATTTGCATTTTGGAAAGCTTTTCTTCTAAAACTGTAGAAATTTCTGCAGTTTTAAAGATTGGTTTTTCGACCTCTTTTATTATGACTCCTTTATGAAGTTTGTTTTTTAAAACAACTTCAACTATGGAGTATATAGATACATTTTTATCAAAGTGATAAGTTAATGGTTCTAAGTTTTTATTTAAAATAGCAACTTTATAATATTTCATTTACTCAAAAAGATGGCAATTTTTACCTTGACACAATAAAGTACCAGCACTTACATTTTGATCTTTTGTGCCTACCTTTATAGTTTGCTTGGTTTCATAGTATGTAAATGTAGCGCATTGCCCAGCAACGCAGGCGGTATAAGAGTTATCACTATTTTTTGTCCACCCATTCCTTGAATCACCTTTTGATAACGGCTTGCTTAGCACATTTTCAAAAAAATCTCCAAGTTTAGGAGTTGCAACATTTCCAGACATCAAATTTTCAGATTTTTTTAATGATATTCCGCTTCTAATGGCTGATAGATCAGCTCTAATTTTTGCAACAGTTGCATCATCTCTGCTTACAGCTAACCTAGGAATAGCAACAGCAGATAAAATTCCCAAAATAACTATAACAAAAACTAACTCCATCATTGTAAAACCATATTTCATTTTTTTCATACTTAAATCCTTTTATTATTTGATTCTATAAGTTATTATATCAAAATGTAGTTTAATTTATTGTATTATTAATTATATATCTTTTAGCTTGAAGATGATTTTTTATAGAAGGAATCAAATGTAATTTTTTGCAAATTACATTATCTTTATTTATAGGAATAACTTCTAAAGAGCCTTTATTTATACCATTTTTTGTATCATTTTCATTATACAAAACTATTTTAACACAACTTACATCATTCATAGCAAGTTCTGCAGTATAGTCTTTTTTATTCACAACATCAACATTTGTCATTTTAGATATATCTTTGTCATACTTGCCTTGTGATATATAAAAAGAGATACAATCTGTTATTGTCATAGAAAGATTTTGAGAAAATTTACTAATTTTTGCATCATCTCTTGCTACTGCTAATCTTGGGATTACGACAGCTGCAAGTATTCCTAAAATTACTATGACAAATATTAGTTCAATCATCGTAAAAGCTTTTTTCATTTAATATTCCTTCTTGTGTATTATATATTTAAGTATAAAAATATTTAAAACTAGCTTAAGATTTCACCTAACGATTGCCCAAACTTAATATTTTCACTATTTTGAGTATCAAAATTTAAACTATCTTGATTGGCTAAAATTACAATAGTTGAGCCTAATTCAAAATTTCCTAAATGTTCACCTTTTTTATAGAGTAAATTTTCATATTTATATATATTTTTACCTTTTTTTGCATTTGTTTGAATGTTTTTATCAAAATTAAATTTCATTTTTCCAACATTTAAAGCCCCAACAAAAACAAGCCATAAAATTTTATTATTTTCAAGTTTTGTCTTTAAAATAACTCTTTCATTTTTAGCATATAAATTTGGAATTTTTAAAATCGCGCTTTTTGCAACGCTATAGAGTTTTGCAGGTATGTATTTTGCCTCTAAAATTTGTAAGTCACAAGGGCTGTGATAGTGATGATAGTCTTTTGGAGAAAGATATATATTTAGATATTTTAACTCATCATCTATATCTTCATCTAAAAGCTCTTTAATATTATAATCAATGCCTTTTATGCTAAAAGCTTTAAACTCTGAACTAACTCCTGTTTGAAAAACTACACCATCACTTGGACTTATGAAATTTGAGCATGAAAGTTCTCTTTTTTTGGTTAAAGTTCTTGTAAAAAGTTCATTTAAACTCCTATATTCTGTATAGTTTTTAAACTCACTCATATCAATTTTAAAATAATTTACATAACTTTTATTTATAAAGTTTTGAACTTTTTTTGGAAATTTTATACTTGCTATTTTTCCAAAAATGCAAGAAATTAAATTTGTCATAATTAACCTTTTTTTAAATTTAAAAATGCTATCTCAGCAGGAGCTAGTATCCTAACAGGAGGCCCCCAAAAACCTGCACCACTACTTACATATATTTGTTTATCTTGCTCTTTATAAAGTCCATATAAGTATTTTTGCTCCATTAGCACAAGAAGGGAAAATGGAAAAATTTGTCCTGCGTGAGTATGTCCACAAATACATAAATCAACCTCATCTTTTACATTTTCATAAATATACTTTGGCTGATGTGCTAACAAAATTGTTGGTAAATTTTCATTTTTATTTTGTAAAGCTTTTTTTAAATTTGGCTTTAAATACCCAAATCTTTGCCCAGCTCTATCGTATACTCCAGCGAAATTTACGCCCTTAAACTCTAAATTTTCATTTTCTAAAACTTTAACTTTATATTTTTTTAAAACTTCAATTAATTCATATGCTCCACTATAATATTCGTGATTT